>JAJQIG010000057.1 GCA_021199335.1 Oscillospiraceae bacterium | reverse complement strand
GGCGAAGATGGAACCCGCCGCCTAAGAGGCGGGGGACATCGGCAGCATTGTTATAGCTCATATATGAGTTTTTTACAACATTTCCGCTCTAAGCTCAGCTCCGCTCTTGGGGGAAAGATATGCGGGGGCAATGTCAAATACAGTTCTTGCGCCCGATGCGCCCTCTCTTGAAAGCCTTACCGCAGCCCTTGCATACGCAACAAGAATACTTGAAGTAAATTCGGGATTTGAACCCAGCTTGAGGGAATACTCAATAACATGATTTGTTTCAAGATTTTCACCTGTTTTGCCGCTTCTTATAACAAAACCGCCATGAGGAAGGCCCTTATGGTCACGTTCTAGCTCCTCTGCGGAAATAAAATGAACCGTTGTATCATAGTCGGAGAAATAGTTAGGCATATTCTTAATCTCCGATTCAATTTTAGCCTTATCCGCACACTCCTTTGCAACAACGAAGCATTCCCTTGTATGCTTTTGACGTGTACTAAGCTCGGGATTAGAGCCGCTTCTAACAGCCTCCACTGCGGATTCCACAGGGATTGTATACTGCCTTGCATCCGCAACGCCCTCAATTCTTCTTATTGCATCGGAATGTCCCTGACTTACTCCCTTGCCCCAGAATGTATAATTCTCACCATCGGGGAGAATACAGTTGCTGTAAAGACGGTTAACGGAAAACATACCGGGATCCCAACCGACGGAAATAATGCTTACATTTCCGCCTTTCTTTGCGGCGGCATCAACGGAATCGAAATATTGTGGGATTTTTGCGTGGGTATCAAAGCTGTCGATTGTGTTGAACATTTCCGCAAGCTTAGGACCTTGAACAGGGAGGTCGGTTGCGCTTCCCCCGCAAAGAATAAGGACATCAACATCATTTTTATGGTCCTTAATATCATTTACCGAATAAACGGGAACACCCTCCGTCAAAATTTTGAGCGAAGATGGGTTACGCCTTGTGAAAACGCAGGCAAGCTCGGCATCGGCGGTCTGCCTTATCGCAAGCTCCGTACCTCTTCCCAGGTTGCCGTAGCCGACAATACCAACACGAAATTTACTCATTTTACATTCTCCTTTTCAAACAGCATTTTAGACAAGTTTTATTTTATCACTTTTTGCAGGATTTGAAAAGGGGTTTTTCAAAAAAAGTATCATAACTATTTCATTTATGCAGGCAGCAATTTACCTTATATTGCACAAAAATCAGCCGTCAAACCTCATTTTTCAGGGGCTTGGCGGCTGATTTTAATTAATCCTCTTGTTCCGTTTCATACTCCGATGAGGTTTCCTCGGATTCCTCATTTGCTTCTGTATACGATTCGTCCCACGCTTCGGAGGTATCGTCCTTCAAAATAACAATTGCCTGACTATACATCTCATAGTATCTTGTTTCAAATTTGTTTATGTTGTAATCGATAATGCCCTTCATGGGGTCGTTAAGGGTAACAATATCCGCACTCATATTAAATCCCGCAAGGACAAAGCAATGCTCGTTGAGGTACCAATCCAGCTTTTCCCCCGTTGCATTGTCGTACCAGCTTTCGTAATACTCCGGCTCAATCATTCCGTCCGTTGCCCAACATATTACGGGGATTCCCTCGGCAAGGTAATCATAGAGGACATCGGGACTTGAACCCGACAAATTTATGACCGTATAACCGCCCCCATTATCGGAAATATAATCCTCCGCAGCCTTTACAATCGCATTGGAAAAGCAGCCGTACCCTGTTGAAAAAGGGTCGCCTATAAAGTAATCGAAAAAGCTGTCCTTGTAAAGAAGCCCGTCTATGTACTGCGCATTTCCTCCCTTGGGGAGATAATTTCTGGCAAGGTCGGTTTTCTCCGCATCGAATCCCAGATACCGCAGATATATCGTAAGCGCAGTTATTTCGCAGCCGACAGGCAGCTCCGGCAGCTGAAGAATCGATTCCATATCGATATAAACGGAATTGTTGTCATACTCCTTGCGTACACGGCTTGTTATAATCGTCCTGCTTGATGTGGTTTCGCCGTCCTCCGCAGTTTCATCGGCCGGAACGGTTGTAACAATCGGAGCATCAGTCACGTCCTCAATGTTAAAATCATACATTGTTTCCGTTGCATAAGGCTCGGCGGTTTCCGTAACCGATTCGTTTTCGGTAACGCTCTCGGCATAGGCAGCATCGGCGCTAACCTCACCATCTCCGCTGTCCTTTACGCCAAGCAGTATGAACGCCGCCACTGCGGCAATGCATATAATGCACACCGCAATCACAGCCAGTCTGACAATTAATTCATTCATTAATACTGCCTTCTTATTTTATAAATCTGAAATCACGGAAATCAAATCTGCTGCCGGGCATAAATACGAAGCTTATGTCGGCATTTCCGTTTATTGTGGGGATATCGAAGCTCCTTGCGGTATAATCGCTGCTCTGCGGGAACTCGATGAGGTGCGTTTTGCTGACGCCGTTTACAGAATATCTAAGCTGGATTGTATTGACCTCATTCGGAGTGCGTCCGGTGATCTCTATTGATGATGCGCCCTCGGCAAAGTCCATGTTCTTGAATTCAATAACAACATTGTTGCCGATATTTTCAACAGAGTTTTCGTTCATAACATAATCATCGCCGTAAACATTGTCGCAGTCGGCGGGACTCAACTGCGCATAAGCCCTGTTCTCCTCCGCAAACTCAAATCCGCCGAACATACAATTATCCCTGAACACAAATGATAGGGTATGCATTCCCTTGAGCCTTTTCGGCAGAGTAAATTCGCAGGGATAAGCCCTGTCCCAACCGTTATTGTCGGATGGCATAACCGTTTCAATAAGAACTCCGCCTTCATCGGGAACTCCGTCCCATATCTCAACGGGAATTTCCCTCTTACAGCTATTGCCGATATGCAGTGTAATCCTATCCGAACCGACCTTTCCGAAATCAAGGAGCTTAAAGCTAACCGAAGTTCTGCTGAAAAATCCTCCCAGAATGCCATTCTCCATGGTATTTACGGGAGCGCTGCTGAATGCAAATGAACTTGCCCAAACCATCTTGTAGGGATTTCTTTCGGCTTCGCCAAGTCCCGTTATTTCAAAGGCTGTATCGGAAATAACCTGTGGGAACTCCGAGCCGTTGTAGGCGTAGATTCGCAGGATACAGCTTCCGTCGCCTTTGGCGGTAACCTTAATTTTATCTTCACAAAGTTCAGCCTCGGCGATTCCTGTTTCCACACTGTTTGGCTGGACAAGCTTGAATTTTATATCCTTAAACGACGCATTCGGCGGAAGAAGCTTATACTCAACCTCAGCGCTCCGCCTTTCCTCGTTAAGCGTGTTCCCTCCCAAAGCCACTGCCTCTATCTTACGGACGGGAGTTACATTCACATCGGACGAGGTTATCTGCGGAACAAGCCTTCGTCCTGCATTTTTATCTGTAAAACCGACTGAATCGAGGACAATCTCCGCAGGCTTTAATCCATCCGAGGAAACCTCAACACGGATTTCTCCTGTTTCTCCGTTTGAGCCAACCATAGCAAGCAGCTTTCCGCTGAAAAGACGTCTTGCATCGGTTTTATATTGGTCATAATCTGTGGAATCTCCGTTATCAAGCCCCAAAAGACGACCCGCTCCGCTGACACGCACCTTAACGGCATTTCTTGCATTTTCTACAGCGATATTATCCTTATCGGTCACTGAAATTTCAATAAAGCAAATCTCGTTTTGATCTGCATTTATGACCTTCCTATCAGCCTTGAGGGAAACCGACTCGGGTTCCCCAAAGCTATGCGCCGTATCGCTTGCGATAATTTTTCCGCTTTCATCAAGGGCGTTCACCGTCAGCTCGCCCTTTTCATACGGAACAACCCAATGCCCGTGAAGAATGTCACCGTGAACATGGTCAATCCTTTGAATTCCGAGGGATTTTCCATTAAGGAAAAGCTCGGCGGCAGGCGCGTTTGTGTAAGCAATTACATCAATAGGCTGTCCCTCGTTAAAATCCCAATACGGCAGCAGATGAATCATAGGCGCATCCTTGCAGTCCGTCCACACCGACTGATAAAAATAGTACGCATCCTTTGGGAAGCAAGCAGTATCCATCATTCCGAAATAGCTGTTTTTCGTGCTGTACGGTGTAGGCTCACCGATATAGTCTATACCCGTCCAAACAAACTGTCCCGCGCAAAAATCTCTGTCCCTATCGTCAATCCATGCGTTTTCCATAGGCTTTCCCCATGCAACGCAGCTGTTTGCGAGGGAGGAACACTGGTGATCGTCATGGGTAAGCAGAGGAACATCGGCGGGGAAATGGTATATTCCTCGGCTTCTTACTGCGGAAGAGGTTTCACTGCCGTAAATAACGGTATCGGGATACTTTTTGTGATGCTCGTCATAGCATCTTTCGGTATAATTATAGCCCGACTGAACAAGCATTTTTCCGATTTTCTGAGCATTTTCCCATTCGATATAGTTGGATGCTATGGTAAGCGCAGCGTGGCACTTGGGGTCAAACTCACGAACATATTTCGCAAGCATTTCCGCAATTTCATAGCCATGCTCCGAAGCGTGGGTATCGTAAATTTCATTGCCTATGCTCCACATTATAACGCAGGGATGGTTTCTGTCGCCCTCGACCCAGCTCTTGACATCATCATGGGCGGTTTCCTTGAAAAACCTTGCGTTGTCAAACTCGGTTTTCGGAAGCTCCCACATATCAAAGCTCTCCGAATCGACAAACATACCCACCCTGTCGCAGATTTCCAAAAGCTCCCTTGAGGGCATATTGTGGGAAGTTCTTATTGCATTTGCGCCCATTTTCTTCATAAGAAGAACCTGTCTTTCCGTAGCGCTGTAGTTCACAGCGGCGCCGAGCGCGCCCAAATCGTGATGCAGGCACACTCCTTTCAGCTTCATCCGCTCGCCGTTAAGGAAGAAACCATTGTTTGGGTCAAATTTTATGCTCCTGAATCCGAATGTGTTTTTAACCGAATCTATAACGGCGTTATCCTTTACAACATTGGTTTTCAGCGTATATAAACAGGGAGAATCCAAGCTCCAAAGCTTGAAATCGGGTACGCTGAAGCTGTCGCTGTGAAATTCCCCGACCTTGCAGCCGCTGTTATCGTATACCTCATGATAAATTCCGTCATAACTTCCCTTTACGCAGGCTTCAGCCTCAATCCTGCCGCTTTCTCCATCGGCAGAAATGTAAACTCCGTTCCTTACGATATGGACGGGGTTTGTTTTTGTAAAATAAACATTTCTGTAAATTCCCGCGCCCGAGTACCATCTTGAATTTGGGGAAACATATTTTACCTGAACCATAACGGTATTTTCGCCGTCAGCAAGCAGATCGGTTATATCAAACGAAAAAGAAGAATAACCGTAATGCCAATCCCCCGCCTTTTTTCCATTGACATAAACCGTGCTGTCCGTATAAACCCCGTCAAAATCAATGCTGTATTCGTAATTCCCCTTTTCAAGGGTAAAGATTTTCCTATACCAGCCTTCTCCGCTTCTGTAGAGATTATTTGTATCGTAAATAAGCCAGTCATGGGGAATTTCCACGGCATTATAATCCGTACAGGATGCAGCCTTTTCTATGCCCGCACCATTTTCGAGGAGCGCAAACTCCCATCCATTATTGAAAAGCATTGAACGTTCCGAATTCATTTTTATAACGACCTTTCATAAAAACCGGTGCATACGCCACAGAACACAAGATATGTCAAGCACCTCTAATTGTATAAATTATATCATATTTAGCTCAGACATAAATGTACTTTTTGTTAAATTCATCAAAAATCGTACAAAATTACAACTTCGATCACCGTGAAAAAATTATTTGCAAGCAGCTTATCCCGAAAAAAATCTTTATTCCGCATAAATGACATTATTTTACATCAAAGTAGGCTAAAATATAATCATATGAAAAGGAGGAAACCAAAATGTCTGTAATTATCAACAATGAAAATAACACCCTTACAGCAAAGCTTCAAGGCGAAATAGACCACCACAATGTGCAGGAAATCCGTCAAAGCATCGACCTTGCCGCAGATAAAAGCCACCCCGAAATTTTAATCCTCGATTTCGGCGAGGTCACCTTTATGGACAGCTCGGGAATAGGGCTTGTTATGGGACGATACAAGCTTGTTAAGGACTACGGCGGCAGAATTTCCGTCACAAACACATCTTCGCATATAAAAAAAGTCATGAAGCTGGCAGGGCTTGAACGCCTTGTTTCAATTGAATGACACTTTTTTTGAGAAAGGAACGTAAAAATGAAACCATACAATGAATTGAAAATCTCCTTCCCCTCCGAAAGCTGCAACGAGGGAATAGCAAGGATGTGCATTACATCATTTGTTTCGGCGCTCGATCCAACTGTAACGGAGCTTGCGGAGATTAAAACCGCCGTTTCTGAGGCAGTCACAAATTCCATTGTTCATGGATACCGCGGCGGCTTCGGAAAAATTGAAATCTATGCAAAGGCATTTGAAAACCGAAACCTCTCCATCCGCATTACCGACCATGGCTGCGGAATTGCGGATATTGAAAAAGCAATGGAACCGCTTTATACCTCCGCCCCCGAGGAGGAACGCGCAGGGCTTGGATTTGCGGTAATGGAATCCTTTATGGACAAGCTTACCGTAAAAAGCACTCCGGGGAAAGGCACAACCGTTACCATGCAGCGTAAGCTTTCCCCCACCCATAATTTACATAAGCTTTCCGAAAGGAATTCACTGGAATGAACGGCTCAAAAACCGATGAATTTATTGAAGCAAATATGGGACTTGTACATCTCTGCGCCAACCGTTTCCGAAGCAGGGGGATTGAATACGACGACCTTTTCAGCGCAGGGTGTATCGGTCTTGTAAAGGCGGCGGGAGCTTTTGATTCCGAAAGGGGAGTAAAATTCTCCACCTATGCCGTTCCCGTTATCCTCGGGGAAATAAAGCGGCTTTTCCGTGACGGCGGGTCAATCAAGGTAAGCCGCAGTCTCAAGGAGCTTTCCATGAGGGTTCTGCGGTGCAAGGACGAATTCAGGGTCAAAAACGGACGCGACCCCCAAATAAGCGAGCTTTGCGAAATTTGCGGCGAACCGCCCGAGAGCATTATCGAAGCGCTTTCCGTAAGTATGCCCGCCCTTTCCCTCACCGCATCGGAGGATGAAAAGGAGGATTATCAGATTGACATTGCCGAACCTGCCCCCGAAAGTGAAATTACGGAAATGCTTTCGCTTAATGAAGCTCTGCGCTCATTGGAAAGCAGTGACAGAACACTTATTTTCCTAAGGTACTACAAAGGGCTCACCCAGACGGAAACGGCAAAGCGCCTTGGAATGTCGCAGGTTCAGGTTTCAAGGAGGGAAAAAAAGCTGCTGCTGCGGCTGAGGGGACTTTTAAGCGATTGAAGCTTATCATACCGCATAAGGTTACGGCACCTTAACCTTTTTAAGCGCCGAGTTTTCCAAACGGTGAAGATGCTGGACGGAATAAAGCATATCGCCCGCAACCTGTTCCCATTTCTCCCCCAAAATAAATCGGCGGTAAAGCACCTCACGCTCCGTTTCGCTGCATGGACACCTTTCAATCGCAAGCTCAATGGATATTTTAAGCTTTATAAGCTCCTCATTTTCCTCATAGATTTTATCCTGAAATTCCGATGCATAAGCATAAAAATTACGGCGGCACACTTCTGCGGCAATATGCTCGGTGCTTTCAATACGTTTTCGGTTAAGCTCGATTCGCCTTAAAGCGTCCATATACTGCAATAAAAACTCCTTTGCTTCCATAATTCATACCTCACTGTTCCTGAGGATAGAATGAAGCACCTTCCCTGTTCTCTACTCTGTAATTTGAATAGATACTCACCATAAAATCACGGAATTCACTTTCATATTCCGCAGCAAAATCCTCATAAGCCTCATCGCCGCACTTCTCAATAAGGCAATCCGTGCACAGTATTCCCTCCGCACAGTCAAACAGCTGTCCGTAGTCGCTGCCGCAGATTTCGCAGCGAAGGCTCTGCCAAGCGCATTCCTCACAATCATGGGTACATTCATCATTTTTGTCGTAAATACAATATGTCATCTAATTCCTTTCCGCTTTTATAAGCAAAATTCACAACAGTGCAGCTTTATCTTTAAAGGGGACTGCCTGCACTTTATTTTAGGTTGCAAAAATATAATAGCACATATGTTCTGTTTTTGTCAAGCGAGTTTACATCAATTCGTCAAGCCGTCCCGCTTTTGGTACAGCATACATTATCCTTTCCACATAATTTTATTCGATATTCGGCAAAGAGTTCATTCCTCAAGCCGAATATTTTTTTACGGAAAAACAGATAATATCAAAAAATTTGTTTTCCTCTTGACAAATACCCCAAGGGGGTATATAATATATGCAGATTAGGAGGGATTTTTGTTTTGCAATGTAAAAAGAATTGTGAACGCTGCCATAAAACAAAGGAGCGTTCTGAGGATGAATATAAAAAGCTTATCAACAGGCTTAATCGTATCGAGGGTCAAATAAGGGGAATCAGGGGAATGGTTGAAAAAAGCGCATATTGCCCCGATATTCTGATTCAATCCGCAGCGGTGACGGCGGCAATGAACGCTTTTAATAAGGAACTGCTTGCAAGCCATATCCGCACCTGCGTTGCCGATGATATACGAAGCGGAAATGACGAGGTTATTGAAGAGCTTGTCACTACCCTGCAAAAGCTTATGAAGTAAAGCGAGGTTTTTATGAGTGGAACAGTATAATATTACGGGAATGAGCTGCGCCGCCTGCAGCGCCCGTGTTGAAAAGGCGGTTTCAAAGGTAAAGGGGGTAAGCTCCTGCTCGGTGAGCTTGCTGACAAATTCAATGGGCGTTGAAGGGACGGCTTCCCAAGCGGAGATAGTCGCCGCTGTGGAAAAAGCGGGCTATGGCGCATCGGTAAAGGGTTCTTCCTCGGCTAAGTCCGTTTCAGCGGAAGAAGAACAGCTCAAGGATAAGGAAACCCCGATTATGAAAAAACGGCTTATCGCATCGATTGCGCTTCTTATCCTGCTTATGTATCTTTCTATGGGGCATATGATGTGGGGATGGTATATCCCCGAAATTATTGCGGATAACCATATTGCAATGGGTCTTATAGAGCTTCTTCTCACAACGGCGATAATGGTTATCAACCAGAAGTTTTTCATAAGCGGCTTTAAGAGCCTTTGGCATAGGGCGCCCAACATGGACACCCTTGTTGCGCTCGGCGCTTCGGCTGCCTATGTTTACAGCACCTATGCGCTTTTTGCTATGACAGATGCGCAGCTTAAAGGCAACGCAGAAGCGGTTATGTCATATATGCATGAATTTTACTTTGAATCGGCGGGAATGATTTTAACTCTTATAACCGTTGGAAAAATGCTTGAAGCAAGGTCAAAGGGCAAAACAACGGATGCATTAAAAAGCCTTATGAAGCTTGCGCCGAAAACCGCCTGCGTTATAAAGGACGGTCAAGAATTCACCGTTCCCGCCTCGCAGGTTAACAAGGGTGATATTTTCGTTGTACGCCCGGGTGAAAGCATTCCGGTTGACGGAGTTGTAACCGAGGGCGGAAGCGCAGTTAACGAAGCGGCGCTTACGGGGGAGAGCATCCCTGTTGACAAGGAAGTCGGCGACAGCGTTTCAGCGGCTACGATAAACCAATCGGGTTTCCTTAAATGCGAAGCCGTAAGGGTTGGCGAGGACACTGCTTTATCCAAAATCATCCGCATGGTAAGCGATGCCGCAGCAACAAAGGCTCCTATTGCAAAGACAGCGGATAAGGTTTCGGGAATTTTCGTTCCTGCGGTAATTATAATTGCTGCCATTACGTTGATAGTATGGCTTTTGGTGGGTCAAACGGTGGGTTTTGCGCTTGCGAGGAGTATTTCCGTGCTTGTTATAAGCTGCCCATGCGCGCTCGGTCTTGCCACTCCTGTTGCGATAATGGTCGGCAGCGGAGTTGGCGCAAAGAACGGAATTCTGTTCAAAACCGCAGCGTCGCTTGAATCAACAGGTCGTGTAAACATTGTCGCACTTGACAAAACGGGCACAATCACAAAGGGCGAGCCTCAGATTACCGACATTGTTCCCGCAGAGGGCATAAGCGAGGATGAGCTTATTAAAATCGCTTATTCGCTTGAAAAGAAAAGTGAACACCCGCTTGCAAAGGCGGTTGTTGCCCTTGGGGAAGAACGCAAATCCCCCTATGAAGAAGCCGAAGAATTCGAAGTTCTTGCAGGGAACGGTTTGAAAGCCGTTATCGGCGGAAAAGAAGCTGTCGGGGGAAGCTACAAATTTATCGGCGGCAAAATCTCGCTTGATTCACACATTTCAAAGGAGTACGAAAGACTTTCGGGCGAAGGCAAAACTCCCCTGCTGTTCACATATGACGGAAGGCTCGCAGGAATTTTAGCCGCCGCCGATATTATCAAGGAGGATAGTCCGCAGGCGGTAATGGAGCTTCAAAATATGGGCATCAAGGTCGTTATGCTCACAGGCGACAACGAACGCACAGCCGCCGCTGTCGGAAAACAAGCGGGGGTTGACGAGGTTATCGCAGGAGTTCTTCCGGACGGCAAAGAGGAAGTTATAAAAGCGCTCAAAAAGCACGGCAGCGTTGCAATGGTTGGCGATGGAATAAACGATGCCCCCGCGCTTACAAGGGCTGATACCGGAATTGCAATCGGGGCGGGTACGGATGTTGCCATTGATGCCGCCGATGTAGTTCTTATGAAAAGCCGTTTAAGCGATGTTCCCGCAGCGATACGTTTAAGCCGTGCGGCACTGCGTAACATTCATCAGAATCTATTCTGGGCATTTTTCTACAACGCAGTCGGAATACCCCTTGCGGCAGGAGTTTGGATTCCGCTTTTCGGCTGGCAGCTAAATCCCATGTTCGGAGCAGCTGCAATGAGCCTTTCCAGCTTCTGTGTGGTTACAAACGCATTAAGGTTGAATCTTATCGACATTCACAATGCCGAAAAGGATAAAAAAATTAAAGCAAAACATAAAATGGAGGAAAAAACAATGACAAGGACAATGAAAATCGAAGGCATGATGTGCGGTCACTGCGAGGCAACTGTAAAAAAGGCTCTTGAAGAGATTCCTGCCGTAGCTTCCGCAGAGGTAAGCCACGAAAAGGGCACGGCGGTTGTATCCCTTTCGGAAGAGATTGCAAACGATATTCTCAAAAAAGCCGTCGAGGATAAGGATTACACCGTTACGGAGATAGCTTAAACAAATGCGGAGGCAGCATTTCAGATGTCGCCTCCGCTTTTTTTCAGAAAAAATGATTGAAATATTGTAATGCATATGGTATAATGACTTCTATTCAGCTTTGCTAAGAAAGGACTTAAAAAATATGATAGACAAGATTAACCTTGCAAATACAGAGTGGAGCTTTACGCTTAGCGCCGATAAGCCCGATATTAACTGCCCCTGCAGCGATTTTGCGGTTCTTCCCTCCACAGTTTCACAGCTGAAGAAGTCCCCTGTCAGCAATGAACGGAACGACGGTTACCTCAGCGACCCATACAGGTTTGACGGCTACGCCGTTTATGAGCGCATGATAAATGTAGAAATAGCATCGCCCGATGAGGAGCTTTTCCTTGTCCTTGAACGCACACGCACAACCGAGGTATGGATTGACGGCGTTTATGTCGGAACAAACAACAGTCTTTGCGCTCCGCACAGATACAACATTACTGATTTTATAAAAAATCCTTCATCACGAATCAGAATTGCGGTCAACAATGTTTCCTGTCCCGTCCCAGGCGGACATATGACATCGCCCGACACCCAAACAAACTGGCTCGGAATCACCGGCGAAATTTACATTGAACGCTCGGCAAGGGTTCGCCCAGAGAATGTGAGAGTTTTCCCGAATGTCAAAGAAAGCTCCGTTACGGTTACAGGAAAAATCATCGGCGGAAAAGCCAACCTAATCGCTTGCGCAGAGGGTTTCCCCGAGGCGGAAATTTCAGCCGAGGGCGACTTCTCCTTTACATACAAAATGGACGGCGCAAGGCTATGGAGCGAGTTCGATCCGATTGTCTATACAATGAAAATTACCTGCGGAAATGATGTTACAAGCGTTAGCTTCGGACTTCGCCAATTTGAAACAAAAGGAACGGAATTTTTGCTTAACGGCGAGAGAATCTTCCTGCGAGGAAAGCATGACGGTATGATTTTCCCCCTCACGGGTGCGGCTCCGACCGACAAGGAAAGCTGGCTCAAGACGCTCAAAGCCGCTAGGGAGCATGGCATTAACCACTACCGTTTCCATACATGCTGTCCCCCTGATGCAGCCTTTTGCGCCGCCGATGAGCTCGGCATTTACATGGAACCTGAGCTGCCGTTTTGGGGAACGGTTGAGGACGAATTAACAAGCGGTCAGCAGTACCTTATTGACGAGGGTTTCCGCATTCTTGACAGCTTCGGAAATCACCCCTCATTCTTCGGAATGTCAATGGGCAACGAGCTTTGGGGCAGCAAGGAACGCCTTAACGATATTCTCGGCAATTACAAGGCATATGATAACCGCCATCTTTACACGCAAGGCTCAAACAATTTTCAGTTCTGGCCCTGCACCGTTGAAAACGATGATTTCTTCGTTGGCGTACGTTTCTCAAAGGAACGGCTTTTCAGGGGTTCATACGCAATGTGCGATGCTCCGCTCGGGGCTATCCAGACCGATGCGCCGAACTCGAATTATAACTATAACGCTGTAATCCGTCCATCCTCCGTAAGCTTGGAAAAAAGCGGCGGCGGAACTATCGAAATCCAGTATGGCACGGGTGTAAAAACCGTTTCTCTTGAGAACGGTGCGGGGGAATTTATCTCCCAAATTCCTGTTGTTTCCCATGAGGTCGGACAGTACTTTATGTACCCCGACTATAATGAAATCGAAAAATACACGGGCGTTTTAAAGCCTTATAACCTTGAAATTTTCCGTGAACGTCTTGAAAATGCCGGACTTCTCAGCCTTGCGGATAAATATTTCCGCGCGTCCGGACGCTTTGCCGCCGAATGCTATAAAAATGAAATTGAAACGGCTCTCCGTTCAAAGGAGCTTTCGGGATTTCAGCTTCTTGACATTCAGGATTTCACGGGTCAGGGAACGGCTCTTGTCGGCATTCTCAATTCATTTATGGAAAGCAAGGGCGTTATCTCACCGAAGGAATGGCGCAGCTTCTGCTCCGAAAGGGTAATTCTCGGCTGCCTGCCCGCATTTGTGTTTAAGTCGGGCGAGGAAATCAATATGCCTGTTATGCTTTACAGCTACGCACGGGATGCGGACGTCGACCCCGCTGCAGACATTACCCTTACCGTTGGGGAAAAGACTGTTTCCTATACTCTTAACGCAAAGGGCAGCTTTAAGGGAGGGGTTTTTGAGCTTGGCTCGATAAAGCTTAAAATACCCGAAACAGACAAACCGTCAAGGGCAGTTCTAAGGCTCTCACTCGGCGATATTTCCAACGAATATGTGCTTTGGATTTATCCCGAAACCGAAGCTGACAATTCAGCCGTTATAATCGACTGGAGCAAGGCTAAGGAGCTTCTTGCAAGGGGTGAAAACGTGCTGTTTATGCCCGATTCTCTCCCCGAAAGCAAATCCATCGAGGGTACATACTGCACCGATTTCTGGAACTACCCCATGTTTAACTCAATTTCCGTTTCAATGAACAAGCCAAGCCCTGTCGGAACATTAGGGCTACTCATCGACAACGGCAGCGCGGCTCTTTCGGAATTTCCGAGCGAAATTTACTCGACCGCCCAGTGGTACGATGCCGTTACCGATTCGAGAACTGCAATTCTTGACGGCATAAACATAAACCCCATTGTCCGCACCATTGACAACTGCGGAAGGAACCACAGCCTCGGCACAATTTTTGAGGTAAACGCAGGCGGCGGAAAGCTCCTTGTCTGCACGGCACGGCTTGATAAAAAGTCCGACTCACTCCCCTGCCGTCAGCTCCTGAAAAGCCTTTCGAACTATGTGAAATCGAACGCTTTTAGCCCTGCCGACACAGTTGACACGGACGTACTTGATAAACTTTTTACAAGGTAGGATATTCGTAAATGGCTTCTTATACAAAAAATATGACCGAGGGCAGCGAACTTGAACACATTCTCCGTTTTACCCTGCCGCTCCTTGCGGGAAATCTTTTTCAGCAGCTTTACAACATCGTTGATTCAATCATTGTCGGAAGATACCTTGGCTACAACGCTCTTGCCGCTGTCGGCGCAACAGGCTCGATAACCTATCTTTTTTACACCCTTTGCATAGGGCTGTCGGTCGGCTCGGGAATACTTATCTCCCAAAGCTTCGGCGCAGGAAAAAGCCATGAAGTAAAAAAATACATTTCAAACTCCGCCTACGCTTCAATTGCGGCGGGACTTATCATAAGCATTGCTTCCGTTCTTGCTTCGGGAACGCTCCTTAATCTTATGAATACCCCCGAAAGCATTTACAGCGATGCCCATCGATATATGCAGGTTGCCTGTGCGGGAACAATCGCAGTTGCGATTTACAACTGGATAAACTCGGTAATGCGTTCCCTGGGGGACAGCAAAACTCCGCTTATTTTCCTCATTGTCGCAAGCATACTCAATGTTGCGCTTGACCTGCTCTTTGTGGTTGTTTTCCAAGCGGGAGTCGTCGGTGCGGCGCTTGCTACAGTAATTGCTCAGGCACTTTCGGCCGCGGGATGCATTGTTTTTTCCTTCCTCAAGGCGGATTACCTTAAAATGAGCCGTGATGAGCTTAAATATGACGGTATTTATTTCAAAAAATGCATAAGGACAGGCGTGCCTATCGCTCTTCAAAACTCAATGATTTCCGTTTCAATGGTATTTCTCCAAAGGGTAGCAAACGGCTTCGGCGACACGGTTATCGCCGCTTATACCGCAACGATGCGTGTTGAACAGCTTATTCAGCAGCCCTTTTCTTCTCTTAACGCCGCCCTTTCCACCTTTGCGGGGCAGAATATGGGCGCAGGATTTATCGACAGGACAATTAAGGGTTACCACAAAAGCCTTAAAGCAATGGCGGTATTCGCCCTTGTAATGCTCGCTGTTTTTGCCGTTTTCAGCAGAAATATCATAGGCTTGTTTGTTACTGAAGAATCTGTTATCGAAATAGGTTCTAAGGCGCTTGTTCTTTCATCGTTTTTCTATATCCCATTGGGAACTATTCACACCACAAGGGGACTTCTTAACGGCGCAGGGGATGTTACCTACGCTATGATAAACGGCTTTGTGGAGGTAATCGGGCGAATAGGCTTTGCCCTCATTCTTGTGCATATTCCATCTGTCGGGGCATGGGCAGTCTGGGGAACAACCTGCCTCACATGGGTTCTCACCGCCGTTATGAGCCTTATACGATACAAGGGCGGAAGATGGCGTTCAAAGGTAAAGGTCTGACAGGCATAAATAATTACAGCCGACCGGTGGCATCGTACCACAGTCGGCTGTTTCTATTTGCCCCAAAACTGCCTGTCAAGCGTTCTGAACTGAACTGCTTGGGTTATATGCTTTTTTTCAATAACCTCTACCGAATCCATATCGGCGATGGTTCTTGAAAGCTTGAGTATACGGTTATATCCTCTTGCGGAAAGGCCCATTTTATCAAATACATTTTTGAGCGTGTCCCTTGCGCCATCGGTAAGCGGACAGACATCTGCAATAATTCCATCGGAGATTCCGGCGTTGCAGGTTATATCCGTACCCTTAAAACGTTCAAGCTGAATTTCCCTTGCCCTTTGCACACGCTCCCTTATCTGCGCAGAGGATTCCTCGGAAGCTTTTGAGGATATGCTTTCAAAATCAACGGGGTTAATCCTGCAATGAATGTCAAATCGGTCAAGCATGGGGCCGCTTATCCTCGAGAGATATGCCATAACCTGATTTTTTGTGCAGCGGCATTCATGGTTCGGGTTGCCGAAATATCCGCATGGGCAGGGATTCATCGCCCCGATAAGCATAAATGAGCATGGATATGTAACCGTTCCGCTTGCCCTTGAAATCGTAACCCTTTTATCCTCCAGCGGCTGACGAAGAATTTCAAGAGTCGGACGGGAAAATTCCGCAAGCTCATCAAGAAAGAGTACTCCGTTGTGCGCAAGTGAGATTTCGCCCGGGTGAGGAATCGAACCGCCGCCCGAAAGCCCCGCCGAAGAGATGGTATGGTGCGGCGAACGAAACGGCCTGCTTGTTACAAGGGGAGTATCGGGGTTAAGTATTCCGCATATTGAATGAACATTGGTGGTTTCAATGGATTCCTCAAATGTCATTTCAGGGAGAATTGTTGTTATCCTCTTAGCCATCATGGATTTTCCCGAACCGGGTGCGCCTATCATAAGGACGTTGTGACCGCCCGCCGCCGCGATTTCCAAAGCCCTTTTAACCATTTTCTGTCCTTTTACCTCGGAAAAATCAACGGCATCAAAACGCTGTTCATCCCTCACCTTATATGGCGGCTGAGGAGCAATGGGTGCGCTTCCTTCAAAATGCTTAATGATTTCGGCAGTGTTTTTTACCCCATAAACCCTCATTCCGTCAACAACACTTGCCTCATAAGCATTTATTTCGGGAACAAAGACCTCCTTGAAGCCCTCCTTTTTTGCAAGAAGAACCATCGGCAGAACCCCGTTTACTCCCCTTAAATCGCCGTTAAGGGAAACCTCGCCGATGAAGGCTGTTTTGGAAAGATCCGCATCTATATTCCCCGTTATGCAAAGCAGTGCGGTAAAAATTGCAAGATCATGGGTGCTGCCCGTTTTTTTCGTGTCCGCAGGGGCAAGGTTGACAATTACCCTTGCAAGCGGGAAATTTATATATGAGGCACGAAGGGCTGCTCTTATACGCTCTCGGCTCTCCTTTACCACTATATCGGCAAGGCCGATTATATCGAACGAAGGAGTACCCTTACTTGTTTCAATTTCAACCTCAACGGGGAAAGCATTCAGTCCGAAAAGCCCAAGACTGTTCACCTTAGCATACATAAATTAAAATCTCCTTAGTCCTCAATATGTTCATTAAGCCAGTCAAGAATATCATCATATACCTCCTGCTTATCAATTTCATTGAGGATTTCATGGCGCATATCGGGATAAATATGAAGCTCCGCATCGGTTGAACCCGCATCGGTCATTCTCTTAAAAAGGTCGGTAAGGCATCTTCCGTATCTTCCGACAGGATCGTCCGAGCCGCCCGCAATAAACACAGGAAGATAGTCCGCAACCTTTCCCGCCCAATCCTTTGAAGAAACATATTTCACCATCATAACAAGGTCGTACATTGCCCGAACCGTAAAAATAAATGTGCAGTGCGGATCCTCGGCATATCTGTTGACAACCTCCCTGTCGCTTGAAACCCAGTCATATTCGGTAAGTGGTTTTTCAATCTTAATATTTGACATTCCGAACATTATTCTGTCAAGCTTTTTCGAGCGGAAATGATTTCCCTTAATTTTAGCCGCCGATTCGATAATAGCCAGAGCCGCATCTGCGCCGAAATTAAGCGAAATTGTTCCGAGAATAAGCGCTCCGTCATAAAGCTCGCTGTATTTTGCAAGGGCAGTCCTGAGGACAAGCGAACCCATACTGTGTCCCAGAATATAATACGGAAATGAGCTGTACTTCTCCTGCATCATTCTTGTTAGGGTAACAACGTCCTTTACAAGATACCTCCAGCCGTTTTTATCGGCAAAAAAGCCTAAATCATCATCGCTGTTTATGGAAGCGCCATGCCCGATGTGGTCATTTCCGCATACCACAAAGCCATTCCCACAAAGAAAATCGATAAAATCCTCATATCTTGCTATATATTCGCACATTCCGTGAACAATCTGGAAAACGCCCTTTATCCCCGTATTCACAGGCGTGTAGATATAATACGCTGTGTTATAAAGCCCGTTGGAGCTTCTGAAATATCCCGTTGTTTTCTCAAAATCCATTTTTTCTGCCACCTTTCAATTTAATTATAGCATTATTATCTGACAATTACAACACATTTATCCTAATTTTACGCTTAAAGTCCAAAGCGGTTCGGCGGTACTGCTCATTTACCGAGATACTCGGAGATTTCCGCAATAACAAGCCTGTATTCTTCCATTGCCGAGCTATGGTTATTCTGTATATATTCCCAATCTCCATCCCTCACAGCGTTTTCAAGCGCTTTAGCCATTTCCGAAAGAGCTTCCGCCCCTATTCCGAGCGAGGTGCTTTTCATCGAATGAACGGCAATTTCATAGCCCGCCAAGTTTTTCGACTTAAAGGAGGTTTCCGCCTTTTCGGCGTTTTCCCCGCTTTTGGCATAATAAATTTCAAGCATTTCATCATAAACCGAAGCAATGTTGCCGACATACCTCATTCCAACTTCAGCGTTTACCCTGCAAAATGCCCCCATATGCCTCTTACCTCTTGCAAAGGGTTCTTCAAGGGGCTTTTCGGGCGGAAGAACAAGCTCATGCGGAAGATAATGCATAATAAGCCGTTCAAGCTCCGCCCCGTCCACAGGCTTTGAGAGGTAATCATCAAAGCCCTTATCGATATACATCTGCTTCGACCCCGAAACTGCGTTGGCGGTCAGCATTATTACGGGGACATCTCTGCATAGGCTGCTTCCGCTTCGTATTCTCTCAAGAACCTCAATTCCATCCATAACGGGCATCATATGGTCAAGAAGTATCATTTCATAATGCTCCTTGTCAATCATTTCAAGGCATTCGCTGCCGCTTAACGCGGTGTCAATCCGCAAAAGCGTTCCCCTTAGCAGACCGTTTACAACCTCAAGGTTCATTTTATTATCGTCAACAACAAGAATTTTCGCCTTAGGTGCGCTGAAAAGATGGCAAAACCCTTTGCTCCGACCGTTTCCATACGATTTGGAATCTCCCACGGTTTCATTGGAAATCATCTCCTGCCTGAGCGTAAACCCAAATACCGAGCCGCAACCGTAGCTGCTGATAAATTCAAGCTTGCTTCCCATCATTTCAAGAAGGCTGCGGCAGATACTGAGTCCAAGTCCGGTTCCCTCAATGCTTCTGTTTCGGCTCTCCTCCAAACGTTCAAACTTGGCGAAAAGCCTTTCCTTATCCTCGTCCTTAATGCCTATTCCGGTGTCCTCAACCGTAACATTCAGCAGTGCGCTGTCGTTATTGATGCCGTCACAGCGGATTTTCAGAGTAACCGAACCATGCTCGGTATATTTTACAGCATTGCTGAGAAGATTTGTTATAATCTGCTTTATTTTTATGTCATCGCCATGGAGATACCTTGGAATATCGGGGGAAATTTCAAGATTAAACACAAGATTTTTTTCTGCCGCTTTTACTCGTGTCATTTCCGAGATTTCATTTATCATTTGCGTTATATCATAATCGGCAGGAACTATATTCATCTTTCCAACCTCTATTTTTGATATGCTGAGAATATCGTTCACAATGGAAAGCAGCATTGCGCCCGAGCTTTTTATATCTCCGGCATAACGCAGGATATGGTCGTCATCACATTCACGAAGAATCATCTCGTCCATGCCGAGAATGGTGTTGATGGGTGTTCTTATTTCATGAGAAATATTCGCAAGGAATTGGCTTTTCGCATTATTTGCATTCTCCGCTTCATCCTTTGCCGCGCGAATTTCTTCATATTGCCGCTTGATAACATTCAAACTGCCGATTTTGGTTACAACCCATGTTATAAATGCAATTGCGGCAGCCACGACAAAGATGAGATATACCTTGAATACAGTCTGCTCAAAGAACTGTGCTTCCTTTTCAACAAGATAAACAGCCTCCTTCGCAACGGTTCCGTAATCCTCACTCAAAAGCTGAAGGTGGAAATAATATGTGCCGTAGGGAAGATTTGTAAAGCTGACGGAATCCAATTCGCTCTGGCTGACATAAATGCCGTTTTCATCAAAGCCGTCAAGATAAATGTACAATTCGGGGTCGCTTAACGTATAATTGAGAACCGATAATTCAAAACTTATACGGTTCGCATATGCGGGAATAACAAACTTTCCGTCATATCCCTCGCATTCCTCGGGGGAAATTACCGTTCCATCGCCAAGGGCTACCTCGCTTACAGCCATTTTAAACTCCTCGGGGATGGTAGAAAGCTCTTTAAGCGAAACGCTCATAAGTCCTGTGCTGCAGCATAGGTACAGGGTTCCATCCTCATCGACGACGTTCCATGAATTTGAGGTAATGGAGGTGCTTAATCCGCTTCGTTCATCGTAAAGCGTGTAACCGCTGCAATTATCCGCGGCAAGCTCATCACCGTTGACAGCAAAAATGCCTGCGCTGCTTAAAATCCACACAGTATCCGTTTCCTCATCGGTAATAATATCATAATTGTTTGAATAGCGGAAGCTGTCGATTTTATCTATATTGCCCTGCGAATCCATAGTGAAAAGGTAATTTCCCGTAACGATGAAATAAATGTCCTTATATTTAACAATGCTCATTATAACAAGGGATGTTAAACCGTCATTTTCACCGATATGCCGGAAAATTCTTCCTCCCTTTATGATGTAAATTCCGTCGCCGTCGCTTCCCGCAAGAACAGTTCCATCGTCAAACTCGACCGCACGGAGAATCTGCGGCACTTCAAGGCCATATTCGGTTCCGAGGGTGTGTATTACTTCGCCGTCCTGAATATAGGTAAGCCCCATTGATGATGCGGCAAGAATTATTCCGTCGCTAAGCTCCGTGACAAAGCGGAAACGTGAACCGAGCGTTCCTCCCGATGCTTCGGAGAAGGTCTTAATCGCACTCGCTCCGCTCGGGTCATAGCATAAAAGACCCTCCGCGCCGTAGGTGCTAACCCATATCAGACCATTTGAATCGGCATAAATATTCCGCACTCTTATCCCTGCGCAGCGATCGGTAAGCTCATTTTCAACGGTTTGTCCCGTTTCCTTATTTATTATTTTCAAGCCGCTGTCATAACCGATATAAATGCTGCCGCCATATATTTCAACTGCGTTGGCGACCTCCTCCGCAAAGCCGTACTTAGCGTTCACGTTCTTAAACGGATTAAGGGAGAGCTTCATTGCGCCCTGCCTTGTCGAAACAAGCCAGTAATTTCCTTGATAGTCGCATATTATATCGGAAACGCTGCTGTTAAAATTGTCATAGTGAATAATTTCCGTTTCCATATCGGAGCCTATATGCCCTATTCCGTTGTCGGCGCAAATCCAGTAGCCGCCGTTTCCATCGTCCTTTATTCTGCCAAGTCCGCTTATTTTTCCAACCGAAATAAATTTCGATGAAACAATTGCGTTTCCTGTAATCATACAGCGATAAACGGATGACTCGGAGGTTCCCACAAGGAAAGCTCCGTTCCCATCATAGCAAACGCAGGAAAAACTTTCACCCGCACCGATTGTAGGATTGCTTTTTATTATTTTTCCGTTATCTATGGCAAAGACAGTTCCGCTGTTGTTTACCCCGAAAATAACTCCGCTGTCCGAAACGGCAAGGGAAACAACGTAGGATAACTCCTCATCATTGCTGACCTCGCTTATCTCTCCGTTTGGCAAAACGACGCATAATGCGCCTGCCGCCGCAATATAAATGCTGCCGTCCGTTCCCTCGCAGAAGCACCTTATCGAGTTGGAGGAAAGTCCGTTTTGCTTATCAAAAAAATGAAGCGTTCCGTCCGAATCGTAGTAGGCTGCGCCGCTGTCATTCGTTCCGACCCACATTCTTCCCGATGAATCAACAAACAGCGAACGAACGCTTCCTATGCCCTCATCGCTGTCAACAAGGGTAAACCTTGTTCCGTTGTAGCGGTAAAGTCCTGTGTAGCTGCCAAGCCAAATGTAACCGTCCTCCGTTTGTGCAACGGAATTTATGCTTGTCGATTCAAGGCCGCTCTCCTTAGTGAAAATTTTGCTGTCATAATCGGCAAAAAAGTTCGATTCCGCTGATGCGGAAACAGGCATAAACAGGATTACTGCAGTAAGAACGGCAAAACAGGGAATTATTTTTTTTATAGCATTTCTGTAAAAAATATTCATAATATATCCTCTTCAGGAATTGTTTTCATCCGATGATTTTTTTGCAGATTTTCTCTTTTTCATAAGCGATAATATGCCATATGCGGAAAGAAGGCAGATTACCTTGTCGGGAATGTCAAGAAAAGCCTGCGCACAGGCGGATTTAAGCCATGTGTTGATATGATAAATGCTCAGAAGTTCAAAAAGAGCGTCTCCCCATTTGTTGTTGGTATATCCATCGGCAATGATGATATTAATCGGAACAGAGCAAATAACGGTAAAAAGTCCGGTTATAACGCTTGCAAACAGGACGCTGAAAACATCGTTAAGCATATCCTTTTTTGCAAAAATTCCGATTATAAATCCAATTCCCACATTTACAAGGCTGTACACAGCAGAAAATCCATCGCCTATGCCAAAAATAACGTTTGACATAAGCCCAACCGCCGCCCCAAAAACGGGACCTAAGCAGCACGCCGAAAGAGCCGTTCCCATTGTATCGAGCCAAAACGGAAGCTCAAATATATCGGCAATTTTGTCCCCCGCCATATTTAAAAGAACGCACGCCGCCACGAATAAAATTTTCCGTGTAATCTCCTTATATCTGTCGGTCATATCATCAATCCTTTGTTTTTCGTTTATGTTGATATTATAACATTTTTTTCTTTCCTTGTCTATAGCATAATCGGAACAGGTATGAGGTAAGTAAAAGTGGGCGAGCTGCAACGCATAATCAAGTGAGAAAATGTATCGGCACTAAATAGTAGGGATACAAAAGCAAATATTTTTACTCCTTCCTTGTTTTCCTTAAAGCGCAGTGTTCTTTTCGCTAAATCGTTCAAAAGCATATCGTCTGCATTTTTGCTGTGAAAATCATGTATCAGCTCAGCAAACGCCGATTCATTCTCTTGTTATTTAATAAGGGACATCGCCCCGCCATTCAACGAACGACCGGGGGCGTTAGCCCCTTAGGGGTTTCAGTGGGGAATTGCATCCACCCGCTGAAAGACCGTATGCTCCCCCGCCTGAAGATGCGGGGGACATCAGTCGTGAGTTATACGAACCATTCACGAAAATAATATACCTGCCGTAATCAACCGCTCCCTATGATTTTACTTTATTCTTTCAAATATAATAAAAAATAAGAGTATACAACTTTTTAAAACAAGTTGTATACCCTTATTCATTTAAAGGCTATTTTTCAATGAAAATTTAGATATATAGATTAATGCATTCCCTCTGCCGCTCAACATTTTATTCAGCCGTTTGGGTTAATTCGCCTAAGGCTTTAGCAATATCCTCATCAATCAGTATTGACCTTGATTTGATTTCATTCGGCGAATATGCTTCACCGTAATTCAAGCAAACATAGACCGCTTTGCTATTTTCAAATGTCATTTTCCAAAATGGATATTTTATAATAGCCGGAGTGTTCATACCCACGCCAAGTTCAAGATAAAGCACATTTGAATTTTTACGACATCTGATAAAATCTTCATAACGCTGCGCCGCCTTGTGCCAGCCTTCATCCTCCGCAAAGGTATCATCGCACCGCAAATTCATCGTCATGGGTGCGCCGCATATCGGACAATGGGGAATTAGCTCCGACGGGATTTTCATGTCCTTTTGCTCATCAACCATTCGGCGAACCGTTTCCTCATTGTCATAGGTTTTATCATGGCACGGCTTTGAACATTGCCATAAGCCATAATCGCCTTGGGTATAAAACAGACGCTTTTTATCGAATCCCGCAAGCTGAAATTGATGATCCACATTGGTTGTAAGAACAAAATAATCCTTGTCCTTTACAAGCGTTAAAAGGTCGGCATAAGGCTTTCCCACATCGCATTCATAGCGATTAATAAGGATATGCCTTGACCACCATGCCCAATATTCCTCCAAGGTTTCAAAGGGATAAAATCCGCCCGCATACATATCGGTAATACCGTATTTTTGCTGAAAATCCGCAAAGTGCTTTTTAAACCTTTCCCCATTATAGCTCATTCCCGCCGATGCGGAAAGCCCTGCACCCGCACCGATAACAACAGCATCGCTTTTTTCCAGCTCATTTTTCAGCAGCTTAATTTTATCGGAATAATTCTCGGTAGATTTGGTAGTCCGCATCCTTAAAAACATTGAAAATCACCTCAATCTCACTTTGGTTTTGTTCCCTGTATCTTTCTGTGGCATTAACCGCAATTTCTGCAGCTTTCTCATTCGGGAAATGAAACTCGCCCGTGGAAATACAGCAGAACGCAACCGATTTTATGCTGTTTTCCTCCGCCAGCCTAAGGCAGGAGGTGTAACACGACTCAAGCAATGCCTCATCCCTTGGGGTAAGTTTACCGCTTACAATGGGACCCACCGTATGCAAAATATAATCGCATGGAAGATTAAACGCAGGCGTAATTTTTGCTCCGCCCGTTTTCTCCTCATGCCCTTGACAATTCATAATATCGGCGCAAACGGCACGAAGCTGAACGCCCGCATAAGTGTGAATAGCATTATCGATACAGCCGTGGTTGGGACAAAAGCAGCCGAGCATTTGCGAATTGGCGGCATTAACTATTGCTCCGCAGCGAAGCATGGTAATATCTCCCTGCCAAAGATAGGTTTTATTCTCTATCGGCGTCAGGTCATGATAATCTGTAATGCCCTTCCGCCGTATTTCCTCCTGCAAATATTCGTCCTGCACTTCTAGGAACACTCCGCCTATAGGCAGGGGCATACGAATATTAAAAAGCGAACGAAGCAGAATTTTTTGTTCCCGCTCAGTCGGCGGAATTTCTATGTTCGCATATTGCGGCTGCTCTTTCAGCAGTGCGGCAATTAAATATATTCTTCTTTCGGCCTGCGTCATTTTCTATCCTTTCCGAATAACTGCTTTCTGCGGACAAACCTCGATACAATTTCCGCAATGTAAGCAATTTTTCTGCTTAATAACCGCAGGAATTCTTGTAAAATCAATGCAGCCTTGAGGACACATAGTTTCACATACTCTGCAGCCAACACATTCCTTGGTTATCTCAAATCTCTGCGCGGCCTCCCGAACTGCTCCAATCGTAAAGGAAGCCCGTTCAATCGGCTTCTTTGAAAGGTCAAACCATTCGCCGCTCCCCTCATAAAGCTGAAAAACGGTAAGCGCCCGACGGGATATTTCTGTTGGATATATTTCACGCATATAGGGATTTTTGCGGATTAAATCCTCAACTCGCCCGTTTCCCACTTCGGAAACCTTACCGCGAACAGAAACCGCCACAGAGGATAAGGTATCATTGCCGTTCATTCCCGTTAAGGAGATATATCCGTTTTTCTTCAAGCGGGCATAAAAGCTCTTGCCCTTTGCTGTCAGAAAATAAAGACCGTTTTCATCACTGTCCATGATGTCAATGGCACAGGTGACGGGCAATCCGTTGCCGTCCGCTGTTGCCGCAACAGTCGTATGAATTTCTTTTTGCAAGTAACGCAAATATTTGTTTACCGCCATCGTATTGAACGCTCCTTTTACTCAAAATCGGAGCTATCGTTATGACAGCTCTGATTGATTTTATGGCACCGAATTAAGCGAAGAAGAAGCCTGCAGTCATGTCGAGGTAATTCTGACCGCTGTACTGCGGATATTGCTTGCCGACCTCTGCCTTAAACTCATCGGCGTTCTGAACGCCTGCGGCAATCTTTTTCAGGTTTTCGAGATATTCAATCTTTGTCTGGGCGTCCTTCAAATCCTCCGGAGTGTAGTGAGAGGTGAGAATCAGGTCATAGCCATTTTCAATATAGCTGCGAAGCTCTGCAATCATTGCGTCAGCATGGCCTTCGCCTGCAACAATGGAGTGGCAATCATGTCCCAGCATATGGGTGTAAATTGCATTAATTTCGGGAATCTCCACATCAAAGGCATCGGCTGTCTGCTTGATTACGAAATCAATGCCGCCAATAGTTACCTTGCCGGGTTCAATCACATTGGTTATCTTATGAACAGATGGGTCAAAGATTTCCCCGAATGCGCCGGTGAAGTTATCAATTAAAGCCTTGCCGCCGCCGTTTTTGGAGAAGTCAACTGCATTCTGTGTTGCATACTTCGGAACATCGGGAAGGAAGGTTGCTCCCGCACCGTGATAGGCAACGAGCATTCCCGCAACCTCAACATTTTCAAGGTATTCGGCAAGCTCCTTATTATTCTCAAAGAAGCATGGAGATTCAATCACTACAGCTTTGCCGTTCTTCTCAACGATAAACACTTCATCATCGATAAAATCATTGGTTTTATATGCGTGCAGCTTTACGTCGCCAAAATCGTAAACATTCATTTCGCCTTTTGCGAGCTTTACGCTTGTAAATGTATTCTTATTCATAGTATTTATCTCCTTATCAGTTTTTATTATTTATTCAGCTGCAACGCTGATACGCTATTGGATATTGTTGCCGTTTTCAATCTCGTCAATCATGGCGACTGCATAATCCGCATAACTGATGACACTTTCCCATTGCTGTTCAGGGTCAGCTCCTCACCGCCGAGAATGTACTTCCCTGTGCGTTCACCATCAGCCTGAAAATCACCTGCGGGGCTTATGCAACGTCAGATTTCCTCAGATCCTCTTGCCGTCAGTTCAAACAAATCCTTTTTCAAAGTCTTGCCTGCAGTAGTAAGAATTTCACCTCGAACTACTGCTGTGACAAGCTTCCCTGCTTTCGGTTTGCGCAAACAACCGCCGCTTTCATAATGATTACCTCCTTTGAAATACTTTTTAGCGCGCTTTTAGTTGTAACCTTTATGATTACAACTATAATATACCACAAGCTTGATGTAATGTCAATGGTTACACCAAACTTTTTTTGTAAATATTCTATGAATAAAAACGCTGCGGGAAATAATTTCCCACAGCGTAATCTCAGCCAATTTCCTTGGATATATTCATTTGTGTATCTTTTATGACATCTGCAACTGTTATTTCCGACATTCTCTCCTCCATTGCCTGTTGAATGCTTTCAAGTTTGTCGTCAAGTCCCTTGTGAATATTTCTTCCCACGGGACAGGAGCTGTTCGGATTTTCGTGGAAATGAAAAAGCTCCCCATTTTCGATGCTTTCAACAGCTTTGAAAATATCAAGCAGAGTAATTTCATTAAGAGATTTTACAGGTTCGATTCCGCCCGTACCTCTTGCCACATTTATAAGCCCTGCACGTTTAAGCTGCTGCATAACCTTTCTTATAATAACAGGGTTGACATTAACACTGCCCGCAAGAAAATCGCTTGTAATTTTATATTTATCCCTAAAAGTATCCATACACGCAAAAATATGAATCGCTATTGTGAATCTGCTTGAAATCTGCATGGAATTCACTCCTCTCGCATTTAATATTTTATCATAAAACGGATGTAATGTCAATGGTTACGTTAATAACGGTATGCGCCGAGTAAGAGCAATTAAGTCACAAAGCATCCCTAACGAAAAAAAATTCAGCGCCGCTTGGTAAAATAAACGGGCAAATATTATCACTTTGTTATTTTTTATTCGTGTTTTTTATTCAATAAGGGACATCGCCCCGTCATTCAACGAACGACCGAGGACATTAGCTCCTTAGGGGTTTCAGTGGGGAATTGCATCCACCCGCTGAAAGACCGTATGCTCCCCCGCCTGAAGATGCAGGGGACATCAGTCGTGAGTTATAACACCATTTTTACCGTATATCTGCGCTTTGTGCGGCTTTGCCTTCAAAGAATGATACTTACGATATAAAGTAATTTAACTGAAATGTATAATCGGAACTGCATTTACTTTAATATTGCGCAAATCTCCGCCAATATTGTACCTTAATACAGCAAAAATCAATGATTTTACATAAAAATATATTCCCGTCAAAAAATTATTCTCGCTCAAACAGGCTTTCCGACAACTTTAACCTCGCTGAAAACGGCAGCTTCGTTTCAACTGAAATTAACTTTTACCATTGCTTTTTATCCCACTATATGTTAAAATTATCATAATGCATTATTATGTAAAGGAGCTTGATCATGTCAAAAACTTTTACGCTTGATTGGAACGCTTACACCGAAGCTGCAAGAAAAACAGCGGCGGAGGGATGCGTTCTTCTGAAAAACGACAACAATGCGCTTCCGCTTGAAAAGGACTGCCGTGTTTCTGTATTCGGCAGAATTCAGCTTCATTATTACAAAAGCGGTACAGGCTCCGGCGGGATGGTGAACATATCAAAGGTTTACGGAATATTTGACGGACTTCACGAATGCGGCGGAGTTATCATTAATGATGAGCTTACCGAAATATACCGCCGCTGGGAGGAGGGAAACCCCTTCAACAAAGGCATAGGCTGGGGTGCAGAGCCGTGGTCGCAGGAGGAGATGCCCCTTGACAATGTGACTGTTGAATCCGCTGCAAAAAAATCCGATGCGGCAATTGTTATTATCGGAAGAACCGCAGGCGAGGATATGGACAACAAAAACGAGGAGGGCGCATATCTTCTTTCGGCGGGAGAAAATGATATGCTTGAGAAGGTACGGGCCGCTTTTAAGCGTGTAATTGTCCTGCTTAATGTAGGTACGGTCATTGATATGAGCTTTATCGATAAATATTCCCCCGATGCGGTTATGTATGTTTGGCAGGGGGGAATGGTAGGCGGTCTTGGCACTGCCGATGTTCTTACAGGAAATGTTTCGCCCTCCGGAAAGCTTACCGACACAATTGCATACAGCATTTCCGACTACCCCTCGGCGGAAAACTTCGGTGACGATGAACGCAATTTCTACAAAGAGGATATTTATGTCGGCTACCGTTATTTTGAAACATTCGCAAAGGACAAGGTTCGCTATCCATTCGGCTTTGGACTCTCCTACACCGATTTTGAGGTAAAAACAGTAGGCGCAGATGTTGTCGAGAATAAAATTATCCTGCAAATCAATGTAAGAAATACAGGAAATTTCAGTGGAAAAGAGGTTGTACAAATTTATTCCCGTCCCCCTCAGGGCAAGCTTGGAAAGCCGTTGCGTTCTCTTATTTCTTTCAAGAAAACGGATCTTCTTGTCCCGGGCGAGGAGCAAACCCTTCTCATCGAAATCGACTGTTCATACCTTGCTTCATATGATGATTCGGGAATAACCGAACATAAATCATGCTTCGTTCTTGAAGCGGGAACATACGAAATTTACGTTGGGACGAATGTCAGAAATGCTGAAAGGGTTCTTGATTTCGTAATTCAAAAGCTTATTGTAACCGAACAACTTGAGGAGGCTCTTGCCCCTGTTCTGCCGTTTAAAAGGCTTCGTCCCGTAATTTCCTCGGAAGGAAATGCCGAACCCGCTTATGAGGATGTTCCCATTTCAACCGCTGATTCGGATATAAAGCGGCTTGAAAACCTCCCCACTGAAATTCCGCAGACGGGCATGGCGGGAATTTGCCTTGCGGATGTATACAGCGGAAAAGCATCCGTTTCGGAGCTTGTCGCCCAAATGAACGATGAGGATCTCTCCTGCATAATAAGGGGCGAGGGCATGGGCAGTCCCAAGGTTACCCCGGGAACGGCAGCCGCTTTCGGCGGAGTGAACGATAATCTAAAGAGAATGGGGATTCCTGCCGTGTGCTGTGATGACGGGCCATCGGGAATGCGCCTTGACTGCGGAATGAAAGCGTTCAGCCTACCCAACGGCACAATGATTGCATCCACCTTCAACCCCGATCTTATCAACGAGCTGTTTCGATACACTGCACTTGAAATGATAAGCAACAAGGTTGAATGTCTGCTCGGGCCCGGAATGAACATTCATCGATTTCCCCTCAACGGCAGGAATTTTGAATACTTCTCGGAGGATCCGTACCTTACAGGGATAATAGCCTGCGCCGAGCTTCAGGACCTTCACTCAATGAAAGTAACAGGCACAATAAAGCATTTTTGCGGAAACAATCAAGAGCATCGCCGTCATTTTATCGACACAGTTGTTTCCGAAAGGGCGCTGCGTGAAATTTATCTCAGGGGATTTGAAATGGCTGTAAAGAACGGCGGCGCCACTTCGATTATGACGACCTACGGCGCAGTAAACGGACTTTGGACAGCGGGCAGCTATGACCTTAACACAACAATCCTCCGAAAGGAATGGGGCTTCAAAGGCATTGTTATGACCGACTGGTTCGCTTCAATAAATGAACGTGGAAAGCCGCAGAACAGGACAAACCTTGCCGCTATGGTGCGTTCGCAGAATGACCTTTACATGGTCTGCGGCGATGCTTCAAAGAACAGCGTGGGCGACAACACCCTTGAATCGCTTGCCAATGGCAGCTTAACTCGTGGGGAGCTCCAAAGGAGCGCTGAAAATATCGTGAATTTTGCCATCCGCACAGCCGCCTTTGACCGCATTATCGGAGAATCGGATAAGGTTGAAATTATCAACCGTCCGAAGGAGGATTATGACTGCGATATTTCCGACGATTTCTCCTTTGTGAAGGTTGATAAAACCATTACGGTTGACCTTTCCAATCCCGAATCTGTTTGCGGCACAAACTACATCATGGCGTTTGAGCTTAAATATAAGGGAAAATACTGCGTTACCCTCACGGGAAGCTCAGAACTCGGCGAGCTTGCCCAGATACCATGCACACTTTTCTACTCGGGAATTCCTATAGGAACATTCACCTTTAGCGGCAGCGGCGGAAAGGACGTTGCGCTTGACAGACTTATACTTTTAGCATCGGATAATTGTTTGCTCCGTCTTAATGTTGGGCAAAACGGCGTTAGGCTGAAAAATATACGATTTGACTTTGAAATTCCCATTGAGGATATACCCAAGGATGAGCTTTATTTTTAATTGCAAATGCCGTATAATAAAAAAGCTGCTGTACGCCAATTTTTCGTACAGCAGCTTTCTTTAGCTATATTTACTTTCCATAATAAGCGGATTTAAGAAGCTCCTTAAGCTCCTCAACCTTAACAAGACGTGGATTTCCCGCAATATCACGGTCATTTTCCGCTCTTGACGCCATGACGGGGATAAGATTAAGGTATGTATTCTCCTCAACTCCCGCTTCGGCAAATGTTTTGGGCACTCCGATTTCGTCCATAAGGTCGTTCACGGCTTTTATAAGGCTTTCCGCACCCTTTTCGGGGGTATCTGCGGGAAGTCCGAGGTAATTCGCAATTTCGCGATATCTCTCGGCGGCGGCTTTCTTTCCGTATTTGGGCCACACCTCCGATGGAGCGTTTGAATCCGCATTATAAGCGATTGTATAAGGAAGAAGCACCGCATCCGCAATACTCTTTGAAACTCCTGTTTCCGCACTTACACCATGTGAAAGCGCACTGTTTACGCCGCAAAGTGTGCTTTCATAAGCCATACCCGCAATGGCGGCGGCATTATGCATCTTCTCCCTTGCTAAGCGATCCTCCCCACCGTTTTTGCAGGAGCGGGGCAGATAATCGAACACCATTTTAATCGCATGGAGCGCAAAGGAATCGGTATAATCGGAATAAAGCACGGAAGTATACGCTTCAAGCGCATGGGCAAGAACCTCCATGCCCTGCTTTGCGGCGGATTCATCCGAAAGGCTGTAGGCAAATCCGCAGTCAACGATTGCAACATCGGGCTTAATTCCGCAGTCAACAAGGTGATACTTTGCCCCTGTTTCATTATCACGGATAACAGCGGATGAAGTAATCTCGGCGCCCGAACCTGAGGTAGTGGGGATACATACTATTTTTACGTTCTTTTCATATGTCTTGGTATTATATTTATCGGAAATTGAAGCAAGTGTTTCTTCGGGGTTTGCGTACAGCACGGACATTGCCTTCGCAACATCCATAACACTGCCGCCGCCGAGGGCGATAACCGTATCGGGGCGGAACGACTTCATAAGCCCCACTCCCCTATAAACGGAATCGGTATCGGCGCAGGCGTTAATATCATAGAAAACATCAATAACAGGTGCGCTTTCATTTTTTTCGAGGTAGTAATTCAGTCTGTGAATAAAGCCCGCATTCAGCGCATCATGGTCAGCCGCAATAAGAACCCTATGGATTTCGGGCATTTTCTCAAGATACTGAACTGCGCCCCTCATATAATAAATTTTCTCGGGAAGATTTAACAACTGCATAAACGTTCTCCTTATCCTTAATTCAAATTACAAATTTATTTTACCACAAATGCCCTTAGCAGTCAATAGCTTTACGTCAATTTTACGCACTTATTCCGTAATAATACTGATAATATGGGTCGTTCGGGTTATAGTCCTCGGGCAAAGACGCATCGGGAAAATCATCGACGGGCGTTTCCTCAGCAGGTTCGCCGCTCTGCGATTCTTCGCCAGCCGTTCCTATGTAGTAACCGCCGTCTGCGGTATTTCCGTTTTCCGTTCCGTATCCATCGCCGAAGCAGGAGTATGTACACTGCGAGAAGTAATTTTTAATTCCCGTAACAATTGCCTGAGCAAGCCCCTTTTGGTGGGTGCTGTTCGCAAGAGCCATAGCCTCGGTGTAATTCGTTACAAATCCTGATTCAACAAGAATAGATGGGAAATCCTGCTGCTGAGTTACAAAGAAGTAATTATATTTTGCGCCCCTATCGCCGTTTCCGCCGTTATCAACATTATTATAAAGATAACTTCCCATTGCTGCGGAAACATATTTCGCCAGCGGCTGAGAAAACGGAGTGAAGTAATATGCTTCCGCACCCGTTGCCGACTCACCTGCGGAATTGCAGTGGATTGATATAAACAAATCGGGGTTATACTGTCTTGCATACGACGCTCTGTACTCGGTTTCGTAGGTTTCGCTTTCCGTTTTAAGCCTTATAACGTTTGCTCCTTCCGCTTCAAGAAGCTCTTCAAGATATTTTGCGATGGCAAGGTTTGCTTCCTGCTCCTTAATATGACCGACCGCGCCCGGGTCAAAGGAGCTTTTTCCCGTATATCCATGCCCGGGGTCAATAACTATGGTTGCGCCGCTTATTCCGCTTCGGCAGCCGTTAAATCGGAACGTAAGGTTATCCTCGCTGTCATATGACGTCGTCACTCCCGAGAAAATTCCTGCCTGACGGAATTTAAGAGATAGGCTTACCTTGGTCATTTCCCCCGATTGAACGGAACTCCATGTTCCCGTTGTAAACACCGCACTTTCGGGGAAGGTCAAATCCCCTGCGGAAATGCTTGTTATGTAATCAAAAGTTATGGTAATTCCCGATGAATCGAATGAGGAGATATAATAGCTTCCGTTATCGCCGTCATTATAGGACAGACCGTCATAGCTTATGGAGAACGGAATTTTCGATGTGGTTTTCAGCTTTATAACGGTATCCGTTCCGTCCTTGTAGACGGAGGTTACGGAAATCGGGTTTGTTCCGAGCGGTCTGTTCTCCAAAACCGAAACCGCTGAGGTTTTTATTCTCTTTCCCGAGTTTGTTATGTAATAATCCGTTCCGCTGTATGTAACCGTGTTAACGATATAATCGAGAGTTCCCGCAGGCAGACGCGCCATATCGGGCGTCGGAGCGGTGTCCGTAGTTTTGGAGCTGTACACCATTGTATTGTCGTTATTAACCATAAGCAGACTGCCGCTGTAATCGTTAAGCACCTCTGCAAGGGCGTTCACTATGATTTGCGAGCCTGTTCTCGTTTCGCTTATATCCCCCGTTTTGGTGGGATAGGTGCCGTAAAACTCGACAGAGCCAAGGTCTATTTCCTCGCCCTTCTTACCCTCGGGCGCAGTATACTTTCCAACATATTTGGTATAGCTTGAGTTCGGGTCAAGCTCGTCAAGCTGGCCTTCGACCTCTTTAAGCTGAACGCTTTTTCCGTTGATTTTAGCCGTTATTTCCGAGCCCTTGTAGGCAATGGCGCTCAGCGAAATGGTTGACTGCTCGTCAACCCTCATCGTACCCTCAGCGGGGGAAACGCTTTTGAGGACGTTAACCGTTCTTGTGATTTTATATGTTATAATTTTTGCCTTATTCTGAAATTTAAAGGTATTGATGCCAACCTCAAGATCCTCGGTAAAGTAAAATCTTCCCGCTTCGTTAAGTACAATTTCCTTGCCCTGATAATAGACAGGGAAATTTGGGTCAAACGAGCCTGCGAAAATAACCGTAGGTTCCTCCGTTTTATAGGAGGTTTTAGTCGGCAGTGTCATTTCAAGCTCGCTGTTAAGCCCCTCAAGGTCGATTGTATCATCATAGTGCTTTATAAGAGCGGTGGTTGAGTCCATCATATTTTTTTCAAGAGCGGACATGGAATTAAAAGCGCTTCCCGCATAAGAGGAAAGCTCCGATGCTTCAATAACCTGCTTAACAAGCTCATCGGGCGAACCCCAGCCCTCGGAATCGGTGCAGATTTGCTCGTTCATGTGATGGATAAAAAGAGGAATGCTGTTTTCCTCGGCAATGCTGTTCCACCATTCCGAAATTTCTCCGAAAGGTTCGGAGCTGTCGGAGCGCGAGCCCTCCGCTTTAAGCATAATAAAATCCGCATAGCCCTTATTTATGTAATCGACCGTATCGGCATATCCGTCTGTGAGCGCTTCAAAGTCAACGCTCGTGGCAGAACCGTTTTCGTCCGTTTCATAATTTGCCCATACATCATTAATGGAAATTCCCACAGGAACGGTATTGTTTGTCTTTCTCACAGCATCCGCCGCAAGGCTGAAAACGTAAGCCCCATTATCCATAAGCCAGTTTTCAAAGCCTATCCCCGAGCCGTTTTCAATGTAATCCCCGAGGGAAACATTGGACCTTGAGGAATAATAGCCGTCAAGTATAATGCCGTCAACAGGGTATTTTACCGTAAAGGTGTGAACTCTTAGGGCAAGATAATCTATTCTTTCCTGCAGCGACATATCCTCAAGGCTTTCAAGCACGGTGTTTATATTAAATGTAAGATAAACGTAAAAGCCTCTTTCCCCTGCCGCATCCGTCATATATTGGACCACATCGCAGGAAACGGTTTCGTTAAGGTCGGTGCTGTAGAGCATTTTTCCGTCATAATCGGTATTTACAATAACGGCATTAAGCCTGTTTTCCTCGGCGGAATCAAGCAGATCTTCAACCTCATTTATTATTTCCTCCTCCGATTTATCCGAACCGTCCTCGTTCGGGGCGGCATAGTCCACAGTCGGGGTTATGTAAACTCCCCTAAGCTCAGAGGGGAAGCTGAACATAGCATTATATTCGGGCTCGGTAAATTCGGGCAAATCCTCGTCACGGTTGATAGACTCCTGCGGAGCGATAACAACCACATCGTCATTTTCCTCGGCAAAGGCGGTAATCCCACCGAATATAGAAGAAATATCTGCGGAGAAAAATACGCAAAGGGCAATCATTACGCCCCAAAATCGTAGATATTTTCGTTTCAAAATCAAAAACTCCTCTTGAAAGTAAAAAAGCACAGTTACACACTTTATATTTTACACTATTTCGTCCTTTTTTTCAAGGGGGAAAGCCAAAATGTCGGCAAAAATTTTGTCGAGCCGCACTTTTGGCGGAGTTTGGAAAAGAAGTAAAATTATGTGTGGTGTTTTTATCCAAATATGTCATTGGGAGGTTGTTAAAAATGTCAAAAATGCCGACATTCAAAAAAATATGTTTACTAAACCTTTGCGATATGTTATAATATTTTCATATTTATTATTGTTATTTTTTTAGTTTTTCAAAGTGAATTTAATAAAATATTCATCTTATACAGCAAAGGGGCTAAGCGTAAATGAGCGTAAAAAAAGCCGATAAAAATTCCGTTTCAAACAAAATTACCTTCTCCGCAACAATTATTTTAATTGCGGTTCTGCTGGCGTTCGGCGGAATATCCTATCTTATGGCAAGATTAAGGACAGAAACAGATTCGCTTGATGATATGAACAATGCCGCAAACGTTATTTCGGGAATCGTTTCGGACTACATGAGTCCCAAAATCGAGTCAGTAAAATCCCTCGCCCAAAGCAAAACGGCGACCGAGTTTATCTCCGATTCGGGCAGCGCAAATTCCTCGGAAGAATTGCAGTCTGTCGACAGCTATGAGGACATATGCGGAACGCTTAACGACATGGCTCTTTCGAGCAATGACATTGTTTCGGCGTGGATTGTTTCGGAAAGCGGCAAAACCCTTCTTGCAAATAATGAACGTTTTGTTTCCGCACAGGAGCTTGCCCTCGATTCACTTTCCTGGTATAAGGAAATTGACTTCGAAAACTCCGCAAAAACCGTGTTCTGCTCGGCAAAATCCACATCCCTGTTTGACAAGGGCACGGAAACCGTTTCGGTTATCGCCCCCGTTTATGTTTCGGGCAATATAATCGGCTATGTCGGAATGGAAATTCAGATTGACGCCGTTGCGGAAATTCTTGAACAGTACACCTTAAACAGCGGATGCTACCCCGTTATATCATGCGGATACGGTTCGGTTGTTTATTCACCCTCCGGATCGGATTTTACGAACAAGTTTAATATAACCGAAGCGCCGCTTATAAACGTGCTTATCCAATCATCATCTATGCTTGACGGAATTGACAGCTATTCAAACGGCTCGGGCTTGGCCGATAAGGTTTACTTCAACGTTGATAACACCGCCATTCCGAACTGGACTATACTAATCCTTTTCGACAGCAACGTTCTTAATGGAGGAATTTATACCTTCTTCTTAATTGAAACAATCGTCCTTGCCTGCATTATCGCCCTTGCGGCAATCGCTGTAAAAAACAAGGTTAAATCAGAAACAGCGGCTGTTCCCGTAATATGCGAAGCAATTGGTCAAATCTCAAACGGAGGCAGCTGCCGACTTGATGATGCTGATATCGGCACAAATAAGGAGCTGACGGAAGCCGTCCAAAAGCTGGGCGGAATTACCGAAATCATCCGCGAGAAGGATGAGCTTATTCGGCAGTTTACTTCAAACGACACCCTGACGGGTCTGCCCAACAGAATGAGCCTTTATCATAAAATTGAGGAGCTTATCGGACGTGGCAAGTCCCCCGATGCCACCCCCAACAGCGAACGTTTTGCCATTATGTTCGTTGATATTGATAATTTCAAGTGGCTTAATGAAACGCTCGGTCACAATTTCGGCGATGCGGTTCTCCGCACATTCTCCGAGGTGCTTTTGTCAACGCTGAATAAGCTTGGGGATATTTACCGTTTCAGCGGAGATGAATTCATTATCCTTGTTCAATTTGGCAGCGATTACAGCATAATTCACAAGGTTATAAAGCTCCTTCAAACCGCATTTGCGAATCAAATTCGTGTTATGACGGATAATATTTACATAAAATTTTCAGTTGGCGTTTCAATTTATCCCGAAGACGATGTGACTGCGGATATGCTTTTACGTGATGCCGACCTCGCTCTGCACCGCGCAAAGGACAACGGAAAGGACAGAGTTTCGTTCTACACCAATGCCGCAAAACGTCAGAATTTCAGCAAGGCAGCCATTGCTCAGCAAATCTCAACTGCCCTCAAGGGAAACGAGATGTACCTCAACTATCAGCCGATTATCTCCACCAACAACTGCGATATTCACGGATTTGAAGTTCTGCTGAGATGGAACAGTCCGCTGTTTGGTCGAATTCCCCCAACCGAATTTATTACGGTTGCCGAGGAAACGGGAGATATAATACAAATCGGTATGTGGATCTTTGAAAATTCCTGCCGTTTCCTGAAATATCTTTGCGACAATTACCGCGATGATATTATTATGTCAATCAACGTATCCCCTGTTCAGCTAAGACGCGCCGACTATCTTGAAACAATTCAGCACGTTATTGAAATAACTCAGGTTAAACCGCGCAACATTCAGATTGAAATTACGGAATCAACCCTTATTGACTTTATCGATAATGACAACAGCGTTATAGAAAAGATAAACGATATGGGAATAGCTCTTGCGCTCGATGATTTCGGAACGGGTTATTCTTCGCTTAATTACCTGAAGAACTTCCCTATAAAATGCCTTAAAATAGACAAATCCTTTGTCGATGAAATCAATAACAACAAGCGTGACCAAGCAATTACCGATTCAATTATTGACCTTGTTCATAACCTCGGAATTAAGACCGTTGCCGAGGGCATTGAAACCGTTGGACAGTACAACTTCCTTAAGGATATGAAATGCGATTATATCCAAGGATTCCTTATGAGTAAGCCGCTGGATGAAAAGGATGCGCTTGAATTTGTCGAGAAATATGACGATCTCCACAAGCCCGATGGACACATTCTGGCGGAGCATGAAAAGCAGCTTGCCGATGAGAGAGAACAGAAGCAGAAAAGTATGTCAAACGATGCTCCCGATGATACAGATCCGAATTTTGTTGACGAGACAATTTCAAAGTAAATAAAAAAAGCGGAGCAGCTCATTAGCTCTCCGCTTTCTCTTTCTCGGGCTTCTCGGAGAAAAGCTCCTTTATCCCTATAATGAAAATAAACCCGCCGAAAATTTTGCCGAGTATCTCAGAACCGATATATGATGCGGCATACGCCCCCACTACGGAAAATACCGTCCCTGCGATAAGGGAGGGTATTATTTTTTTCCATTCAATAAGCCTGTTCTTAGTGTGAATAATTACGGAAAGAAGCGCTATCGGGATGAAATAAATCAGATTTATACCCTGAGCGGAAAGCTGAGAATAGCCCGCAAAAACTGTGAGATAAACAATGAGTATCATTCCGCCGCCAACTCCCATTGCGGCAAATATTCCCGTCAAAAAAGCCGCTGTATAAAGCCATATCACTTAAATATCATCCTCCATCCCGCTGCAATAAGAAACGCTCCGAATATTCTTTTAAGCCAAACATTTGATATTTTTTTCAGCAGAAGGCTCCCTATGACCGCCCCTGCAAGTCCAAACGGTATAAGAAAAATCGCATCCCGAAAATTGAAGGTACTCTTAATCGCATAGAAAATTACCGAAACAACTGACAGCGGAAGCGTGAGCGCCAGAGAAGTTGCGTGTGACTTTTTTACCTCTATATCTGCCTTTTGGAGCATTGGGACAGCTATAATTCCCCCGCCCGAGCCAAAAAGTCCGTTGGCAATTCCCGTTACTGCGCCCAATACGGCATAATAAAATTTTCCTCTTTTTTTCATACTCATTTCCTTTAATGCAAAAAATATGCAGGATAATCCCGAAAGCGGCATTTCCTTTTCTGTGAAAATTTTTCGTCCCGAAGCCTTGATATGCGTTTTTAGTATTTCATACGCATAACAAAAATATACTTCCGCAGTCGTTCGCTCCATTATTTACCTGTAATAAATAAGCATTTTTTCATTGACTTTACAGTATAAATGTTATATAATTACTGTTATGGGAATGCTGTTTATGCGTTGCCGTTGGTTGCCATGTATCAAAGCGAAAGGAGCAGTTATGTCCATATTAAATAAAAAGAGTTTTGCAGCTTTTGCCGCTGCGGCTATTATGATTTCTTCATTAAGCAGCTGCAAAAATGTGTCGGAGAACGCTGAGCTTGATGAAATTCAGACAGCCGTCCCCTTTTCCTTAACGGAGCAGGAAACACACTCCGAGGAGGAAACGACATCCCAAAGCTCGGCTGCCATACGTACGGAAGAAACAACCTCCAAAAACATAACAACCTCCGAAAAGGCTGACGAAACAACAGCTACTGAAGCCGAAGCCGCCGAAGCAACAGAGAAGGCTACAGAAACAGCCGTTCCTACAGCAGAAATCTCATCCGCAAGCGGGACAAGCTATACGGAGGAAACCACTGCCGCTACAATACAAACTGAAAGCCCCGCCGAGCCTGTTGCCGTAACTGCAGTCACAACGACCTCAGCTGCGGCAAGAGAAACCGCCGCTGCAGTCTACAGCTCAAACAGCTATTCAGCGCTCAACTATAAAACCCAAAAAGGAGTCTGGATTTCCTATCTTGAATACGGTTCAATTATGACGGGCAAATCCTCATCATCATTCAGGGCGAGCATATCGGAATATTTCGACAACATAAAATCCCTTGATTTCAACACTGTTTATGTCCAGGTAAGGGCTTTCGGCGATGCCTATTATGACTCCACTCTTTTCCCAACGGGGGATAAAATGACAGGCACTATCGATGACGATGCGCCTTTTGACCCGCTTGAAATAATGGTTGAGGAGGCTCACAGACGAGGTTTATCCATCCACGCATGGATAAATCCGATGCGACTTATGACGGACAGCCAGATAAAGGTCATCTCAGACAGCTACACAATAGAGAAATGGTACAACGATTCCGATAAAAACGGAAAATATATAGTAAAATCGGGCGACCGCTGGTATCTCAACCCCGCTTACAGCGAGGTAAGGAAGCTTATTGCTGACGGAATAGCAGAAATTACCGCCAACTATGATGTTGACGGCATACAAATTGATGATTATTTTTATCCCACAACGGACAGCAGCTTTGATGAATCCGCATATACATCATCGGGAACGGAAAAAAGCCTCTCCCAATGGAGAATTGACTGCGTAAACAGCATGGTGAAGAAGCTCTGCAGCACTGTTCATAACGCAAACTCCACAGTAATTTTCGGCATTTCTCCGCAGGGAAGTGTTGACAATAACTACAGCGAGCTTTATGCGGATGTTAAGACATGGTGTAAATCAACCGATTACTGCGACTACATTCTTCCCCAGGTTTACTTCGGCTTTGACAATCCCGCATTACCCTACAGCGATGTGATTGCACTTTGGAGCAGCATGACCTCATCCGGAAATGTTAAGCTTGTAATAGGACTTGCGGGATACAAAATCGGGGCGGTTGATACATATGCGGGCAGCGGCAAAAATGAATGGATAAACAATTCGGACATACTTTCAAGGCAGATAGAGCTTGCCGAAACGCTTTCCAACTACGGTGGAGTTGCAATTTTCCGATACGGTTCAATTTTTGAACCTGACTCATCCGTTGCGAATCAGGTTCAAAAGGAGCTTAACAATATAAAAAAATAAAAGCTGAAAACCAATTTTCGGGGCAGGAGTATTCCCTCGCTGCCCCGTCTTTCCTTTCAGCTTCCTGCAGGTATGATTACTTGTCATTCTTATACATAAATTTTATTACATCAACATCACGGTAGGTCATTATATATGTTGCCGCAATTACTGCGCCTTGGCTCAAAACAAGCAGGGCAATTCCCAAAAGTCCCGGTACAGAAACAAATTCTATGGTTCTTTCAGCTGTAAAGCAGTCAACAAACGGGAGAGTAAAAAGATTCAAAAGCAGGAAAACGTTGAAAATATCGGGAATAACTCCCATTTTTGAAAGAATAAGAAGAATTAGGCTCACATAAGATATAATCGGGGCAATGACAGCCATTTTCAGGGGCATATATCTATCATACGGCACTCCGTGGAACTTTACAAGGTCGCGATCCCTTTTTGCTGCGTTAAACGCCCAATTGAAATACAGTCCAAGGGTTATAATCATTGTAAAAATGCCTATAATTAACTTTAGCCACACTATTCCTCCCGATATTTGGTTAATCACCACCATTGATAATACCAGAAAGATGCACATTACCTCGGAAATAACTCCATATCCTATGCCCTTCAGCGCTCTTACAATAAATTTCTCATTTTTTGTCATAAAAATTCTCATCCTATCGAATTTATTAAGGAGCAACACTTCACAAAAGTAATTCTGCGAAATATTGCCCCTTTGATACATTATACAACATAATTTTATTTTTTACAATATATAACCTTTAATATTTTTTATTTCCCTGCAAAAAATATTATCGGGGTTTGTGATTCAATAAGGTTAACGGACAGCGTACAGCGTCCGAACACCTTATTCAATGTAATCAAAAGCAAATTTGAAAAATAAATATTATTTGCGGAGAGCAACAATGAATGATCAGGAAAAAATTTTAACGGCAATTCTGCAAAATGCGGATATGGGCACTTCCTCTATACGGCAGATTTTTCCTTCAGTTCAGGATTCCGCTCTGAGAAATGAGCTTCGGCATCAGCTCGCCGAATATAGCCGACAGCATAATGAAATAAACCGTCAAATGGCGAATCTCCATCTGAAAGGAAAGCCTATATCGCCTATGGCGAAAGCTATGGGTCATGTAAGCATTGCAATGAAGACGGCTGCGGATAACTCCTCGGAGCATTTGGCGGAAATGCTTATTCAAGGCACAAATATGGGAATTATTGAAATTAACAAGGCACTTAATTCTGCCGATACCGCATCGGAAAAGCTGAAAACCCAGGCAAAAGACCTGCTTGCAAAGGAGCAGCGTTATCTTGACAGATTGAAAGCATATCTTTAATAAAACCAAATCAAAACAGGGGCGGAATTTTACTTCCGCCCCCACTTTTATTTACTCGCTCTTTTATTTTTTTATTTTGTACTTCTTCTGCTTGCTGAGCTTCTGTGCCTTTATAACCTTCATTCTCGAAAATTCCTCACGTTCCTTTTCGTCAAGACTTCCCGAGATGTACTTAACTATGCTCTGGTATCTTGGGATAACGATATTCTGCAAGGCGTTTGCCCTTGTTTGGGTTTTCCTTATAGAATTTGTAAGCCTGTAAACGCTGTTTTCAACCTCCGCAAGAACCGCCGTCATCTGCTTTACCTTTTCAAAGCAGATGTACGCTTTATCAATATTTGAATCGGTGCTTAAAAATCCATAGTCAAGACTAAGTCTTTTTTTCTCAATGGAAAGCTTCGGAAGCTCGCAGCCCATAACGCTTCGGTATGAAACGCTTATGCTGTTTTCAATGGGCATACCGTCGGCAATATTCTGCACAATGCCGTGATTAATGTTCGCCGTTTGAAGCGCCGAATACGCCTCGATATAGGTTTTATCAATTGTTCCGCTAAGCTCCTTCGCCTTATCAACCATTACCATTAGCTCACGGATAAGGATATTTCTTTTCTTATCGAGCAGCTCATATCCAAGCTGCGCAAGCGCAAGCGACTTCTGCGTATTAAGCAGGTTTCCTTTGGTCGGGAACACCTGGTCAGCCATAGGGTATCACTCCTTTTAGTTAAAAAGCTCCGCAGCATTTGGATTATATTTCTCCTCAAGCAGCTTTTCATCCACACGGTCAAGAGCAGATTTGGGCAGCAATGAGAGTAAATTCCAGCCAAGGTCAAGCGTTTCCTCAATTGAACGGTTCTCATCATCACGCTGTGAAACAAAGTATTTCTCAAACATTTTTCCGAAATACATATATGCTTTATCAAGCTCGGAAAGCTCATCCTCACCAATAACGGAGGCAAGCGCCCTTGCATCGCTAACCTTTGCATAAGCCGCAAAAAGCTGGTTCGAAACGGAGGAATGATCCGCCCTTGTGTAACCCTCGCCTATGCCGTCCTTCATAAGACGTGAAAGTGACGGCAGAACGGATATAGGCGGATAAATTCCCGATTGCTCCAGTCCTCTGTCAAGAACAATCTGTCCTTCGGTAATATAACCCGTAAGGTCGGGGACAGGGTGGGTAATATCATCATTCGGCATTGTAAGTATAGGTATTTGTGTAATTGAGCCCTCCGAACCGTTAATAACGCCCGCTCTTTCATAGATCGAGGCAAGGTCGGAATAAAGGTAGCCCGGGAAGCCCTTTCTTGCGGGGATTTCACCCTTTGAAGAAGAAAACTCACGGACAGCCTCGGCATATGATGTCATATCCGTAAGAATTACGAGGATATGCATATTACGCTCGTAAGCAAGGTACTCCGCAGCTGTAAGCGCGCACCTTGGAGTAAGTATACGTTCGATAATTGGGTCATTTGAAAGGTTTAGGAACATTACAACACGCTGGAGAACTCCGCTTTCCTCAAAGCTTCTGCGGAAATAATCGGCAACGTCATTCTTAACGCCCATTGCCGCAAAAACAACTGCGAAGCCCTGACCGTTTTCCTCCGCAATTTTAGCCTGACGGACAATCTGAACGGCAAGTTTATTATGCGAAAGGCCCGAGCCTGAGAAAATCGGCAGCTTCTGACCTCTGATAAGCGTCATAAGCGCATCAATGGAGGAAATTCCTGTATTTATATAATTCCTCGGATATGTTCTTGAAACAGGGTTAAGAGGGTGTCCATTAATATCGGCGGTTTTTTCGGGGAAAATTTCTCCCAATCCGTCAATAGGACGTCCTGCGCCGTTAAATACTCTTCCCAAAATTTCGGGAGAAAGGGGCAGCTCCATAGGCTTGCCGAGAAATCTTGTTTTAGTATTTTTAAGTGAAAGGCTTTTTGTGCCCTCGAAAACCTGGAGTACAGCACGTCTGCCCGCAACCTCAACAACTCGTCCGATTCGCTCAGTACCGTCCTCAAGTCTTATATCAACTACCTCATCATACGCAACATCGTCAACGTCATCAAGGACAACAAGAGGTCCGTTAATTTCCTTTAATCCTACATAATGTAAGCTCATACCGACAGAACCTCCTGCATCAAATTCTTTATTCCCTGCTCTATTTCATCGTTAAGGCTGTCGAACATTTCGGGCTTGTCGTTGGGAATATCATACTTAATCTTTATAACCTTTTCAAAGAGTCCCGTTTTAATAATTTCGGCAGTATTTACGCCCGCATCAACCGCTTTTTGCGCCTGCTCGTAAAGCTTCAAAATCGTGCCCATCATAAGGAACTGCTTTTCAAGCGGAACGTAAGTATCCTCCTTATGATAAGCGTTCTGCTGTAAAAATCCTACACGAATAACCCGTGCGATTTCGATGGTGAGCTTCTGATCCTCGGGGAGAACGTCCGAACCTATCAGCTTAACGATTTCCATAAGCTTATTTTCCTCATGGAGAAGCTTTGTTATTTCCAAGCGGTAGTTAAGGAAATTGCCGTCAACATTCTTCTCGTAATAGCTGCCAAGGTCGTCCATGTATTCGGAGTAGCTATCATTCCAGTTAATCGCAGGATAGTGACGAGCATATGCAAGCGACTTATCAAGCGCCCAGAAGCAGCGCACAAAACGTTTTGTGTTCTGTGTAACGGGTTCCGAAAAGTCCGAACCCTGAGGGGAAACCGCACCGATAATTGTAACCGAGCCTTCCTCTCCGTTAAGCGACCTTACATAGCCGGCTCTTTCATAGAATTCGGAAATTCTTGATGGAAGATACGCAGGGAAGCCCTCCTCAGCGGGCATTTCCTCAAGACGTCCGCTTATTTCACGCAGAGCCTCCGCCCATCTTGAAGTGGAATCCGCCATAATTGCGATGTGATAACCCATATCACGGTAATATTCCGCAAGGGTAATTCCCGTATAAATGGATGCTTCACGTGCGGCAACAGGCATATTTGAAGTGTTTGCGATAAGGATTGTACGGTCGGTAAGAGCCTTTCCCGTTCTTGGGTCAACAAGCTCCGAAAATTCCTCAAGAACCTGAGTCATTTCGTTTCCGCGCTCTCCGCATCCGATATAAACAATAATATCGGCATCGCACCATTTTGCAAGCTGATGCTGAGTCATGGTTTTGCCCGTACCGAAGCCACCGGGGATTGCCGCCGTTCCGCCCTTAGCAATTGGAAGGACGGTATCTATTACACGCTGTCCTGTGATGAGCGGCTTATCAATGGGCAGACGCTCCATAAAAGGTCTTGCCTGTTTAATCGGCCATCTCTGACAGAGGGTAAGCTCCTCCTCCGTTCCATCGGGCTTCTTTATTTTCGCAACCGTATCATTAACGGTATAGTCCCCATCGGGGGCAGTCCAGATAATCTCTCCGCTTAAATTGGGTCTGAGCATACATCTATGCTCGATAACGGGAGTTTCGGGGCAAACCGCATAGATATCGCCTCCGTTAAGCTTGTCGCCAACCTTAACCTTAACGGTAACGCTGTATTTTTTTTCTGTGTCGAGTGACGGAACATCCGAGCCCTCGGTAATGAAAGCGCCGCTGATTTCTTCAAGCCTTCTGAGGGGACGTTCAATTCCGTCAAAGATATTTGAAAGAATACCGGGACCAAGCGTTGCCGACATAGGCATTCCGCTGCCAGTAACAGGCTCGCCCGGCTTAAGTCCTGTTGTGGATTCATAAACCTGAATGGTTGTTTCATCGGAGTTTATGGCGATAACCTCTCCGACCAGTTTCTTCTCACCCACATGAACCATTTCCAGCATACTGAAATCATCGGTATCCTTTACCTTGACAACAGGGCCGTTTATTGAGTAAATTTTATTCAATTCTTATTCCTCCTGTTTGTTAATGGAGAATTTAGCTGCATCGCAAAAAACGTATGCGCAGCAGCTCAGGGAGTATTTCGCCAATACGTTTTGGGGAATGCTCCCATTGAATCAATGCCTTTCTTAATTGGCAAAAGCGTTGCTGTTTATAAAAGCAGACCTCTGCTCCTCAACAGCAATATCAAAGGTTTTATCCACAATTGTATGTTTTTCCTTTGAATAAACGGAAAATCCGCCGAGCTTAATCGAGCTGTCAGCAGCAAAGGTAACATCTTCGGCTTTCACAATCCGCTTCAGCACCTCTGCAAGCTTCATATCCTCGGGCGCAAGCCTTATCTCCGAGCCGCTGCCAACATTCATAAGAAGCAATGCTTTAACAAGGCCATCCGCATAGGCGTTAGTCTTTCTGTAATCGGACAGACGCTTCTCCACGGCATCGAAAACCTTATCACAAAGCTCCTCACGGCGGCGAAGAACGTCCTTTTTCATTTCAAGCTCAGCCTTTGAAATATCCTTAACGTATCTGCTGCCATTTTTCTTCTGTTCCGATGCGGCATATTTCGCGGAAACGCTTTCGGACTCGGCTTTTGCGGCTGAAATAATACTTTCCTTTTCCGCTTCGGCTTCTTCAAGAAGCCTTGAAACCTTAGCATCTATCTCCTCATTGACAGCAGAAATAAATTTTTGCAGCTTTTCGTTTTCTGTGCTCATATTATCCGTGCCTTTCATATTTTTTAGGGTTCAACCGCATTTTGCATAGCATCAAAGCTTTAAGCCTATCGCGGATTCAATATATTTTGATATATTTTCCGTAATATTCGATGTTGCATGGCGGTCGGGGATCTCAACGATAAGGGGTGATTTGTGGTTAAGCTTAAGGTCATAAACCAATTCGCCGCAAAGCCTTACCAGCTTCTCCGTGATAAGTATAACGGCAATATCCTTTTCTTCCATTGCCGCAAGGAGAGCATCTCTTACCTCGGCGTGTTCATGAACAACAACTCCGTCAATCCCCGCAAGGCGCATACCCATCTGAGTATCAACATTATCGCTTATGAGATAAAAACGCATAACAAATAACCTCTTATCAGATAAAGAGCATGAGAAGCGCTACAACGAATCCATAAAGTGCGCATCCTTCACCGAGAGCAACAAAGATAAGCGCCTTAGAGAATGACTTCGGGTCCTCGCTTACTGCTCCGATAGCGGCAGGGGCTGCAGCGGCAACGGCAATACCACCGCCGATTGAGCCAAGACCTACTGCAAGTGCGGATGCAAGGTAAAGCATACCGTTTCCGGAATCCGTTTCCTCTGTTTCTTCCGCTTCTGCTGTGATAGCGGCAGGCTCTTCTTCGTTATCGGCATAGGCGCTGATTCCGATAGGGAGCGCTGCGCAGAAAACCATTACAGCAAAGAATGAACAGATATTGCCGATAAAAGCGTTTCTGACGGACTTTCCGCTCTTGCGTCTTTTGAAAGCAACTGCCATGGGAACGATAAGAAGCGCAAGAACAACTGCGGGAATTAAAAGAATGTAAAGCATAATAAAATCCTCCAATAATAAATTATTCTATATTTTCATCATAGTTAATTTTAACGGGTGTAAAGGGTACGCCTTCACCCGAATAAAAACGTGAAAAGATTTCGTAGAATTCAAGACGAAGCGTTTGAATACCTACAAGCAAGCCTTCAATGCCCATTACAAAAATGTTTCCTATAACAACAACAATGGGAGCCGCGCCCGCCGAAACGCTTTCCGCAAGCGCCATAACAACGAGCATCATGGAGGCGTGGGAGAGGACGAATCCTCCGATACGGACAAAGGAGAGCGTATTTGTGGCATAGCCAAGCAAAAATTCAAATACCTCAAAGAAGTTGGATGCAATAAAGTCGGAAATTCCGCCCTCCATATGGAACTTTCTGCCTTTAACCCAGCATGAAAGAGGCTCTCTCATAAACATTGCAACAAGCGGGAGAACTATCAGGATAATGATATAAGCGGCATTTACAATGTGCGCTCCGAAAAGCGTTGCAACCGCACCGACAAGTATCGAGCCAAAGAAAACAAGGCCCGCAATGCCGTTATTTCCAAACAAAGCTTCCTCATAGTTTTTATTCTTTACGCCCATAATAATGTTTATAAGGATCGAAATAATCATTATCACAACGCCAATAACAATTGCGCCGATTAGAATGGTTGTAACGTTGTCCATTATCTTAAACGGCAGGAAGGTTATTCCAAGCTTTTCGTAAACGGGGTCGAGCAATTCTTCATAACCGAACACGCTTCCGTAGAGCAGTCCGAATACGGCGCCGGAGATACCTATTCTTACGCAAATCGGGCCTAGAGAAAATTTCTTGAACTTCCAAAGCAGCGCTCCGAGGATTGCAAGAACCACGCCCTGTCCAAAATCACCAAACATTATACCGAAAAGAAGCGTATAGGTTATCGCAACAAAGGTGGTGGGGTTTATGCCGTTATACGATGGCAAACCATACATCTCAACAAACATTGAAAACGGCTCGGTAAACTTGTTGTTTCTCAGCTTTATCGGCGGCTTAAGTCTGCCGTTTGCATCGGCGGGCTGCATAAGAACGGAAACGCCGTCCATATCATCAAAAAGCTTGAGGAATTCATCCGAATCACGTTTCGGAACAAAGCCGATAATATAGAACTTATCGTTTGTGATTACCGCCTTATCCCTAAGGTCAAAGCTGTCGTGCCTTTTCTTATACAGGGTAAAAATTTCATCGAGCTTAGGTTTTTCCTCAGCCATAAGCTCCGAAATATCCTTTCCGCAGGCCTCCGTTTCGGAACGGTTTTCATCAATCATTGCGTTAAGCTCTTCAACCGCATCCTCGGATGTTCCGTGAACAAAATCGGCGATATGCACACGCTCAAAATAGAGTGAATTAAAAATATCATCGACCTCTTCGGCGCAGAATGACGGTGTAAAATAAACGCCCCAGTAATATTCAGGCTCTTCTGTAAAGTATGTAAAGTAGAAGATTTTGTCGTCATAATATGGCAGCTTATTGTAGCTGTCGATCGGAAGCCGTCCGAACCGCACCTTAATATGCTCGCAGGAGAAAATCTGCTGCAAATCGATGTCAAGTCCTTTAAGATGCGTTACCTGATTCAAAGCCTGCTCATAGGATGCAAGCTTTTCCTCCGCAGTCCTTTTCCTTTCAATAAGAACACTGAGCCTTTCCTTGAAATCGTCCACATACGCTTCAATATCGGAGGCTTCTTTATCGGCGGCATTTGAAAAGTCTGTGCTTTCAAACTTGACTCCTGTCCGAGCGGAAATTTCGCTCAGCTTTTTCAGCACAGCGGTATAAGGGTTCTCCTCCTTTATCGTGGGAGCGCCCTTTTCCTTACCCGCCATCTTGGAAGCCGTTTCCATATGAAAGCATCCGCATTCGCTCAGCTTTACAATAACCGGATAAAGATCCTTTGTAGGTCCGGAAATGTTTACAAATTCCATTTTTTCTATAGACATTCCGAAATTTTCACCTCTCTCTGTAAATTTCAAATAATTATCAGCTTTTCAATCTCTTTGGCGGGTATACCGTAACGCACGCCCTCAATAATGCAAATAAGATTTTTAAGCTCAACACCCATAAGATAGGTAAATGCATAGACGCTTGCCGAAGCCTTTGACGAGGTTTTAAGCGCAAGCTTTGCATATTTGAACCTAAGTCTGTTTGCATTGTCCTCAAGGTTGTTCATATCGTAACCGCTGTCGGAAATTTGTCTGCCGTAATAGGTTTTTGAAAAACGTTTGATAAATTCTTCGGCATCGGGAGCGCTGTATATTTCCGTCTGCTTTTTTTCGGAAAGCCTTCCGCAAAACGGGAACATCATCTCCTTGATAGTTTTTTCATCCTCGCCGAAGAACGCAGTCATTCGGTAGGCATTGATTACATTAATAAGGTCAATATCGATAAGAATCATGGAATTGACCATATCAGCCTCTTGGGGAGCAAGCCTGCTCACATAATTTTCAAGCCTGTTGAAATACATTGTTCGCAGCTTAACCTCGCAGGAGGAATAATCCACCTTTCCGTTGCTGTCCGTATGCTCGTCCTTGAGAACATCCGCATAGGGCGTCTTTTTAAGGAGGGCAAGCATTTCCTCAAATGAGTGAACCTTAGCAATTTCGATAAGGTCAAAATGTGTCATTCCGTTTATGTAAATCGGAATATCGTTGATTATCCTATCCTCGGAGTTTGCGTTGATATGACGGATACAGCTGAGAATGACATCAATTTCGGCATTAACAATCTTGAAGTTGTAAAATTCCTGCTTACTTATCCTCTCAAAGCCCGTAATTTTAAGGTACATTTCAAAATTGAACCTTCTCAAAAGGCTTTCAAGAAAGCCTCTGTGGACGGTATTAACGTCAACCGATGAAAGAATCTCGCTGTAGTGAGTATTTTTCTTCAAATAATCGGCGATTTCGGAAACGCTCTGCTTGTTAACAAGCTCGGAATAGTCCGATGCGGAAACCCTTTTCCCGTACATCGCCCTTACTTTTGCAACCGTAGCATTATAACTTCGATGTGTAATATTCATAATCAGCCTTCTTTATCAGCCACCGATAACGGAACGGAGAATATTATCCTCCCATTCCTCATGACGGGCATCGTAAATTTTGTTCAGGCGTTCAATCTCCTTTTCTCTTTCGGCGCTGATTTCCGACATTTTTTCGTCAGCCTTACTTTTTTCAGACTCCTCAAGATGCTTAAGAGCGTTTCCCGCGCTTTTTATTTTGTCATCTATGATTCGCTTCTTTTCCTTTTCGGCGTCGGCAACAATTTTGTTTTTCTGTTCTTCCGCCGCCGCAAGCTTTTCCTTTGCGCTGCGGTCAATCTCAAGAATACTTTGAATAATATTACTGTCCATTAAAGCTCCTTTCCTGCAATAAACGTCACTGATGCAAACACCATTGACGCATACATCATTCAATCGCAACAAACACCCATATTTTTAACAAAAACGGAACAAGAAATCCGAATTTAACGCAAAAATACAGGCATTTGTTAGGTTTCTTAATTTTTCAAGCTGTGAAGCGGCGCGGGAATTTGACCGCCTCGATTCACAAATTTTGACGGAGAAAATTTATTGACACTCATGACGGGGCCCTTTCCGAAAAGACCTCCCCAGTCAAGGAAATCTCCCTCCTTCATTCCGATTGCCGGAATAACACGCACCGCTGTGGTTTTCATATTAACCATACCGATAGCAGCTTCATCGGCAATAATCCCCGAAATAACATCGGCAGGGGTATCCCCCGGAATGACTATCATATCAAGTCCAACGGAGCAAACCGCCGTCATTGCCTCGAGCTTTTCAATTGTCAGCGAGCCACGAACCGCAGCGTCTATCATACCCGCATCCTCCGATACGGGAATGAATGCGCCTGAAAGTCCGCCTACCCTCGAGCAAGCCATTACTCCGCCCTTTTTAACGGCATCGTTAAGGAGTGCGAGCGCAGCGGTAGTTCCGCAAGCTCCGCAGCTTTCAAGGCCAATCTCCTCAAGGATATGGGCAACGCTGTCGCCAACGGCGGGCGTAGGCGCAAGCGAAAGATCGACAATTCCGAACGGAACGCCCAATCTCTCCGAAGCTGTAACTCCCACAAGCTGACCCACTCTTGTAATTTTATATGCGGTTTTCTTAATAATATCGGAAATCTGTGTAATATCGGCATCGGGGTACTTCGCAAGAGCCGCACGCACAACTCCCGGGCCGGAAACTCCGACATTTATCATGCAGTCGGGCTCACCGACACCGTGGAAAGCGCCCGCCATAAACGGGTTATCCTCAACGGCGTTGCAGAAAACAACGAGCTTAGCCGCACCGAAGCACTTATCGGCAACGGTTTTCTCGGCGCATTCCCTTACAATGCCGCCCATGAGCCTGCAGGCATCAAGATTAATACCGGTTTTAGTCGAACCGATATTCACCGAAGAGCAAACGCAGCTTGTTGATGCCAAAGCCTCGGGGATAGACCTGATAAGCCTTTCATCCCCCGCAGAAAATCCCTTCTGCACAAGTGCGGAATAGCCGCCGATGAGGTTTACTCCGACAGCCTTTGCCGCTTTTTCCATAGTAAGGGCGAATTTAACAGGCTCCTCCTTACAAGCGGCGGAAACGATAGCAATCGGCGTAACCGAAAGGCGTTTATTTATAATCGGAATGCCATATTCCTTTTCGATATCCTCCCCGACCTTGACAAGCTTCTCTGCGCGTTGCGTAATCTTATCGTAAACCTTATCGCAAGCCTTGTCAATATCGCCGTCAATGCAGTCAAGGAGTGAAATACCCATTGTGATTGTTCTTATATCAAGACATTCATCCTGAATCATCTTGATTGTTTCAAGTATATCATAAACCTCAATCATATGCGAAAATCCCTTCACATTTATTCCGAAAGCAGTGCCGAATCGGTATTCTTAAAATCAGCAGAGAAAACCCATGCTCTATATTCTGTGCATAATATTGAAAATGTCCTCATGCATGGTAAGAATTTTAAGTCCCTGTTCTTCACCGAGGGCGTTCATTTTATCGGCAAGAGCCGAGAAGTCCCCCTTAAGGTTAGTGATATCAACCAGCATAATCATTGCAAAGAGATCCTGAAGAACGCTTTGAGTAACCTCAATAACGTTCGCATTATTTTCAGCGCAGACGGTACTTACCTTAGCAAGAATACCCACAGCATCCTTACCGATAACCGTAATAACAGCTCTCATATATATAATCCTCCCCAAACGCTCATTGTTAACATTGTTCATTATAACACATGAATTCCAAAAATAAAAGGTGAAAATCAAACAAATTTATATACTTTTTAATAAAATATTATGGCAATTTGCAAATAAACACATGATTTCGTCAATGTACAGGCTTTGTTCGGGGCATTTCGGCTTAAAAGGGCCGCCATACTATGCGCAGATAGCTTTTACAGGCTGTCCGATACCTTTTCAAGCTGAGGTTCGTTCTCCTTGCGTGCCGCAATATCCTTTCTGAAAATAAGCTTGAACACGGTTCTTATAAGCGGCTGAATAAAGAACAGCTGTGTAAAGAACGCAAATGGGAAATTATAGCATACAAGCTTGAGCCAGTTTGCAAGGAGGGTTACGAAAGAGAAGCCCGAATAATACGGATAATAAAGCCATGCCGCAAGAAAGCTCATCGCAGGGCACATAAGCCCAACGGTTGCGCAGATAACAGCCGACTCAAAGAGCATCGGGTGATCCTTTGCGGGGTTGAACACCTTGCAGGCGAGCTTAAATGAGCATGGACTTCCCATTAAAACTTCCAGCAGATACGCAAGGCAGAACTCAATAAGAATTACCGCCCAAATCGGGACGGGTTTTCCGAACACGTATACTCCGCCCTGCTGTCTTATTGCCGCCAAAACGCTGTCGGCTCCATTAACGCTCATCAAAACGCTTCCGTTTATTACATACAAGCTGTAAAACACATATGCGTGTACGGTTACAACAACCGTCAAAAACGCAAAAACCATTCTCTGAAATTGATTTCTCGGCATAAAAATATCTCCTTAAACGCTTTTATTCTGAAATTAACACAAAAAAACACACGCATAACCCCGGAGGGCAGCAAACAGACAACGGTTAAGTTCCGTAATCAGATTTACATGCCAATAAGGGGCAATACGTGTGTCGTACATATTTTCATATTAACTTCGTTGTTTTTTATTATAACACAAACAAAGCTGCCCCTTCAAGAGGTTTTTTGCACAAATTTTAACCCTGCGGCAATACAAGAAAGCTGTTCGTTTTGACTATTTTATCCTGCATTTTTTTTTTATAAGTGCAATTTGCTATGGACATTTTGAAATCAATATGTTATAATGCTGAAAGGAAGATTTTTTTCCGAATCTGAATAAAGGATGGTTTTTAAATGGATACTATCGTTAAACTTCTCAAGCAGAACGCCAGACTTTCTAACAAGGAGCTTGCCGCCATGACGGGGCTTTCCGAGGCGGAGGTCGCCGCCGCGATAAAGGAATATGAAAGCAAAGGCGTTATAAAGGGCTACTCAGCCATCCTTAATGATGACCTTGCCGATAAGGACAGGGTTACGGCATTTATCGAAGTAAAGGTTACGCCCAAGGCGGAATACGGCTTTGATGATATTGCAAGAACAATTATGATGTATGACGAGGTTGAAAGCCTTACGCTTATGTCGGGCGCATTTGACCTCGCCGTTACAATAAGCGGAACAAATTACAAGGAAATTGCGCTCTTCGTTGCCCGCCGCCTTTCCACAATTGACGGTGTGCTTTCTACCTCTACCCACTTCTTCCTCAAGCGTTACAAGGAAAAAGGAATTTTTATCGACGATGAGGAAACGGACGAAAGGAGCTTTGTATCCCCGTGATGGACTACGATAATTTACTTTCCGATAAGTGCAAAACCATAAAGCCGTCGGGAATAAGAAAATTTTTTGACATTGCAACAACAATGGACGATGTTATTTCCCTTGGCGTCGGAGAGCCTGACTTCCCGACCCCATGGCCGATTCGTCAAACTGCGATTACAACGCTTGAAAAGGGAAAAACCGTTTATACCGCCAATGCGGGACTTATGGAGCTTCGCGAAACCATAAGCCGTTACCTTAAAAGGAAAAACAACCTTAGCTACTGCCCCAATGATGAAATAATCATCACCGTTGGCGGCTCGGAAGCTATCGACCTTGGGATAAGGGCGCTTGTCAATCCCGGAGATGAGGTTCTTGTGGTTGAACCGAGCTTCGTATGCTACAAGCCCATAGTTGAAATTATGCACGGCGTTCCCATTGTTATCGAAACTAAGCTTGAGGATAATTTTAAGCTCACGGCGGAAGCTCTTAAAGCCAAAATTACCGATAAAACCAAGCTTCTCATTCTCCCCTTCCCGAACAACCCCACAGGCGCAATTATGACAAGGGAGGAGCTTGAAGCAATCGCAGAGGTTCTAAGGGGCACAGATATTATAGTCCTTTCCGATGAGATTTACTCCGAGCTTACATATTCGGGAAAGCACGTTTCCATTGCCGAAATTGACGGTATGCAGGAAAGAACCCTGCTTGTAAACGGCTTCTCAAAGGCTTTTGCGATGACGGGCTGGCGGCTTGGCTACCTTGCGGGACCTGCTCCCCTCGTAAAGCAGATGCTTAAAATCCACCAATATGCCATTATGTGTTCCCCCACCATTTCACAATACGCGGCAATTGAAGCGATGGAAAACTGTGAGGAGGACGTTGCAAAAATGGTGGACGAATACAATATTCGCCGCCGTTGGCTTGTTAATGCGTTCAACGAAATCGGACTTGAATGCTTTGAGCCTATGGGTGCGTTTTATGTTTTCCCAAGCATAAAATCAACGGGTATGTCCAGTCAGGAATTTTGCGAAAACCTTCTTTACAAGCATAAGGTTGCGGTTGTTCCGGGCGATGCTTTCGGCGACTGCGGCGAGGGTCACATCCGAGTTTCCTACGCATACTCACTTAAACACCTTATGGATGCCGTTGCCTGCATAAAGGAATTTGTCGAGGAAATAAAAAACAATAAGTGAGGAATTTTGCATTGGCTAACACAATAACAGCTCTTGCGCCCGCAAAAATCAATCTCACCCTGCAAATAACAGGCAAACGTTCCGATGGTTACCACAACCTCAGAACCGTTATGCAGAGCATTTCGCTTTGCGATATCGTCACAGTAACAAAAGATAACACCAAAAAGGATATTGCCGTCACTTGTACTGACGGCAATATTCCTTGTGACGGCAGAAATATTGCATTTAAGGCGGCAAAGGCATTTTTTGAAGGCGCATCTATCCCAAAAACGGGAATTCTGATTAACATTGAAAAGCATATTCCCTCCGAAGCGGGGCTTGGCGGAGGAAGCGCTGACGGAGCTGCGGTTTTTACAGCCTTGAACAGCCTTTTCGGCAGTCCATTGTCAGAAGCCGAGCTTTGCTCCCTTTCCGCAAGGGTTGGGGCGGACATACCGTTCTGCATAAAGGGCGGAACAATTCTCTGCGAGGGGATAGGGGAAATTCTTACGCCCCTTTCTCCCCTGCCCGAATGCTGCATTGTAATAGGAAAGGGCGAAGCCGGAATTTCCACAAAGGAAGCCTATGCGGCAGCCGATGCTTCTCCGCAAAATACGGTCCGCAATTTTGAAACGTCCGTTTTTGACAGAGGAATCAACGAAATTGCCGATGCTTGCTTCAACGCATTTGAAGCTGTCAATAAAGACAAAATGCATAACCGATTTTACAGCGAAATACACAGAATAAAGGAAACAATGCTTTCCCACGGCGCACTTTGCTCCGTTATGAGCGGGAGCGGCTCGGCTGTATTTGGGTTATTCACGGAGATGAACGCCGCGGAGGGCTGCTGTTTATCGCTCGATAGTTCAGGCTTTTTCTCGGCGCTGTGCAGACCGATAAAGCATGGCGCAGTAATTCTGTAAACAAGGGTTTAACCTAAAATACCCCGATTCGATGTGAATCGGGGTATTTATGTTTGAATTGCCGCCGAAGGCTCTCCTATCAGCGTATATACTTATTTAGGAAGCTCTCAACGCTTTTCCAATAGAAATTCGAGTCAAGCAGGTCGCATTCCATATGCCCCGCTCCCTCTATAACAAGCTTTTCCTTTTCCCCTGCTGCGGCATCATAAAGCTCCTCAAGCATACGGAGCGGAACGAGGTTATCATCCGTTCCTCCAATCATAAGAATAGGAATTTTACTCTGCTTGAGCGACTCCTTTGCGCTTGCCTCCTTGAAGCTGAATCCGAGGAAAATCTTTGCATAAAGCGAAGCCATAGGCAAAAGCGGGAACACAGGGATATTCATAGTGCTTTTCATTTGAAGGGAGAATTCATCCCACACCGATGTAAAGCCGCTGTCCTCAACAACCGCTTTCACGTTAACGGGAAGTCCATTTCCCGCCGCCATCATAACCTCGGCTGCGCCCATTGAAACGCCGTAAAGCACAATTTCAGCCTGAGGATCCTTGGCAAGTATAAAATTCACATAGCCCTTGAGGTCACGGCGTTCAAGCCAGCCCATACCGATATATTTGCCCTCGGTTTTTCCCGACACCCTGCCGTCGGGGGCGATAACGTTATAACCCATTTGGACGAAGCTATATGCGGCAAAGCCCATCCCATCCGCACTGTCCTTATAGCCGTGACAAACAACCGCATATTTCCTTGACCGCTCCTCCGCCTTCACCATAAGCGCATGAACCTTTATGCCGTCATTTGTGAGGAGATAGACATCCTCGGCATTTTCGTTAAGCCACTTTTTAAACTCGGCTGTGCGTTTCTCCCGCTGTTCTTTAAGCTCCGCATGGGCTTTATCGGCTGAACTATCGGATGAAATATCGCCTATTTTAAACGTTCCTTTACCTCTCTTAAACGCAAAGTCGCAGAATCCCTTTGAAACAGCGACAGCCACGGCAATCAGGGATGCAGCGGCGGCGGCAACCGCAATATATTTCTTCATAAAAATCATCTCTTTCCATTATTTAAGGGGAACCCTTCGCTAATTCAATCCCAATAGCGGATTTTCAAGCACTAATCAGACTCGGCAACGCCCTTTATCGGCTTTTTCCGAAAGTCCCTCTGAAATTCATCTTATCACATATTTTGTAAAATGTCAACAGAGGCAATATTTTTTCCGTATTTTCTTTTTTTTAAAAAAATCTCTTGACAAATCAGTTTTGAGGTGATATAATTATTTATGCTGATTAAAGATGCGTTGCTAGCTCAGCTGGATAGAGTGACTGGCTACGAACCAGTAGGTCAGGGGTTCGAGTCCCTTGCAGCGCACCAGCGGTATGTATTCCGCAGCGAAAATAGACCTCCGTAGAAATGCGGAGGTCTTATTTTTTTAATTTATTTAAGCATTCGTAATTACACTGATAAAAAATACACAAAAAATCCATTGAAATGTTTTAAAAGATGTGATATAATTAACAAGATGCTTAGAAAGGGGTATATCTATGAACTCTGCAAATGACGTTTACACGCTTATAAACGGTGTCGAAATTCCCTGCATTGGCTTCGGCACATGGCAAATCGGCGGAAATACGGCTGAGGATGCTTCGGCGGAGGCTCTCCGTGCAGGCTATGTACATATAGATACTGCCGCTGCATATGATAACGAGGAATTTGTCGGCGCCGGAATAAAACGGAGCGGTGTTAAGCGCTGCAATATTTTTCTTACATCAAAGCTTTGGAACAATGTTCGGGGATATGACGAAACCATTGCCGCTTGCGAGGATTCGCTGAAAAAGCTCGGCACGGATTATCTCGACCTTTACCTTATTCACTGGCCGAATCCGCTTAAATTCAGGAGCTGTTGGAAAGAAAAAAACGCCGAAGCATGGCGCGCCTTTGAACGGCTTTATAAAGATGGAAAGGTCAGGGCGATAGGTGTAAGCAACTTCTGCGCAAGACACCTTGACGCTCTTTACGAAACGGCGGAGGTTATGCCCGCTGTTAACCAGATAAGGCTCTGCCCCGGCGATGTCGATGACGACACCGTTTCTTATTGTAAAAATAAAGGCATACTTGTTGAGGCATACAGTCCCCTTGGAAGCGGCAAGGCATTCGAATCGGAAAAAATAAAAGAAATTGCCGAAAAATACGGAAAAAGCATTTCGCAAATATGTCTGCGGTGGAGCATTCAAAACGGATTTCTTCCGCTTGCGAAGGCTGTTTCTGCGGAGCATATAACGGAGAACCTCGGAATATTCGATTTTGAGCTTGAGCAGTCCGATATAAAGCTGCTCAATGAAATGACAGGCGAATGCGGAATCCATGCAAATCCCGATGAAAAGCCGTTCTGAGCGGAGCTTTCGGCAATATTTTCGATAAAAAGGCACCTTGGAGTAAAATCAAGATGCCTTTAATTATGCATATATGCCCAAAAAGCATTCAAGCGAAGCTTTAACAAGCTGCGCTTGATAATTTCCCCACCGTACAGTCAAGATACGGCGGAATTTTTTTATCAAAATAATTGTAAACTTTATTAATAATTAGTCCTAAAAACTTTATCAAAAAAAAAAAAAAAAAAAAAAAAAAAAATTTCACTATACTTGCAGATAAAGGCATGGTAAAATGAAGTGGGCAATTGGTACACATGGTTGTATAATTCCCTCTGCACGCATATCAACATAGAATTGTTTGGAGGTGGCATATGAACAGTTCAAATCATAAAAACACTCATGCTATAAAGATGATTTCAAGAATTTTCGCAATAGCTGCGGCTTGCTGTATGGCTTTCAACGTTTCCTTGATTTCTGTATTCTCTGAAGATGGGGCAGACGCTGTTGTTTTGGCTTCCGAAGATGAAAGCAGTAATGAAAATGAGGACGATGATGTCAATACAGACGATGAAGATTATGCCGATGACACGGATGATAATGAAGCTATTTACGACACAGAGGATACGTATGATAACAATGATGCGGACGAAAATGAGGACACAGACGATGACGAAAATAACGTTGCAATTGCCGAGGTAAGCGTTACAAGCGCTGTCAATGCCGCAAACAGCCCAACTGCAAACTTCAACGTTGGAGGCGGCGAAGCCGGTGCAAGTTGGACAGGCGGCACAGTGTATCTCAGCGGCATATTTTCCGAGAGCGATTTAAAAGAAGCGTCTTCACTTATAGTTCGTATCAATACCTTTGCTAATAGTCTCAAGGTTAAAGTCAATGAGGCTAGACCCGAGGGAGGAACAGTAGAAAAGGAAAGCGACAACGGCGTAATTGAAATTACTTCCGATATGATTAAAAGTATAGGGTACAGTTCATTTTATAATGTTTCGCTTAAAATCGAGGGAACGGTTAATATGAACGGCGACAGCCTGAGAGGTACTCTTACACTCGTTTTACCCGACGAAGACGACAGCACTGCCGATAAAGGAGCCACAAGCGATAATACGAACGACACAAGCAATGCGGAAAGCAATGATTCCGGCTCAACCTATGGCATATTGCCTCCGCACGCAATCACAACCGGCGCCGCTGTACTTTCTGCGGGCGAAGCATTCTACAGCAGCCTTATTTCAGAGCTTAAAGCGCAGCAGATTGACGTTTCCGCAGACGTTGACGGAAATATTATAACATTCCGCATAAACGAAATCAGAGCTCTAAAGAGCGTTTCAATTTACTGCCTGAATGAAAATGGGGAAGGCGTTTTCCTTAAGAAATTCAAACCCGATGAAGTTCTTGAAATTGATGTTACCGACTACCCCGAGCTTGACGGCATGGATAGGATAACATTCGTTGTAAAATGCTCCCTCACAAGCGGAGCTATACGGCTTTCATCCAACAAAATCACTGTTGAGCTTTGATTAAAGCAGACGCAAAATTTCCCACCGCACACTAAAGTACGGTGGGATTTTTGTTATCCGCATAAATTAAAGTCCGTTCGGATTTTTAACGGTAAAATTCCAGCTGTCCTCACACATCTTATCGATACCATATTCAGCCTTCCAGCCGAACATAGCCTTTGCCTTATCGGTGTTTGCGTAAAACTCCGCAATATCGCCGGCACGTCTTGGCGCAATCTTATAATTAATGGTTTTTCCGCTTGCCTTTTCAAAGGCGTGAACAAGCTGCAGCACGCTTGTTCCCTTTCCCGTTCCGAGGTTCACCGCCTCTGTTCCGGTATGCTCAAGGACATATTTAACTGCGCAGAGGTGTCCCCTCGCAAGGTCAACGACATGAATATAATCACGAACTCCCGTGCCGTCAACGGTTTCGTAATCATCGCCGAAAACGCTCAGGCATTGAAGCTTTCCCGATGCAACCTGCGCTATGTAGGGCATAAGATTATTGGGGATTCCGTTGGGATTTTCCCCGATAAGTCCGCTTTCATGCGCACCGATTGGGTTAAAGTAACGAAGAAGCGAAACGCTCCAATCGCTGTCAGCCTTAGCGGTATCGATAAGGATTTGTTCAATCATAACCTTCGTGTAACCATATGGATTTGTTGCGGAGGTCGGCATTGTTTCAACATAGGGAATGGGGTTATTCATTCCGTAAACAGTGGCGGAGGACGAGAACACCATTCTCTTGCAGCCGTTTTCTTTCATTGCACGGATAAGGTTAATTGTGCCGCTCAAATTATTATAATAATATTCAACAGGCTTTGCGCAGGATTCACCCACTGCCTTAAGGCCCGCAAAATGGATAACCGCATCGATTTTATTTTCCTTAAAAATCTTAGCTGTACCCTCATAATCGAGCATATCCGTTTCATAGAATTTGAAATTCTTGCCCGTAATCTGTTTAATTCTGTTCAAAGCCTCGGGTTTGGAATTGCAGAAATTATCCATAACGACAATATCATAGTCCGAATTTAAAAGCTCAACGCAGGTATGGCTTCCGATAAAGCCTGCGCCACCCGTCACAAGAATTGTACTCATAAAAGAAACTCCCCTTTACAAATAATGTACTACACTTACAATTATATCACCGCAAAAAAGCTCTGTCAAGAAAGTTTTTTGTTTTCCTGCGGAGCTGTCGGACGAGTTTAAGGAAATATTGTGAAAAACAGATGAAACTATGAATATTTTCCTTGTTATTTTGGATTTTATGTGTTATACTGTAGGTAAAATATATAACTATATTAGGAGTAATTAATTGCTATGGCTGATTATACAGGCAGCAGATGTATTGTCTGCACCGAACAATTTAAGGAAGACGACGATATTGTGGTGTGCCCCGAATGCGGCACCCCTTATCACAGGGAATGCTATGCAAAATCGGGAAAATGCCTTAATACCGAGCTTCACAGAACACATAGGACATGGAAGCCCTCCTCCGATGTGGGCGATGGGCTTGGCGGAGCTGTCGGCGAGGAAAACATATGCCGTGTATGCGGCTGCGTCAATACTCAAACCGCACTTTTTTGCAGCAGATGCGGAAATCCTATGCCCGCCCTTGAAAGGCATAACGAGGAAATTCGGGAAAAGCAATCTGCCGCTATGAACGGAAATCCCTATTTCGGCGGTGGAGAAGAAAAAAATGGCAGAGGAATTAACGTTCGTCCTTTTTTAATCAATTTTTCCGACCCGCTCTGCGGATATAACCCCGATGAGGATTTTGACGGCGTGCGGCTTTGCGAGCTTGGAGATTACGTTGAAACAAACACGCATTATTATCTTCCCATTTTCAAGAAAATCAAGGAAACGAGCAGAGCTATAAGCTGGAACTTTTCGGCTATGCTTTTCCCCGAGCTTTATTTCGCTTACAGAAAAATGCCGCTTGTTGCGCTGGGCGCTTTCATTGTAAGAGCCGTTTCAAGGCTGCCGATGTATATTTCCGTGCTTGCGCAGGGAAATATTATGTACCTCAGCGAATTGGCGCAGAATTTCGACCTGAGAAGCACTGCGTTCCAGGCGATGAATATGCTCTCATATGTGCTGACATATGCGCTGATGTTCTTCTGCGGTTCGTTCGCAAACAGAATTTATTACAAGCATTCCGTAAGAAAAACCGCAAAAATAAAAGCCGCCGTTCCGCCGCAAAATCTAAGGCAGACCCTCAGAAGAAAGGGCGGGACATCGGCGCTTTGGCTTGTTTTGTTTATTATTCTGTATATTCTTCCCGTTTCGGCAATTTACCTTTTATCATATATGGAAATATACACGGCGCTGTAACGAATGATTCCAAACGAATATTTCTCCGACACCGCAAAACAATGTAAAATGGGGTAAAATTTTATGAAAATAAGAAAAGCTGTAATAACTGCGGCGGGACTTGGAACCAGGGTTCTTCCCGCATCAAAGGCTATGCCGAAGGAAATGATTCCTATTGTTGACAAGCCTGCAATACAATACATTGCCGAGGAATGCGTAAAAGCTGGAATTACCGATATTCTTATCATCCTTTCAAGGGGAAAACACGTTGTTGAGGATCACTTTGACCGCTCGCCCGACCTTGAAAAAAAGCTTGCCGAGAGCGGAAGGGATAATGTACTCAGGGATATGATAGCCATTGCGCAAATGGCGGATTTTACATATGTCCGCCAGCAGGAGCAGCTCGGCTTGGGTCATGCGGTTCTCTGCGCAAAAAACTTCGTTGGGGACGAGCCGTTTGCGGTCCTCTACGGCGACGATGTTATAATCGGTGACGACCCTGCAATTGCACAGCTTTCCCGCGCCTACGAAAAATATGAGAAGGGCATTGTCGGGATAAAGGAGGTTTCCGTTGAAGACGTTAAGCGTTACTCCTCAATGAAGCTGACGGCGTTGGGCGATGGCTGCTTTAGCATAACCGACATGGTTGAAAAGCCCTCCGAGGATCAAATTTTTTCGCATTACTCGATCCTCGGAAGATGCATTCTTCCGCCCGATATCTTCGAAATTCTCGAATCCATTCCAAAGGGAAAAAATAACGAGCTTCAGCTTACGGACGCTATGAAGGTTCTCGCGCAAAGAAATGGCATGATTGGGATTGATTTCACGGGTCAGCGTTATGACATTGGGAATAAATTGGGCATACTCAAGGCAGCAATAGATGTTGGTCTTTCCCGACCCGAGCTTCATGACGAGCTTGCGGCTTATATAAAAGCGGCGGCGGAAAGGCTCTAATTCCGAGAAAAACAAATATCCTTTATAACCTCCCCTGCGATAATAAGCCCCGCAACGGAGGGTACAAAGGCATTACTCCCCGGCAAAGCCCTGCGCTTTGAGTCGGGGTTTTCTTCTTTACTGATTTGCACTGCGCTCTCAAACGGGGAAACAGGCTGTTCCTTTGAATAAACAACCTTAAGGCTTTTTACTCCCCTGCGTTTAAGCTCATGCCGCATAACTCTTGCAAGCGGGCAGACCGAGGTTTGGTATATATCCGCAACCTCAAACGCTGTCGGGTCGAGCTTATTTCCCGCACCCATAGAGCTTATTATCGGAGTGCCACACTTCTCCGCATTTACAGCAAGCGATATTTTTCCCGAAACGGTATCTATCGCATCAATAATGTAGTCATACTCCGTGAAATCGAAATTTTCCGCAGCTTCGGGGGTATAAAATTCACAGCGCTTTGTAATTTTGCAATCGGGGTTAATATCGAGCATACGCTGTTCCGCCGCATCTACCTTATACATTCCTATGGTCGAATTAAGCGCAATAATCTGCCTATTCAGATTTGTAAGGCAAACCTTGTCGTTGTCGATAATATCAACTGCGCCTATTCCGCTGCGTATAAGCGCTTCAAGGGCATGACCGCCCACGCCGCCTATACCGAAAACCGCCACATGGGTTTTTGCAAGTCTTTCCATAGCTTCTCTGCCGAATATTATTTCCGAACGTGAAAATCGGTCAAGCATTTTTATTATCCTCCGTTTCCTCTGCCTGTTTATCAAGACCGTAATCGCTGAATACAGGCGCTGTATTTCTTTCCCTCGTTTTACCCTGCCATAAAAAATTATTCCTTTCGAGAGGTCATATTCAAAAAAGCTCGTCAAGAGTTTTCCCTAAGATTTTACAAATTACAGTGCAAGGATTAATGGTAGGGTTGTAACTCACGACTGATGTCCCCCTTCTCGCCTGTCGGCTCGGTCGGCGCTTCTGCTTAGCAGAGGTGTCCACCGGACACCCGCACCCTCTTCAGGCGGGGGAGCATACGGTCTTTCAGTGCGGGATTGCATTCCCTACTGAAACCCCTAAGGGGCTAACGCCCCAGTCGTTCGTTGAATGACGGGGCGATGCCCCTTATTGAATCGCCCTTTTCTATCGCATTGATTGTCTGCCTTGAAACTCCGACAGCCTTTAGTCTGAGGTTTTTCGCCATTTGCGTTATGCCATCCTTTCAAGCAGATGTACGGGACTTTATTCCGCTGAGATTATGATAACATACACTTTGCATTTTATCAAGTATATTTTACATAAAATCAAAAGTATTTTTCTTTGCAAATTAATAGTAATATGCCAAAAATATCTTTGACTTTTTCGTTAATTAGTGTATAATATTAGTTAGGGAAATCCATATTATGAAAGGATTTGATTTTTATGAGCAAACGTTATGAAAGACTTGAAAGGTGCTATAGCTGCTTTAAGGAAAAAATCAGCTTTACTCCCGATGTTGCGCTTATATTAGGCTCAGGGCTTGGGGACTATGCCGACAGTATTACGCAGACCGCCGTCCTCGATTATAAAGACATTGACAGTTTCCCCGTTTCAACAGTTGCCGGCCACAAGGGGCGATTTGTTTTCGGTTATATCGGCGATGTAAAGGTTGTTATAATGCAGGGACGCGTCCATTACTATGAAGGCTACTCTATGGAGGATGTGGTTCTCCCTGTCCGCCTGATGAAGCTTATGGGCGCAAGGGTACTCTTTCTTACAAATGCGGCAGGAGGAGTTAACTTCAATTACCATGCGGGGGATTTTATGCTTATCTCCGACCAAATTTGTATGGCCCCTTCCCCCCTTATTGGGGAAAATATTGATGAGCTTGGCGTTCGTTTCCCCGATATGAGCAATATCTACGACCGTGATTTGCGGGACATTGTACGCAGCACGGCAAAATCCCTTAATATTCCATTGCAGGAGGGCGTTTATATCCAGCTTACGGGGCCGAATTACGAATCCCCCGCAGAAATAAGAATGGTGCGTACCCTCGGTGCGGATGCCGTGGGGATGTCTACCGCCTGTGAGGCAATCGCGGCAAATCATTGCGGGCTGAAAACCGTTGGAATTTCCTGCATCTCCAACCTCGCCTGCGGAATTACGGACAAGCCGCTCACCCACGCTGAGGTTCAGGAAACAGCCGACCGTGCAGCCCCGCTTTTCAAGCAGCTTATAACGGAATCGGTTGTAAACATAGCAAAAAAGCTCGACTAAGGAGGTAATTTTTGTGGAAAAAGCAGAATTATATATTTCACAGGCATTGGGGGATCTTAAAACAACACTTCTTCAGGGCGCAGCCGCAGCCCTTGTTTCCGCTGTGCTGGCAAAAATCCTTCTCCCCAAGCCGACAAAGATAATCATTGACGAAGGAATCCCTGCAGAACTTGTAACCATTGGCAAAAAGGACAACCCCAAGGCTGTATATGTAAGCTCAAAAAAACACAGCGCAAACATAGCTCCTGCGGTCATCCTTGCAGCCGCCGCAGTCGCCGTTTCCGCCTTCAAGAAACGTTATGACGAGGATAACAATATCATCAACGCCGAAAGCAATCAGCCGACAGAATAGGCATAACACATAAACAAACGCCGAGATTCCCATTTTTGAGGGAAATCTCGGCGCTGATAGGACAACCCTTTAAGGCAATACCGCAAGACCGTCCAACGGCTTTGTGGTATTGCCCTTTTTTAGCTTCTGCTTTCATCAAGCTGCAGAGGTATTTCAAACTGTGTTTCGGTACTGCGGCGATACACCGTTATTTTTACCGTATCGCCCGCAGAATAGCTGTCTAGCATTTTATTAAGCTCCTCCATAGTATAAATGCTTTGTCCGTCAAGTCCTATTATAATATCTCCCGCTTCAATTCCGCTTTTTTCCGCAGCGGAGTCGGGGGTTATGAACCATACGCATACTCCCTGTGGAAGATTATAATACTTTGCGGTAATTTCGCTTATATCCTCGCCGCTTATGCCTATCATAGGTCTGCCCGTAACATATCCGTTTTCGATAAGGTCGTCAATTATCGGCTGAGCGGATGAAATCGGGATTGCAAAGCCAAGACCCTCGGCATAATCCGAAATTATCTTACTTGAATTTATTCCGATAACCTGACCGCTGCTGTTAAGGAGAGGACCCCCGCTGTTGCCGGGGTTTATTGCGGCATCCGTCTGAATGAGCGTCATTTCATATTCTCCGACGGTTATCGTTCTGTTAAGGGCACTGATTATTCCGCAGGTTGTTGAACCATAAAGCTCAAAGCCGAGGGGATTTCCTATAGCGATTGCAAGCTCGCCCTCAACAAGGTCGTCACTGTCGCCAAATTCCGCAGGAACAAGCTCCTTACCCTCGGGGAAAATTTTAATGACGGCAAGGTCGGTTCTGCTGTCTGCGCCGATTACGGATGCTTCATACCTGCTCTCGTCAGAAAGAACGACCATAATTTCAAAGGAGCGCTCTGTGATACTGTTTTCGGTATTTTGAACAACATGGGCATTCGTCACAATATACCCGTCATCGGAGATAATAATTCCGGTTCCCGTGCTTACCGTTCCGCTGCTGAATTCGGAGGAAATTCCAACGACCGACGGCTTTACCTTCTTGACAATTTCAGGAATGCTCAATGCGTCCTCCCTTGCGGAAAGCTCGATTACGCTTTTATAGGCGGGGCTTTCGGAAACCTCTTCATCGGAGGAAGAATTAACCGCCTGCGCAGCTTCATATTCGGAAACAACGCTTGCTTCCGTTTCCGACACAGCAAGCTCATCGGCGGTTTCATTTTCATCATTATATTTATAGATGCTTACGGAAAGTACCGACACAAGAGCCATTGACAGCGCAAAGCCCAACGCCAATCCTGCAGTCTTTTTCCGAGCGGGCTTGACGGGCACAGTTTCGGGTGAATATATTACCTCTGCGGCATTATCTTTTCTTGAACGATTTTCATTATATTCGCACATAAATAAGACCTCAATAAAATTCACATTTACGTTATTTCTTTTACTACGATATATTATACCCACAAATGTGATAAATTAATGAAATCTATATAAAAAAATCAGTTAATTCATACGAAATATACAGTGGCTATTCATCATCCGACTTTTTTAGCATTTTATTCCTCTGAAACGGCAGTTCAAAGAGATACGGAACGGCAAGTCCGATGGCAAGAAGTATAATTCCGATTATTCCTTGGGCGTTAAAGCTATACTCCGATGGGAAAATTGAAGGAATCGAGCCTATTATAAGCCCCGAAATAAAGCAGTAGGTTCCCCTCCTGAATTTCTTAAGCAGCATTGAAATAATTCCCGCCGCAGCAAAAATTCCCACAACAGCCCCCGCCGCAAAAATAAGCAGCACAGGAATATTAAGCTCATTAACAGCCATTACTGCGGCATCATAACAGCCCATAACCTTGAGCATTAACGCTCCGCTTACACCCGGAACAATCATTGCCGCCGCCGCAATTACAGCTGAAAGGAAAAAAATTACTCCGTTCAAAAGGTTAAACTCCCCCGTAATTCCCGAGAAATCGTCGGGTTTTATAAAAAACATTGCTATCATCACAGCAGCGCCGACAAGAAAGGGCACGGCGCAAACAGGCGAAAGCCTTCGTTCCTTTGTGCATTCCTTGTAAATCATAGGTATGCTTCCCAAAATTACTCCGACAAAGAAAAGCTGTGTCGGAACATTGTAGGTTTCAAACAAAAACCCGAGAACCTTTGATGCAAGAAAAATGCCAATAAGCATACCAACTCCCACAGGAATAAGAAACGGCAGCTTTTTAATAAGCCTCTTTATGTTCGGCGTAAGCGAACGCAGAAGCTCATCATAAATTTTGGTGACAACGGCAATCGTTCCGCCGCTGACTCCGGGAACAGCATTTGCTATCCCAACAGCAACTCCCTTAAGCGCAAGAATAATGTATTTCATATAAGATCTCTCCTAGACAGACGCCGAGTGAAAATCACCGCAGGCGCATTAAACGCTCCGCAAAAAAGGCTGCTTTTTATACAGAAGCAGCCTTTACGCAAAATCATTTAATCTCCTCACCGCTTGTTTCAATAACATTTTCGTTAACCGCAGCCCTGACATCCCTAACAAATTTATCCACCTTAATCACTGCGACAATTCCTGTTATGCCGTCAAAAATAAGACCGATTCCCGATACAATCATTGTAACCGCAACCGTTTTAAACGGAGCCGCAACAATAAGTATGCCGAGGATTAATGTTATTACCGAAACAATGAGCATTACCCACCAATATTTGTAACCGCAGCGCCTAACATCTATCGTATTGCCGAAAAATCCAAAGCTGTGAACAAGCACCACAAAACCTATTATCATTGTAAGAAACTGCACAAAATTTTCGGAACGAAGCGTTATCCACAGCCCGAGGGCAAGCTGAATAAGCCCCATCACAATTGAGGAATCGCCGATGTCCTCGGCACTGTTAAGGAAATATGAGCCCGTTGTGAAAATACCGCTTACAAGCAGAAGGAATCCCGCAACCCTGCATATAAAAACGGTCACATCTATGGGGTTAAATATAAGTATTATTCCGAGGATTATCATTATAACGGATGCCGTAATGACTGTAATTTTATGTTTGCCGAATTTTTTGCTCATAAAAATCAATCCTTTACTTTTTTCTATGCATTATACCATAATTGTATTTATTTTTCAACCCATATTTTTAAATACTTGTATATGAATCGTTAAATTTCCTGCATTGTCAACTAAATGCCATTTTCAAGTTGACAATATAGAAAAAATATGCTATAATTTTGACAGCGGTTCGGATAAATGCGGTTTCAAGCGCAGCTTTAACAAGCTGCCAAAATTGCGAAGCAATTTTGCAAGCCAT
>JAJQIG010000047.1 GCA_021199335.1 Oscillospiraceae bacterium | reverse complement strand
GCGTTCAACTTCATTTGTGATAATTTTTGGCGGCATTGTGCGGTGTTGCCCTAACATAAAGTATTTTGTTATCAAGGGATATATTTTTGCGTTTGAGTGCACAAAGTTCTCCTATTCTTATTCCCGTACACAGGCTTAGATAAACTCCGATTTTGCACAAATCAGGGTTTTGGGTAAGAAAATCAATGAGCAGATTTTGTTCTTTTGCTGTAATTACACGCATTTTTGTATCATCTCGATGAACTGTAAGACCCTTGAGACTTGCCGTTTCGCATTTGTTCAAAGCAGCGTAGGAAAGAATCATTTTTATAACAAGCAAAATATCGTTTTGGGTTTGTGATGACAGAAATGATTTCTTTGAAATAATATTCATCGCATCCTCAGCAGTTACATCCGAAATATTGTAATCCCCAATTTCAGGGAAAATATGATTTCGATATATACCCCTGTATTTGTTATATGTGGAAACTTTGCATCGCAGCTTTACACTGTATAACCACTGCTCTGCATAATCATCCACCGATATTTTTTTGGTGACCCGATTTTCCAAATCACCCCAGGCAGACATGGGAGAATATTGTGCCATTTTGGCTTTTACTGCCTTATAGCTGTTACCATAAAATGATTTGTAGACAGCTTTTCCGCAATTATGTTTGACAATTATTCTGCCCTCCCAACGACCATCCTTTCGTTTGTAAATATTTTCTCCTTTGCGCGACATATAAATACCTCCTAAACAGTGACAAAATTTTTGACGGCGAATAAATAATTTTCACCCGAATTCTTTCGTTGTATGGGAAAAAATATATGCATATTCCACTTTTTTGACAAATTTCGCTGTTTACTATTGACATATTATGCATTATTGGTTTATAATAAATCTAGGTGATTTTGCAATTTTAGGGTTTTCTGAGAAGATAATATTCTGAGAAAAAATAGGCTGTGCGTGTAAGGCAAAATTGTTGACACAGAGTATATTTGCATAAAAAAATCCTCCCGACTTCAAGGACTTTTAATCCAGGAAATCAGGAGGTTTTTTAACCTCTGTCTAAAAATTTTCCGCACGTCTTTTTTTGCGTATAGCCGCACGCTTTTCGGCGGCTTCCCATTCCGCACGTTCCTCGTCCGTTTCGATGAGGAGCCTTGGAACCTCGGTCGGCTTTTCATTCTCATCTATGGCGACCATAATTATATATGCGGTGTTTATAAGCGTTCTCGATGAATCAAGCTGCTCCACATAGGTTTTTACGCAAACCTCCATTGATGTTTTTCCGACATACGTAATGTGTCCGCAGATAATAAGGGTGTCGTTCGGATATGCGGGAGCCTGAAATGTAAGGGTATCCACAACGGCGGTGGTAACGTTTCTCCCCGAATGACGTCTTGCGACGACCGCCGCAACAATATCAATCCATTCCATAAGCTGACCGCCGAAAAGACGGTTATAGCCGTTTATATTGGCCTGTGTAAGAATTTGAACTTGTTCCGCATAGGAATCCTTTATCTTTTTAATCATAAAAATTTCCTTTCCTTATTGCTTATAGCCTGTTTATGTGTTAAAATATTTATCGGTGATGAATTTTGGACAAAGAAAGATATTATAACGCCCTGCGCAAAGTCATTGACGGGGAGCATATAAGAGCGGGAATAGGCACCTATGGCGAAAAAACCGTCCATTCGGTGCTTAAAAATTACTTTGAACCCTTCGCCGACAGCCATGAGCAGAAAATCGGCGGCTTTGTTGCGGATATTGTCGGCGAAAACGGCATTATAGAAATCCAAACGGCGGGCTTCGATAAACTTCGGAAAAAGCTGGAGAGCTTTCTTGAGATAAGCCGTGTTACCGTTGTGTATCCCATTCCGTACAATAAATGGCTCATTAATATAAATCCCGAAACAGGGGAGCAGGGCAGAAAGAGAAAGTCGCCGAGAAAGGGTTCGCCGTATGATATTTTCCCCGAACTTTATAGGATTAAACCTTACCTTAAAAATGAGAATCTGCATTTCTGCATTGTAATGCTTAATATTGAAGAATATCGCTGTCCTCCCGAAACAACGGGACTTAAAAGGGGCAGAAAAAAGGGATACACACGGTATGACCGCCTGCCTGTTGAGCTTTGCGATGAAATACATATCGACAGCCTGAGCGACTGGAAATATTTTATTCCGAATGGACTGCCGAACGTTTATACCTCGAGGAATTTTTCCGAAAAAGCGGGGATATATGTCGGCAAGGCGCAGCTTGTCCTTAATATTTTGGCGGATATGGGCGTTGTGGAGCGTGTCGGCAAGGACAGCAGAAGTTATCTGTACAGAACCGTTATTGAAGCAGATTAATAAATTTCTCCGCTTCTCGTTTAAGCCTTGTTGCGGGAAGCCCGACAACGTTGAAATAGTCGCCCTTAATGCTTTTTACGGGGAGAAAATGCTTGTCCTGAATGCCGTAAGCGCCGGCTTTATCCATAGGTGCGCCTGTTGAAATGTAATCATTGATTTCCTTTTCGGAAAGCGGATAAAACTCAACGGAGGTTTTCTCCGAAAAGCTCATGCTTTTGCCGCCGTAAAAGAGGCATACCCCCGTTATTACTATGTGTGTGTTTCCCGAAAGCTCCGTGAGCATACGCCTTGCATCGTCCTTATCGGCGGGCTTGCCATAAACCCTTCCGTCAAAAACAACAACGGTGTCGCAGCCGACAACAAGGTCGTTTCGGTGGTCTTGGGCGATATGCGCGGCTTTTTTTACGGAGAGAAATTCTGCGGTTTCTTCTGCGGAAATGCCGCTCGGAACAATTTCTTCAATGTCTGCGGGAATGCATTCAAATTCATCGAATATGCTTTTCATAAGCTCCTGCCGTCTTGGTGAAGCTGATGCGAGAATTACTTTCATTTTGTTTTTCCTTTCCGTTTAGTTTTTTCAATCCATGCTTGATACATCATACATCGTTAAGCGCAACTTATCCTCGTGTCAACGGAGAAATCCCTGCTGTTTGATGTTAAAAATTAATTATTCCGAGATGCTCAAGAAGAATTTTTACGCCGATAAGGATAAGGATAATTCCGCCCGCAAGCTCGGCTTTGGTTTTGTATCGGCTGCCGAATTTGTTTCCGATAACAACGCCTATTATCGAAAGAATAAAGGTGGTAATTCCTATAATTGATGCCGCGCTGACGATGTTTACCTGCAAAAATGCGAATGTTATTCCAACCGCAAGCGCATCAATGCTTGTTGCAATGGCGAGCATAAAAAGCTCCTTAATGTTGATTTTATCCTCCTCCGCAGTGTCCTCATCGTTCCATTCCTTTATCGCATCCACAACCATTTTTCCTCCGATAAATCCGAGAAGGGCAAAAGCTATCCAGTGGTCAATGCTTGTTATATATTGTTCAAAACTCTTGCCGAGGAAATAGCCTATTGTCGGCATAATCGCCTGAAAACCACCGAAAAACAGCGCAATGAGGCCTGCGTGCTTGTAATTGATTTTGTCACGCATATTAAGTCCCTTGCATACCGAAACCGCAAACGCATCCATTGAAAGCCCGATACCTATTAAAAGCAGCTCATAAAATGACATAAAGATTACCTCCAAAGTTAATCAAAAAAATGCCTATGTTCCGCAAGCAGTACATAAGCAAATTTCCGTATAAATCAGAGAGAACGCCTATGCACAGCCTTTGCCACTATACATAAGTCTTGTCAATTAAGGCAAGCCGGACGGAGTGATACTATCGTACTATGACACCATCGGTATGTTGACTTGCCGCACATAAAATTATGCGCCGACTACTCCCTTATGAGTTCTGTAATATTATAGCTTAAAAATAACAGCTTGTCAAGTAATTTTATGCATGAAGGCTGTATTTTTATTCAGGCTTTTTAAGCCGCCGACGACTTAGCCATAGCAGGATGCCGCATAAGCCTTATAATAAGCGGAATAACCATAACAACCCATACAATCGGTTCGGAGAGGATTATCCCCATATAACCGATTTTCGGCGCAAGAAACATTACAATCGCCACCTTGCCGACAAGCTCAATTCCGCTGGAAACTATGGGGGTTTTATGCACCCCGACCCCTTGGAGGGAATTCCTGAATACGGAGATAACCGCAGTTACACAGTAAAGTATGCAGTTTATGCGAAGGTAGAGCGTTCCCGTATCGATTATTTCCGCAACATCGGTGGAGGTTATCATTCTCAGCATTGCGGGAGCGCAGGTGAAAATAAGGACGATAAGCCCCGCACACCATATCCAGCAGTAAAGCACAGCCTTGAAAACACCGCTGCGGATTCGCGAGTATTTTTCCGCACCGTAATTCTGTGCGCAGTATGCAGCCATTGTCATGCCGAGAACGCCAAGCGGCATCATGAAGAAGTTCGTAAGCTTTCGCGCAGCGGTGTGGGCGACAATGATATTTGTTCCGAATGTGTTGATAGAGCTTTGCAGGGCAACCGTTCCGAACGCAACAAGGCTGTTCATAAGCCCCATTGACATTCCGCAGCTCATAAGCTGCTTCGACACAGCCGCACTGAAAACAAAATTCTGTTTTTTAAGGCGCAGCATAGGATACTTTACTGCTATGTAGACAATGCAGAGGGCGGCGGAAATTATTTGCGAAATAACTGTTGCATAAGCCGCGCCCGCAACCCCAAAATCGGTATATTTAATAAGAACAAAGTCAAGAATAATATTAAGCACAGCGGAAATAATCAAGAAAATAAGCGGAGTTACCGCATCGCCTACAGCACGGAGAACGCTTGCGCATATGTTGTAAATCATTGAAAAGGTCATACCGAGGAGTATAATTTTCGAGTAAGCAAATGCGGAGGAAAAATGCTCGTCGGGGATATTCAGCGCATGGAGAATTGGAATAAGGAACACTGTGCTGAAAACAGTAAGAATAATTGAAACCGCAAGGCCGAGAGTAAGCGTGTGCGCAACAGCCTGCCTCATATCCTCATATTTTTTTGCGCCGAAGCATTGCGCGGTTATAACGGCAAATCCGTTGGTAAGCCCTATCAAAAAGCCAACGATAAGGTCGTTGAGGGTGCTTGTTGAGCCAACCGCTGCAAGGGCGTTATTGCCAAGAATATTTCCCACAATCCAAACATCAGCAAAGCTGTAGCAAAGCTGAAAAATGTTTCCAAGGGCAATTGGCAGCGCAAAAGCAAGTATAAGTTTTCCGGGTTTTCCTTCGGTCAAATCCTTCATATGCAAAACCTCCCCAAAAGTATTGACAAATGAGATTATAGCATATGTAAAAGACGAATTATTGTACTAAAAGTATGCGTAATGTTAAGAAATTATGCGGACATGGACGGAGAGCGCATCAAAAAGCCGATTTTTTGCGCTAAGCACTTGCAACCTAAGATGAAAATGGAGTATAATATAGTAACGAAGCAATAAATCGGCAAAGGAGAGAAATCGAATGCTCGAACGGCACATAAAAAAAGGCGACAAATCCTGCCTTGAAAAGGAATTTACGGTAAAAATAGACCGCCCCATAGGAGCGGCCCATCCAAAGCATCCCGATATAATTTATCCGATAAATTACGGATATGTCCCGAACCTTATTGCGGGTGACGGTGAAGAACAGGATGTTTATATTCTCGGCGTTGACAAGCCGATTGACGAAATAAAAGCAGTAATTGTTGCGGTAATCGAACGAAGCGACGACGACGAGGATAAGTGGGTAGGCGTCCCGAAGGAGCTTGTGGGAACGCCCGTCTGCTTCGAGTGCAGCATAAATAAAGCAGTCGAGTTTCAGGAACAGTTCTATACCCATAAATGCACGGCAGTCTATGAGAAAACCTGCGGAGCTGTAATGTTTACCGAAACGAGTGGCGAACGCCGTTATCTGCTTATAAAAAACGACAGCGGACACATCGGATTTCCCAAAGGTCACGTTGAATACGGCGAAACCGAGGAGGAAACCGCAGTGCGTGAGGTATTTGAGGAAACGGGTCTTAAAGCGGAGCTTATGGAAAATTTCCGTGTGCCGTACAGCTATATAAGCAATACCGGTCACCACAAAACGGCGGTATATTTCCTCTCCCACTATGATAATACCGAAATCCATATCCGACAGGGGGAAATTTCGGACAGCTGGCTTCTCCCATATGACAAAGCATATGAAATGCTGAATTACCCTCAGGACAGGGCTGTTATAGAGGCTGCCGAAAATCGCCTGCGTTCGGCGGACAGAGTTTAGCCGGAATCATCAAGGATTCCCCCGCTTACTATGTACGCATATCGCACTCCGTTAAATTACCGAGCGTGGATTGAAACAGTATTACCGCATATTTTCCGATTCGGCGTAGCACCTCCAGTTGCATCCGCCGCATACCGACTCCATTTGTCCCGCCGAAATGATTTTATCATAAACCATTGACGAGAAATCGTTCCAGTGGATTTTGTCGCCGTCATTCAGCCCACAGAGCTTTAGAACGCCGTTATCATAGCGAGTTACCTTGTCAAAGGATTCGCATCGGTGTTCAATGTTGTGCGGGCAGCATCGGCAGATAACATCCTCGCCGACAGTAAGAGCTATTTCGGGATTTTCCCGCTTGAGAACGCCCACAACCTCGGTCATATTGGCGGTAAAATCCTCGCTGTAGCCTTTTCCCACGAAGAAATATATGCACACTCCATGATGCGGTCTTAGCTTAAAGCTTGACATATTTTCCGAGCCTCTTGGTAAGGATGATTGCGCAGGCAATTTTTATCGCATCGGGGATGATGAAAGGGAAAACACACCATCCGAGGGCTGTAATAATGCCGATTGAGCCTGTGTTTCTCGCATAAACATACATAAACCATATCGTTCCGAATGCATAGCAGACTATAAGACCTACGGCCATTGCTATTATCATTACGGGAAGCTTGTCTCCGAATGCTTTTGTAATAAGCCAGTAAGCGATTGCGGACAGAAGAAAGCCCACAATATATCCGCCCGTTGAGCCGAGAAGCGCACCGATTCCCCCCGAAAATCCCGCAAAAACAGGGACGCCGACAGCACCCAGAATTATGTAGACAAGAACGGCAAATGTTCCTTTTTTTCCTCCGAGAAGTCCGAGCGCACAGAACACTCCGAACGTCTGGAGCGTGAACGGAACGGTGGTGGGAATGGAAATCCATGAGCAGACAGCTATAATTACAGCCATAAGCGCAGTGAAAACAAGCTCCTTAGTTGTGAAAAATCCTTTTTTGGTTTCGGGAGAGCTTATCTCCGATTCCGTAACAACATTTTTTGACATATAAACCTCCTGTGGGTTGCGGCGTTAACCCGAATAATGTATTTTCGGAATAAATTTCAGCCTTTATAACAATGCTGCCGATGTCCCCCGCCTCTTAGGCGGCGGGTTCCATCTTCG
>JAJQIG010000027.1 GCA_021199335.1 Oscillospiraceae bacterium | reverse complement strand
AAAGATGTAAGATTAGTCAAATTAGATAAAGCACTAATATCGCTGATGTTATTATAATTCAAACCCAAATATGTAAGGTTAGTCAAATTAGATAAAGCGCTAATATCGCTGATGTCATTGTGTCCCAAATGCAAATTTGTAAGATTAGTCAAATTAGATAAAGCACTAATATCGCTGATGTTATTACCCGACAAAATCAAATATGTAAGATTAGTCATCCTACTAAGCGGTTCAATATCCTCGTTTGTAAGTTCACGAGAGTCTAGCCAAAGGCGCGTCAAATTCGTTGAATATTTTTCGCCCTTGATAGTTATAAATTCTTCGACTGCTTCTGTCGTTGTCGCTTGTGTTGTGGTTGCCACAGTTGTCGTTGTTGCAGGTGTTGTGGTTGTTGGCGTTGTGGTTGTCGGTGTTGTGGTTGTTACGGTTGTTGTAGTTGTTGGCGTAGTTGTGGTTGTTGTTTCGGTTTCTTCCTCTCCCTGCCCCAAAAGAACCTCAAGAGCCGCAGCAATCTGCTCATCAGCGGTCAGTTCATATCCCTGCTGTAAAATCTCTATAGCCTTGTCAATATCACCCGATTTTTCATAAGCCTCGGCAAGACCTAGGTATGCATCAACATTTCTCGGTTCAAGCTCGATAATCTTTTCAAACTCGGCAATCGCTTGCTCATAATCAAGGTCAATCAGATATTTCTGCGCCGTGGAAAGCATTGCTGTAACGCTTGTTGTTTCTCCGCTTTTTGGTATGGATAAAACGCAGATTATTGCGGCAATGATAATTACTGCCACTGCTATTGGGATTATTATTTTTGTTGATTTTTTCATTTTTGGTTTCCTCCATTTTACTATATAATCATTATTCTGCTGCCGTTCCGTATTCCGGCTGATGCCATGCTTTCATTGTCGGAAATAATGCTGCCGTCATCTCTGAACAGCTTTAATTTATCTATGTCATCCCATAGGTTATTTAACCCTTCAAACAGGCATATATCCGAAATTATATTTTTCTTCATATCTCCTGCCCGCATTTCGGGAGAAACCTTAAAGTCATAGCTTCTTGAGGTCGAGGGACATATAATTTCAACGGTAAATACGTTCATTCTGTTTTTCCTCCAAGCGTTATGTTTCTTTCGGCGGTGTATTCAGCAAGGCTTTCCTCATTTTTTATAGGAATAAGTTTTAATCCATCCCGCTTTGCATCGTCCTTTTCTACTGATATTATAATATCTTTGCATCGGCAGATAACTGTTCCGTCCGATGCAATTGAAACATCCACAGCATTGCATAATTTATAAGCTAAAAATGCAATTGACCTGTCAAAAACGATGTTTCCATCTTCAATGTATGCATATTTTTTCCCTATCAATGATTCGATTACTTTGTCCGATGATTCTGCCTGCGCCGATGTAAATTGATTAGGTGCGGCGTTTTTGCATATTTCTTTTGTTATGAATCCAAGTTCGGATTTGGTTATAAGATATGCCGTAAACATCTACTTCCACCTCCTCTCGTTCAGCTTCTCTTTAAGTTCACTCTTATATGTTCTTGATATAAATGCAACCGTTCCATCGTCGAATGTTACTGCCATTGAACCATAGTCCGCAAGGGTTATTCTCGATAGATTTACTACAAAGCTCTTATGTATCCGCATAAAATATTCAGGGGAAGAATTCAGTACAGAATCGAGTGTATCATAAAACTCAAACTCCTGATTTTCCGTCCTCACGGCAAGCCGCTTGTTTCTGCTCTCAAACAGAATTATATTTTGATATGGGATAGAAATTTCCTTTGCCTTTATTTTGAATCTGAAAATTTCTTTTCCGCAGGAATTTGCATTGAAATCCTCATATATCTCATCAAGTATTCTAACAATGTCATTTTGACGAAATGGCTTGATAATGTACCCCGATGGGGAAACCGACGGCTTTATCATTCCGAATAACTTCTTGGGCGTGTCGGCGGATATTATAATGTAATTCGCTGTGTTGCTTTTTCTTATGTGCGAGGCAATTTCCTGTGCGGAATCATCGCAGGAAATGAAATATATTCCCTGCTCTTCGTCTATATCGGATTGATTTTCTATGTATTTTATCTCTGATTCATAATTGTGGGACATTAAATAACTGAAGCATATCCTTTTTATGCTCTCAGCGACAGCTGTATCATGCTCATAAATGAAAATATCCGGCATAATTTGTCACCGCCGTTCACTGTGGGGAATATGGAGGATATATTCGTTTCCGCCATCCATTGTGTACCCGATGAAGCCATCAAGCGGTTTGGATATTTGCATAATGGGCAAATTAACATCAAAGAGCTTTTGCTTGTCAAATCTTCCTCCGAGGTGAATGCCCTTCTTGTAAGCCGTAAAGCATTTGCATGCCGATGTGTAAAAATTGTTGCCATATGCCGATGAATCGAATCCGGCAATAAAGTATATCCCCCTAAACCCGAGAACAGCGTCACGGTCAAAGATTTTCTCGGTAAGCGTATGCATATCTTCCTCATTTGAACTGTCATACACAGCGTTGAGAAAAGCATTAATGCTGTCAATAATAACGAATATTTTCTGATATTTTCCGCAAAGGTATTCCGAGAAATCTCCGCCGGGTTTTTTTTCAAGGAAGTTTTTCTTGTCTGCTCCACGCTTGTTAAATTCATCCTTCAATGCAATAAGCATATCCCTTATTCCCGATTTATCGCTGATTACCGTATCGGCGTCTCCGTCAATTCTTATGTTGGGATCCAGCTTTACTTGATAAATATATCCCCCCATTTCACGGGCGGCATACATGAAGTTTCCAAGAACAATTTCAAGCCCCTTATTTCCCGAATCGCTTACTGCATAGCAGTATGTATTTTTTAAATCAAGACTGTATACGGAAATGTCTTTCTTCACATATCCCAAAGGCAGTTTGTTTTCCGAACGGAAAGCATTGTAAAATTCACTATATTCCTGCTCTGACGGAAGTACGGTAACCGTTTTGGCATTCTTAACACCCTCATCACGCTTGGCTGCCTCCTGTATAAGCCTTGATATTTCCTTGTTTCTTTCTATCTCGCTGTCGCCCCTTGATGGAAGGAATGTTTGGTATTCAAGAATCCTTCCGTCCCTTTCAATAAGGCCCCTGCCCTTGGTGTTTTTGGGCATAAAATCAGGGGTTTTTCCCAATGCTTCGCGATAATCCGATTTTTCGGACATAGCAAGTGTAAGGGTATCCAGGAAATTCTGTTTGAGCTTATATCGTATATCATTCAGATGGGTAAGAGTTATAATCACCTGGATACCGTATTTTGCACTGTCCCTGGTTATATGTAAAAACGAGTCCTGCAAATCAGTATACAGCTCGGAAAAACTGAAATAATTGTCTATTATTACAAGAATGAGTGGTATTTCGGATACTCTTGAATATTCGGAGAAACTTCCCACATTCGCATCATTAAAAATGTGCTTTCTTCTTTCCATTTCATCTTCAATAAATTTGAAAAGGCGCTCCACTGCCTCTTTTTCATCCGAAAAAGCAACCAAACCGCAATGCGGAGAACTTTTAAAGAGCTTTAGTATTCTGCTCGAAAAATCAAGAATATAGAAATTGACCTTGTCGCAGGAATATGACTTTATAAGTGATGTAAGAATAGTCAGAAGCATTGTACTCTTGCCCATTCCCGAATTTCCGACAATTATCATATTTGAACATTTGCTGAAATCAATGCATATGGGGAACTGCCGCTGTTTTTCGGGATCGTCTGCAAGACCCACTGCGGCGCTTATTCCGTTTAGTGTGTCAATTTCATCAGCAACATCCTCTGCGGTTATATTATTCGGGATAACGGGAAGCCACAGAGCCCTAGTGGGATCTATATGATTATCTGCACACACCTTTGATATATATTTTGCCGCTGCTTCAAGCTGGCTCAGCTTTCCCGATTTTGCGCTTTCATCACGGTGTCTTACAACGGACGGAGTTCCGTCAATATTTATCATTGCAAAATCCGATTCCGAGTCAACACCCGCACTTTCTTTGGGATTATATGCCGCGCCCGAATATCCTGCCTGGAACTGCTCAAATATTTCATCGTTGCCTATCTGTAGGTATGCTCGTCCCGCCTGGGTGAGGTATGCCGCTTCGGGGCGTTTCAGCATACCGATGCTGTCCTGCTTATCCTGAACCCTTAGGCATAATTTGAACCGTGAATTGCTCCATATTTCATCATCAACAACACCTGCAGGCTTCTGTGTTGCAAGAATAAGATGTATTCCAAGGCTTCTTCCGACCCTTGCTGTGCTGACAAGCTCCTTAATAAATTCGGGCTGTTCCTTCTTAAGCTCAGCAAATTCATCCGATATGATTATAAGATGGGGGAGTGGCTCATTAACCTTCTTTTCGCGATACATACGAATGTACATATCAATGTGATTCACCTTGTAATTATTAAAAACAGCCTGTCTGTGCTTTATTTCGCTCTTTATTGATACAAGCGCACGTCTTGTAAGGTTTGCATCAAGCTCCTCGCTTTCGTTGCCTTCCCCGCCAAGGTTGGTTATTGTTCCCGCAATATGTGGCATACCGATAAATGCGTTTGCCATTCCGCCGCCCTTGTAATCTATAAGAATAAAAGCAACCTCATCGGGATGATAATTAAGGGCAAGCGATATAATAAACGTCTGCAATGCTTCTGATTTTCCCGAACCGGTAGTTCCTGCAACAAGACCATGCGGCCCGTATTTCTTTTCATGTATATCAAGAAAAATAGGTTTTCCCCCGATTCCAACACCTATAAATGATCGTATTCCCTCATAAACACGATTTTCCTTGTATTTCTTCATAAACTCCCATTGTTCAAGCTTGCCTATACCTATCATGTTGAAATACTCTATGGAATTTGGAATTTCGCCCGAAGAAAACTCTCTTACCCTAAGTGTGCTTAATGAACGTGCAAATTTTTCAGCGTATTCATATCCCATTAAATCGAAATTCACATGATTAAGTTCACTCCTGTGATTTTCAAGCTCATATATGCCCGCATCATCTCCATCAGATTGAATGATTAATTTGCATTCGTTGGGTAGTTTGTCCATCTGACCGTAAAGTAGTATAAAAGTAAACCCAAGCTCCTCACGGACGGACATATATTTTTCAATGGAATCACCGTCAAATATTGATTCCGATGTGCAGAAGACAACATAATGCGGCATAGGAGTAGATTTTGCTTCGTCTTGATTTTCATTTATGCTCTCAAAGCGAGTCCTTAATACATCATTAAGATGGTACAGAACATTTTGATATGATTGAGCGTCATCGGCAATCATACGTATTCTCATATCATTGCTGTTTATATGTGGAAGCCACCGCATCCATCCGTAATCCCTGTATTCATTTTCGGCAAAGAAAGCCGCAATGCGTACATCCGTGTAGCAATGCAGTCCGGAAAGCTGAACGGCAATATTGGCAGCAGCTTTGTTCATACTCTCCCTTGAGCCGATAATTCCTATAATTTTATGCTTTCTTAAATTAAGCAGGGAGACTGTATCGTGCATATATTCATATTTCTCTTTAAGCTCGTGCGGCATTTCGCTCATATCATCTTTATAAAGTGAAAACCTTTGCTTAGGGGTACTTATATCGCCGCTGAATTTAACAATGCCTATGCCAAGTCTTACCGTAAGAAAATCACTGTGATACATATTCCTGTTCCATATAAATCTGCTGTCTGACATAAATCCGGAGATTATATCCGATGATGAAAGATATTGATTCAAGAGTATACTGTTATTGTAATTATGTTTTTCACGAAGAAGGTTTTCATTTTTGTCGATATATTGTTTATATGATTCAATCCTGAATTTCTCATCTTTAGCAGAGGTTCTCTTATTATAAATGTAATGGGCTATAGCCCAACCTGCTCCCATCAAAGCAGACATTCCTACGGAGGCAATTGTCGCAAGATATCCGCGTGAAGAAGAGCTGTTTAACTGACTGTTTATAAAGGTTGACATAAGTATAGGTATAGGCATTGTAACGGAAGGACCGACAACAAATATCAGCGGTTGGCTGCGCTGCCTTTGTGGAGCGGGAGGAGCTTCAATTTCAATTGTTTCATTGAAAAGCGGTTCGACAATCCTCGGTGAGCGTGAGAAAAGCTCGGTGCTGTATTCGCTGTTTATTTCATCGGCAGTAAGCTCGGATTCTTCAAGCCGACAGCCAACAATGTCAGACCTGTTTATTGCGATATAATTTCCAAGAAAAACGATTTTTAGTCCGACCGTGTAAATGACATCAAAAACGTTGAGTTTAATGCTTCCATTAATCCTTCTTCCGTTAATATAAGTTCCATTAAGGCTTTTATCGATCAATGTCCATTGATTGTTTTCAAAAACGATTGATGCATGATTATTGCTGATGAATCTGTCGGGAATAAGAATATCGTTCCCCTCCCGATTTCCTATAGAAATTTCGGTTCTTCCCGAAATGTTGAATTTTTTAAATTCCGTGATAAACGGAGTCAAGGCGTAAACCATTATCACAAATACTTTTCCATTATTAAGGGTTGCCTTGATTACATCGCCGTCTGATATGATATGCCTATCTGTTTTTGTGCCGTTGACCTCAAATACTGTTGCATTGCTTGAGCATATGGTCCATTCACCGTCGAATACCTCAAAATGAATGCTGCATGGATCAGCGGAATCATTAACATTAAGCACGACCCTTCTGTTATCAACCGCCGGCAGCGGATACTCAACAATATTTTCCTTGAAATTAACGTATAACGTATATCTTATCATATTTTCCACCCCTATTTTTTCTCAGAATATTATCTTCAGAGAAAAACACCTTGCAGGCTGTGATTTTCGTTGGATAAAGGGTGGTTGACCACTTTTTTGACGGTTAATAAATTGCTATCGGAATATTTTTGACATTCTCTCCATATTTATTCTTTTCATTTCCATTGAAGAATGAACATATCGGTTAAGGGTTATATTTACGTTCACATGACCCAAAATCTCACTCAATGTTTTTATTTCAAATCCATTCTCAACACACCTTGTCGCAAATGTATGACGCAGAGCATGGAAGTTTATATTATCAAGCGAACATTCTTTAATGTATTTTTTGAATTTGTATTCAAGCAGACGCGGTTCAATAAATCGGTCATTTTTGCCCGTAAGCAAAAACGCATCTGTGGGCAGATTATCATAGTATTTTTTTAAAAACGAACATAGCTCGTCATTGAGTGGAATTTCCCTGATTGAACTTTTGCTTTTGGGTTCCGTTATAATAACCTCGGTTTTGGTAAGGCTGTCTTCAATCTGAATTCTCTGCATTGTTGAACTAAGGCAATACCGCACAAACCATTGAAAAACAGCAAGGAAAATGGTATAATA
>JAJQIG010000020.1 GCA_021199335.1 Oscillospiraceae bacterium | reverse complement strand
CTCGAAGGAGCGAGAGCAAAAAAGCAATGTCACCTACTTTAACGAATTAATTTTATACTATTTCGTTAATAATGTCAATGCTGCGGCAGTTCTTTTGTTAATATGCACAAAATTGACAACGTAACAAAGAAGTCAAACGGCAAATTGTGCAAATGGCTGTAAAATAAAGGAATAAAAATTTCACGGTTTTTCATTTATTCCCCAACCGTCAAGTCCCGAACGCCTCAGCGCACCGAAAATACGGACCGTTACGCCCCTGTTATTTTTTTCATACTCCGCAAGCTCCGCCTTTATCCTCTGCCGTGCGGTCGAGCCATCGGCGGGGCACTGTGATTTCACAACGGGGAGTGCGTTTCGCACTGCGGCGGACTTTATATCCTTTTCGGGAGCCAAAACAAGGGGACGGATAATGGTTATATCCCTGTTATCTAGGGTGCAAACGGGGGAAAAACAGCCGAGCCGCCCTTCCATTGTAAGGTTCATAACAAAGGTTTCAACTGCATCGTTGAAATTATGCCCGAGGGCGACCTTATTGCAGCCAAGCTCCTTTGCGGCATTGAGCAGAGCGCCCCTGCGCATTCTTGAACATAGACTGCAGGGATTAGGCTCTTTACGCGCATCAAAAACAATTTCCCCGATCCGAGTGTCGATAACGGTATAGCTCACTGCCAAATCACGGCAGAGCTCCCTGACAGGCTCGTAGCCGCCCTTTTTGCCGCCGAAGTATGGATCGATCGTTATTGCGTTAAGCTCATAGTCTATGCCGATGAAGCTGCGAAGTGCGGCAAGCCCTTTAAGCAGCACAAGGCTGTCCTTTCCGCCTGATATACCGACAGCTATTCTATCGCCGTTTTCAAGCATACCGAACTCATTTATCGCCTTTCGCATATAACCGAGTATTTTCTGCATAATGGGTTAGTTTATATTTCCGTGGGAAAGCTCGGTAAGGTAAGCGTTTATAAAGCCGTCAAGCTCGCCGTCCATAACGGCTTGAATGTTGCCGTTTTCAAAGCCCGTGCGGTGGTCCTTAACGAGGGTATAGGGCATAAAGACATAGGAACGGATTTGCGCGCCCCATGCAATTTCCTTTTGAACGCCCTTGATGTCCTCGATTTTTTCAAGATGCTCCCTTTCCTTGATTTCAACCAGCTTTGACATAAGCATTTTCATGGCGTAATCCTTGTTTTGGTACTGGCTTCGCTGGGTTTGGCAGGAAACGACTATTCCCGTTGGAAGGTGGGTAAGGCGGACTGCGGATGAGGTTTTGTTAACCTTTTGTCCGCCCGCTCCCGATGCGCGATAGAAGTCAATTTCCAAATCCTCCGGTCGGATTTCGATATTTGTATCGGCTTCGCTCATTTCGGGCATAACCTCAAGCGATGCGAACGATGTGTGACGTCTGCCCGAGCTGTCGAATGGGGAAACACGGACGAGCCTGTGAACTCCCGATTCCGATTTTGTAAAGCCGTAGGCGTTAAGCCCCTCAATAAGGATAGACGCCGATTTAAGCCCTGCTTCATCGCCGTCGAGGTAGTTAAGGGTTGTAACCTTGAAGCCGTGGCTTTCAGCCCACATATTATACATTCTGAAAAGCATTTCCGCCCAATCCTGCGCTTCTGTTCCGCCCGCTCCGGCATGGAAGGTAAGGATGGCGTTCTTGCTGTCATATTCTCCCGTAAGGAGCGTGGTAAGCTTCATTGATTCAAGCTCGTTTTTGAAGTGGTGGGCTTCGGATTTGATTTCAAGGACGATTTCGTCCTCCTCCTGAGCGTCCTCCTCCATAGTGAGTTCAATCAGGGTAATGGTGTCCTCGAGCTTTTCGTTGAGCTTGTTGTAGCTTTCGATTGTTGCTTCGTGATGCTTAATGGTCTGCATAACCTTTTGGGAATTTTCAAGGTCGTCCCAAAAGCCGTCCTTTCCCGACTGCTCCTGAAGCTCCTCAATTTCCTTTTTTGCCTTGTCGATATTAAGAATATTGTAGAGGTCCTTCATGTCCTTGCGGCAGCCCTCAAGCTCCACTTTTAATTCTTCGAGTAAAAGCATTTATTTAAAACTCCTTTCGGTTTCATTAATAAATTACAGTGCTGTAAAGTATTATTATAGCACATTATTATTGTTTTGAAAAGGGGGAAAGAGAGATTTTTGCATATTATTGTTTATTTTGCAATAATTTATGGCTGATATTTCTCGAAACGGGAAAAAAATCTCCCCGTTTTCCTGCATTTGAAAACGAGGGGATTCATATTTAACGTTAACTATCGGATCTCAACATTTTTGAAGTACCAATCAATGCCTTGGGTTATCTCCGAATCGGAGAGCGTGCCGCCCTCTGTGCCGACGGTTGAACCATCGTTTGTTTCTATCACTCCGTCAAAAATGTTGAAGCTCCCGTCCATGATTTTTTCTTTAACTCTGTCGATTTCCGCCTGCATTTCGTCCGTGCACAGAGCCTTGTTGAGCGGAGCGATGTCGAGAACGCCGTCAGCCATTCCGCCGTAGTAATCCGTGCAGTCCCATGTGCCGTCAATAATGGACTGCACAGCCGAGGTATAGTATGCGTCCCAGTTCCAAACAACGGAGGTAAGGGTTGCATCGGGCGCATCCTTGGACATATCGCTGTTGTAGCCGATTCCCCAAACGCCCGCATTTTCCGCTTCAACCTGCGGATTGGAGGTATCGCAGTGCTGCGCTATAACATCACAGCCCTCCGCAATAAGAGCCTTTGCCGCATTGGTTTCCTGCGTGGGGGAATACCAGCTGTCCGTAATTTTCACATAGACCTTTGCATCGGGATTGACGGAATAAACGCCCATTGCAAAGGCATCGATTCCGCTTGTTACCTCGGAATTATCCGTGCCCATTGCTCCGACATAGCCGATAAGGTCGGATTCGGTTTTCATTCCTGCGGCAATTCCCGAAAGATACCTTGCCTGATAAATTCTTCCGAAATAATTGTTCATATTCCTTCCGTTATTTTTATAACCCGTGCCGTGGGAGAAAATAACATTGGGAAATTCCTCGGCAAGCTCCTCCATAGTGTCCATATATCCCCAGCTTGTTCCGAAAATAACGTTGCAGCCCTCCGAAATGCATTCCCTGACAGCCGTTTCGGTGGCTGCGGGGTCGCCGTCGCTTATGTTGTTTTTCCGCACAATTTGGCTGTCGGAAAGTCCGAGGTTTTCCTGCATTCCTCGGATTCCGAGGTCATGGGTGTAGGAATAGCCCGAACCATCGGCGGGGTTGCCGATATGGATAACCCCTACCTTAATGTCATCCTTGGAAATTTGGACGGTGGCGGCAAAGCCTTCGCCGACAGCGGTTCCATCGGCATTCGAAGCTGTGTTTGAACAGCCCGCAAGGAGAAATGCAGCCGCAGCCGCAGCGAGAATTTTCTTTAATTTCAATTCAAAATAACTCCTTTCAGCTTTTTCAGCGGCGTAAAATTTCAAAAAAAGAATTGCCCGTTACGCAAAATCCGCCATTCGGGTAAAACTGATTTTCATATGATTAACATAAATATTACATCAAAAATACAAAGCAATAATTATAATTATAAATGATAAAATTTTATTATTCAAGAACAAACCTGACGAAATTTGCAAGGTATTTTCTGCCGTTATTGTGTTTTTAAACAGTTTAAGGTTTTTTGAAAAAAAGATTGCAATTTTCATAATAATGTGGTAAAATAAAATCAGTTATTTGTATACAAATTACAGAAGAGCATTAATCAATGTTTCAGAGGAATTGAAAATGAATATTTTGTATATGCTTCACCCAAAAAATACAGTTGAGTACCTCTATATTGACGATACCTTCAGGGATGGGCTTCTTAAGCTGAAGGAATGCCGTTATACTGCGCTCCCCGTAATTGACGGCGATGGCGTTTATGTCGGAACGGTCAGCGAGGGGGATTTTCTGAGGGCAATGATTGAAAAGCACCTCTTTTCCCCCGATTCGCAGGAGGATTACGTTATCTCCGATATAATAAGGGATGGCTGGAACCCTCCGCTGAAGGTCACGGCGCCCGTGGACGAGCTTCTTCTGCAGGTAATGGACCAGAACTTTTTGCCGATAACGGACGATAGGGGCTGCTTTGCGGGAATTATTACGAGGAAGGATATTATTAAATTCTTCTACAACAGGATTAAACAGGAAGAAAATGTTAAGTAAACAGGGAGATGGATCGTTTTATGTATCTACGGCTTAGGCAGCTTCGCCTGGAGCATGGTTTAACTCAAGAGCAGGTCGGTAAGCTTCTCTATGTTAATCAATCCATGTATTCAAGATATGAAAACGGACGGATTGGAATACCGCTCGATGCGCTTGCAACCCTTGCGAAATATTATCAAGTAAGCGCCGATTATATTTTGGGCCTTACCGACATTCCTACGCCCTATTCAAAGAGCACAAGGAAGATCTATCTTTATTAAGGGAGAATTTTCAAAGTTATGGCTTTGGACGGAATCTTTTTGAATTGCATAAAAAATGAGCTTTCCTTTCTTATCGGGGGAAGAGTTGATAAGATAGCCCAGCCCTCAAGGGAGGAGGTTATTATAAGCCTCCGCACAAGGGGAGGAACGGAAAGGCTTATGCTTTCCGCATCGGCAGGCTCCGCGCGGGTGCATATTACAAAGACCTCTCCGGAAAATCCGAAAACTCCGCCCATGTTTTGTATGCTTATGAGGAAGCATTTCGGCAACGGTCGGCTTACAGACATCCGTCAGGACGGACTTGAACGAATACTGTACTTCGATTTTGAAGCGATGAATGAGCTCGGAGATATGGTAAAGGTTACCCTCGCCGCGGAAATAATGGGCAGATGCTCCAATATTGTTATCATAAACGCTGACGGAAAAATCGTTGACAGCATTAAGCGTGTCGATACGGAAATGTCAAGGGAGCGCCCCGTTCTTCCGGGGATGACCTATACCCTCCCGCCGAGGGGGAAACGCCTTGATTTCAGGGAATGCGCAAAGGGGGATATCTCGGCTGCGCTCGATGCCCTCCCGAACGGTGACCTTGCAAAATCCCTTGTCGGAATTTTTGAGGGACTTTCACCCATTGCCGCAAGAGAGTGGGTTTTTTATGCCGCAAAGGGTGAATCGCCGACAAAGAGCGAGCTTACTTCCGATATGCTCGATAGGCTTTTCTTTATAATAAAGAAAACCGCAGGGGAGCTTGCGGACGGCTCAAGCGCCTTTACCGTTGTTAAGGATAAGGACGGCTTGCTTAAAGACTTTTCCTTTATGCCGATATTGCAGTACGGTGCGCTTATGGTTACAAAGGAGTTCGATTCAGCCTGCGCTCTGCTCGATTATTTTTATTCCGAAAGGGATAATGTTTCAAGAATGAAACAGCGCTCGCAGGATCTTTACAGACTTCTGCTCAACACCACCGACCGCATAGCCCGCCGCACCGAAATTCAGCGGCAGGAGCTTAAAAATTCCGAAAAAAGGGGAGAGCTGAAGCTGCGCGGCGACCTTATTTCCGCCAACCTTTACCGCATTGAAAAGGGCATGAATAAAATTACAGTGGAAAATTTCTACGACCCGCTTTGTCCCGAGCTTGAAATAGAGCTTGATAAAAGGCTAACGCCCTCGCAGAATATGCAGAAATATTATGCCGAATACCGCAAAATGGACACCGCCGAAAAAATACTCACCGCCCAAATAAAGCAGGGCGAGGAGGAGCTTCAATATATCGACAGCGTTTTTGATGCCCTTACAAGAACGGGCAGCGAGGACGAGGTTAACGAGCTTCGCATGGAGCTTTCGGAGCAGGGCTACCTTAAATCGGCAAAGCTCAAGGGCAAGCCGCCGAAGTCGCATCCGCCGCTTGAATTCACCTCTCCCGATGGTTACACTGTTCTTATAGGAAGAAATAACGTTCAGAATGATAAGCTTACAACAAAGCTTGCGGATAAAACCGACATTTGGCTTCATGTAAAAAATATAACAGGCTCCCACGTTATAATCCGCGCAAACGGAACCGTTCCGCCCGATGATACGATACGCTATGCCGCGCGCCTTGCCGCATATCACAGCAAGGCAAAAAATTCATCACAGGTGCCCGTTGATTATGTTTATGTAAGAAATGTAAAGAAGCCCTCGGGCGCAAAGCCGGGGATGGTAATCTTTACGGGGAACAAAACCCTTTATGTAACTCCGCTTAACCCTTATTCTGATGAGTAATGGGGGTTTCTATTCAAAAAAAGCTCCGTAGGCTGTATCGTACCATGCCTGCGGAGTTTTTATTTATTTCAGTTCATGCCGAAAACCGTAAGGGAATTATTGCTGTCGCACATTGCCAGGAAAACCTCCTTTGCGCTGCCGTAGCCCTGCTCATGGAGCTGTTTTTTCAGCCAAACCTCATTGTTGCCCGTTATTTTGAGGTTTTCCCTGTTGATGTGGCCGTCCGTTATTACCGCCGTCGTCAGCTTTTCCTGCTGCGGGGAAAGTCCCATATCCGCAGGAGTAAGCGGCTTATCGGTGCTTGTGGGAAGGATGCTTATTCTGCCGTTAAGCTCCATGACCGCCGTTTGTATCTGCGAAATATCAAAATATCCCTGCGAACGGCACTGCATAAGAAATTCATTTATGTCAAGGCGAACCTTTTTCATATTTTCACGATAGATTTTTCCGTTATCGAGAAGCACAAAGGGCTTCCCCGACATAATCTTCCTTGCCTTTGAGGAACGCTGCGAGAGGAAGGATACCCCCGCCGCAATTACTCCGTAAACAATCATGGCGGTAAGAGGCTTCGAGGGCGATTCAATCTCCGTCGCCATTTCTGCGGCAATTGAACCGATTGAAATTCCTATGATATAATCGAACATATTAAGCTGCGATACCTGCTTGCTGCCCATAAGCTTTGCCAAAAGAAAAAGCACCGCAAGCGATATTACTGATGAGATTGCTACCTGCAATATTTCCATAACCCTATGATTTTTCCTTTCCGTTGTTTTAAGTCATTTTGGCAGTATTGTTTGTATAAATCAGAATTTTATACCTCCGCCGACTTTATTTTTTCAATAAAATTATCGCACAGCCTTTCAATTTTATCGAAATCGACCGAGCTTATGTAGAATTGCTCCAGCTTATCATGAGCGAGCTTTGCCGAGGCAAGGGATGCTTCCGCTTCGCCTTGAAGCTCCTTCGCAACTGCTGCGTTGAATTTAAGGCGTGTTTTTTTGCCGAAAAGATAATCCTTGCCGTAAAAACGCATAAAGTTGACGGGGATTTTCTCCGCAAGGCTTATATCGTTTATCGGGGTGGAGGATATAAAGGAAAGCGCAAGCTCCGGAATACGCATATGCTCAAAATGTTCGCCCTCATGTACGGTGCAAAGGCTTATTTCGGCGGTAAGTCCTTTTTGCTTGACCGTTTCGGCAAGGCTTCGGAGAAAATAATCCGAGCCTGAGTGGTAGCTGTCGCAGAGGAGATAAACGGTATCGTTTTCGGGGAGCAGGGTTATATATCCCTTTGGCGTTATGGCGGAAATTTGGCGGAAAATCATTCTTCCCTCGGCGGCTGATTTCTGCGGAAGAAGCTTCCTTGCAAGCCGCATGATAAATCCATCCAGCTTGGGGTAGTTCAAAGCGTCCGCCGCTATCTGCTTTGTGTCGGAGAGGACGGCGGCGGCGGCGGAAAGACAGCGGCGGCAGCGTATATGGTATCGGCTGTAGTCCGTATGGGCGGCGATAATTTCCTCCTTTTGCGATTGGAGCCTGCCGCTGTTCCAAAAATCGCCCATATTGATAATTTCCTGAACTGCTCCCGGGTATTTCGGGTCGAAAACATGGGGCGCTGTTCCGTCAACGAAAACGACCTTATGCTTTTTGAGGTAAATCGCATCGGCGGAATCGGGGTCGGAGGAGCAAAGATAAAGCTCCCGCTCCTCATTCGGGAAGGCTTCGAGAATGCGCTTCATAAAGGAGGATTTCCCTGTCCCCGGTCCCCCTTTTATAATGTATGTATGGCAGTCTGTGTTTTCGATAACATCGTTAAGGATACGCTGATTAAATGACCTTTAGGCCAGAAAAATCGGCTTCCAAGAC
>JAJQIG010000035.1:5417-74174 GCA_021199335.1 Oscillospiraceae bacterium | reverse complement strand
GCCGCCCTCATCGGACAGCTTTATTATATTACCACATTTCTTTACTTATGTCAACCCCTTTTTTTACTTTCGGCGTTTTTTACATTTTGGTGCGCCAAAATTCTCCCTTAAAAGAGCATTTTGCACATTTTCCACAGAAAAAAAGCCGCCGAGAACATATCCCGACGGTCCTTGTCATTATTCTACACTAATATATTCAAACTCAGCGGCGTTTATTTTACCCTCAGCGATTGCTTCAGCCTTAATCTCCTCATACGCAAAAGCGCACGCTGCCACGTAGTACGGTCCGACATAAACAATTTCAAGTATTCCGAACGTAAGGCAGGAAAGCAAATGCCAGCCGATAAAGCTTAAATCAAGGACAAATAAATCCGCCTTGTGCCCGTTCGTCATGATTTTACTAAGCTCAATCGCCCTGTTTGCGGGAATATTCGGGTTTTCCGACTTTATGAATTCCGCCATCGAATATGAATATGTCTTAACAATGCCCGGAACAAGGAGCAGCAGCGACCACAAGGCTATGTAGATATTCTTCAGAAGCATCATCAGCAAATTATCGCCGTAATTGTACTTAAATCCGTCAAACATACTTCCAATGGACAGCTTTTCCCTGTGAATTGCCTTCTGATACCAGCCCCTGAACCCCAGAGTAATAACGTTGGTTACGCAAATATTAATCGCAACGCTTAAAAGCCCCATAAGCACTGCATATACCCCAAAATCGCTGTCTGCATTCACAATGACGCTTATACAACCGCTGATAACCGAATAAATCAGAAATACCAGAACGTTGTTCCATTTGTTTACATTGTAATGAACTTTTGCGTTTTCCTTTACTCTCAACCTGTTAAATCCCATAATACCAACCTCCAATTATCCAATTAATTATACGCACATCGGCAGCATTGTTATAAAGTTTACTACTTTGTCAGCGGAAGGTCAAGGGTTATTGTATTTTTTGGTCGAAATAACCTATATCGGGCAATATTTTTTGTATAAAAGGCAATAAAAATATGTTATTGTATGTTACTGTAATTGTGATATATAATTATATAGGATTAATGCGGATAAAAATTCGCAGGGCTTTCGATAAAAAAACGCAAAAGCAAGCCGAATTTCTCAGCTTTCGGTCTTATGCCAAGGTCGTGGGATGCATATGCCCCATGATAAAGAAAATCAAGGTGCGGAAAACCTACACCTTGAAATCTTAAATATAGAAAATCGGGCACAATTAATTACTTAATAATAAAATACTAAATATATATATACCCATGCCCCGATTTTGCCGTAAGATTGCGTTAGAGTGCCGCTCGGCAATCTCATCCGTTGCCCATAACCTTGACCATAACAGCCTTTTGAGCGTGAAGACGGTTTTCGGCTTCCTCAAAAATTTCCTTTGCGTGCGCTTCAAAAACCTTTTCGGTAATCTCCTCCTCACGGTGTGCGGGCAGGCAGTGCTGAACCATAGCTTCGGAGTTAGCCGCAGCCATAATCTCATCATTCACCTGATAGCCCTTGAAAGCAATGCGGCGTTCCTCCGCTTCACCCTCCTGACCCATTGACGCCCAAACATCGGTGAAGATAACGTCTGCGCCCTCGGCTGCCTTAACGGGGGAATCGGTAAGCTCGAAGCAATCGTACTTATCCGCAAAATCAAGAACGCTTTTGTCGGGATGATAACCCTCGGGGCAAGCCGCCGAAACCTTCATTCCAACCTTTAACCCCCCGACAATAAGGGAATTTGCCATATTGTTTCCATCGCCGATAAAGCACATCTTCAAGCCGTCAAACTGACCCTTGAACTCACGGATCGTCATAAGATCCGCAAGCACCTGGCAAGGATGGCAAAAGTCGGTAAGACCGTTTATAACGGGGATAGAACCGAATTCCGCAAGGTCCTCAACCTCCTTTTGCTCAAATGTGCGAATCATAATTCCGTCAAGGTAGCGTGAAAGAACCCTCGCCGTGTCCTGAACAGGCTCGCCCCTGCCTATCTGCAAATCATGCGAGGAAAGGAACAGCGGATAACCGCCAAGCTGATACATTCCCGTTTCAAATGAAACCCTTGTTCGGGTTGAGGACTTCTGGAAAATCATTCCGAGAGATTTTCCCTTGAGCCTCGGATGCGGAATGTTATGCTTAAGCTCATATTTAAGCTGGTCGGCAAGGTTAAGGATTTCGATAATTTCCTCTGTGGAAAGGTCAAGCATTTTAAGTAAGTGTTTCATTTTAATAACCTCCGTTTACTTCTTGTTATGCGCCTTGTCAATAAATTCTTCAAGGACCTTGTTAAATCTCGCAGCGGCTTTAAGCGGCAGATTCTTTGTAACTCCGTCCCACATATCGTAGGAACAGTTCGGGTTCTGTATCGAAAGCGTTCTTGCGGTCTTTCTGACCTCCATGCTCTCCTTGAGCCCGCACAGAACGAGAATAGGCTTATCTATTTCGGCAAATTCGGGATAATCCTCCAGCTTTATTCCATTGTCAACCGCAGCGGCAAGCGAGTTTATGTCAACATTTTTGCAGAATTCCCCATAATCCCGCCTTTCGTCCTTGTCAAGCCCCATTGCAAGGCTGTTTATCCCCGAAAGGAACTTGTTTTTCATCGTTTTTTCCCTGTCATTGAGCTTGTTAAGCGCCTTTTCGATGTCCGCCGTTTCCTTTATGAGCCACGGACTGACCATAACGCAGCCGTTGAAAAGCTCGCCATGCCTGCACATAAGCGGAAGCGCTACAGCGGCGCCGAGGGCATATCCAACCAGCGTAACGGGCTTCCCGAAGCTCTCCGCAAGCTCCGTAACCTGATTTACGGCTTCATCGGCGGAAAACATCCTCTCTCCGCTTCTTCCGAATCCTGGGAGATGCGGAACAACTGCGCAGTAATTCTTAGAAAGAAAGTCGCACTGCTTTGTGAAGCAATATACCGAATCCTCGCCGTGAAGGAAAATTACAATCGGGTTAAGCTCGTTTCCATATTTTTCATAATAAATCATACAAGAACACTCCTGAGAATTTCTATTCCCTCATCAATTTCATTATATGTAATGTTAAGCGGCGGAAGAAGTCTGAGCTTGGTTTTAGCCGTAAGAACAAGAAGCCCCTTTTCATGGCAGGCGGCGAACACCTCTGCGGCGGACCTTGTCTTAAAGCTTACGCCCATCATAAGCCCCATTCCGTCAACCCCCGAAACCTCGGGAATTTCCATGAGCTTTTTCTTGAAATAATCTCCCTTTTCCTTTACCTCTGCAAGGAATGACGGATTTCCGACCTTGCTTATAACCGCAAGCCCTCCTGCGCAGGCAAGGGGGTTTCCTCCGAATGTTGAACCGTGCGTACCCTTTGTAAGAACATCGCCGCACTTTTCCCCCGCAAGGCATATTCCAACGGGAACTCCCCCCGCAACGCCCTTTGCAAGCGTTGTAATATCGGGCTTAACGCCGAACTGCTCCGAGGTAAGGAACGTTCCCGTTCTTCCTGCGCCCGTCTGAACCTCATCGGCAATGGTAAGAACATCATTCTCGGCGCAAAGCCTGAATATTTCACGAACAAAATCGCCGTCAAGGACGTTAACTCCGCCCTCGCCCTGGATAAATTCAAACATAACTGCGCATACGCCGCCGTCAAGCTTTGCCCTAAGGTCGTCAATATCGTTCGCCTTAACGTTGATAAACCCCTCCGTGAATGGGAAAAAGTAGTTATGGAAAGCGTCCTGACCCGTTGCGGAAAGGGTCGTTACGGTTCTTCCGTGAAAGCTGTCGGTAAGAGTGATGATATTACAGCGTTCCTTTGTGGAATATTTATCGAAGGAATACTTCCTTGCGATTTTGATGGCGCATTCGTTAGCCTCCGCGCCCGAATTTCCGAAGAACATCCTCCCGTAGCCCGTTACCTCGCTGAGCTTTTCCGCAAAATCCGCCTGAACCCTTGTGTAATAATAATTCGATGTATGCTGAATTGAGCGAACCTGTGCGCATACCGCATCCGCCCAGTCCTCATCGCAGTAGCCCAGACAGTTTACGCCTATTCCGCTTCCGAAATCTATATACTTCTTTCCGTTTTCATCCGCCGCAGTTCTTCCGCTGCCCTTTTCAAGAACGATTCCGCAGCGTCCGTATGTGCCCATAACATGGCTGTCAAATTTTTCTATAGTATTCATTTCCAAATCAATCCTTTTCTATATACCATACCACATTTTAAGGCTGAATTGCTAAACAGTATGTATAAAATAACTGTAATTATACAAATTGTGTTCCGATACCCTCGTTTGAAAGCAGCTCAACAAGGATAGAATGCGGAACTCTTCCGTCGATAATGCAGGTTTTCTTTACTCCCCGCCTTACAGCCTCAACACAGCAATCGATTTTTGGTATCATTCCTCCCGAAATAATACCCTGCCGCTTCATAAACGGAACATCGCTTACATGGACGGTTGGAATAAGTGTGTCCGAATCGTCCTTATTTTTAAGCAGACCGGCAATGTCCGTCATAAGAATAAGATTTTCAGCGCCAAGCTCCGCAGCTATCCTTGCCGCGGCAGTGTCCGCATTAATGTTGTAGGTCTGCCCCTCCTCATCGCAGGCAACCGTAGCTATAACAGGGACATAGCCCGCCTTAAGCGCATCGATAATCGGGTCGGTGTTGATTCTTACAATTTCGCCGACATAGCCGAGGTCGACCTCGCTCTCCATTTTGTGCGCAATAATCATCTGCCCGTCAATGCCGCACATTCCGAGGGCTTTGCCCTTGTTCTGCGTAAGATGCGAAACAAGCTCCTTGTTAACCTTTCCCGCAAGAACCATTTTAACGATGTCAACCGTTGCTTCATCGGTGTATCTCAGCCCGTTAATGAACCTGCTCTCAATTCCGACCCTTTTAAGCATATCGTTGATTTCGGGACCGCCGCCGTGAACAAGAACAACCCTTACCCCGACAAGCGAGAGAAGAACAATGTCGCTCATTACCGCATTTTTCAGCGTTTCATTCGTCATAGCGTTTCCGCCGTATTTTATAACAACTACCTTGCCGTTATATCTCTGTATATAAGGAAGAGCATCAATCAGAACCTTTGAACGGATCTGATTGGAAATCCCCTCCGCCGCTTCTGCATTAGGTTCACTTAACATCCTATTATATCTCCTTTTTGTATAATCGTTCGTTTCTATCAACGCTCGGTAATTTAACGGAATGCGACATACGTATTCGGATATGTATGCGTATATAGTTACGTATGCGTACTTTTACGCATTGATACCGATTTCTCTCCGCCCGCCGCCGTTAATTTCCCCTTTGGCAATTCATCCCACCGCCTACCTATAGGTTGAAATGGGGGGATTTTGGTTGAAATAATTACGAGCGGTAATCGCCGTTTATTTTAACATAATCATAAGTAAGGTCACAGCCCCAAGCTGTTGCGGAGCTTTCCCCCGCATTAAGACCGATTTCTATGGTAATTTCGTCCTCGGAAAGAATTTCCTTCGCCTTTTCTTCGGAGAAATCCACTCCCGCACCGTTTTCGCAAACCCGAATTGTTCCCGATGATGAAGAAAGGTCAACGGAAATCCTATTTATATCAAAATCCGCTTCGGCATAACCGACAGCGCAGAGAATTCTTCCCCAGTTGGCATCCTCGCCGAACATTGCGCACTTGAAAAGGGGCGAACGTATAACGCTTTTCGCAACAATTATTGCCGTATCAAGATTCGGCGCACCCGAGCAAATGCAGGTGAGCAGCTTTGTTGCGCCCTCGCCGTCCTTTGCAAGCATTTTCGTAAGGCTTGACATAACCTGATAAAGCGCCGCCTTGAAGATGTCGTAATCCTCGCCCTCGGCGGTAATTTCGGCATTTCCCGAAAGCCCGTTCGCCATAAGAACGCAGGTATCGTTCGTTGACTGGTCGCCGTCAACGGAAAGGCAGTTGTAGGTTACCTTAACAATCTCGGAAAGCGCCCTCTTGACCATTTCGGAGGAAACAGCCGCATCCGTTGTAATAAAATTAAGCGTTGTAGCCATATTCGGGTGAATCATACCGCTTCCCTTAGCCATTCCGCCGATTACACAGCTCCTTCCGCCAAGAGTAAATTCAACCGCATATTCCTTTTTCACCGTGTCCGTTGTCATTATAGCGGTTGCGGCTTCAATATTCCCGTCATAAGAAAGCTTTTCCGCAAGCCTTGGAACGGCCGCCTTTATGGGCTCAATCGGAAGAACCTGTCCGATAACCCCCGTTGAGGCAACAATAACCTCCTCCGCCTTTATTCCGACAGCCTCTGCGGTAAGGCGGCACATTTCCTCCGCCTTTTGGATTCCGTCCGCATTGCAGGTGTTGGCATTTTTGGAGTTAACAATGATTGCCTGCGCCTTTCCGCCCGTTTTCTCAAGATGCTCCTTTGTAACAACAACAGGTGCGCCCTTTACCTTGTTCCGGGTAAACACTCCTGCGGCATTGCACATAACATCGGAAACAACCATAGCGATGTCATTGGAGCCGCCCGTTCCGTTTCCGTCAGGCAAAGCGCTTTTCTTTATTCCGCAGTACATTCCGCTTGCCTTAAATCCTTTGGCGGCGCACACACCGCCGTCCGTTACCTTAAAATTTTCCACTTAATTTACCTTCTTCCAACTTGTTCGCATTCAACGAACGATCGGTGCGTTAGCCCCTTAGGGGTTGTATCCCCACCGAAATGCCGTATGCTCCCCCGCCTGAAGAGACGTGGAACATCAGCCGTGAGTTATGTTATTCAAGCCCGATTCCTTCATCTATGCCCATCATAATATTCATGCACTGAACAGCGGCGCCCGACGCGCCCTTTCCGAGATTATCGAACCGTGAACAAAGCAGTATATGATCATCGTTTCCGAAAACGAAAATCTGCATAAAATTAGTGTCCCTCATTGTATTTGCCGCAAGGAAGCCATCCGCAAGAACGCCCTCGCCCATAAAGGGCATAACCCGAACGAAATGCTCGTTTTCATAATGCTCCGCAAACATTTCCCATACAGCCCTTGCATCGATTTTCTTCGGCAGCGCCCTAAGATGGAACGGCACGGAAACTACCATGCCATTGTAATAATCGTCAACAATGGGGTTAAATATGGGCGGATAGGAAAGCCCCGATACAGCCATCATTTCCCTTATGTGCTTGTGCTGCTTCCCCATTGAATACTGACGTGGGGAATTATATTCATCGGGCTTATCGGCGCCCTCATAAACGGCGATCGCCTTTTTGCCCGCGCCGCTGTAGCCCGAAACCGCATGGCAGAACACGGGCTGATGCTGGGCAATAAACCCCGACCTTACCATGGGATAAACAAGCGCGTTAAATCCGCTCGCATAGCATCCCGGAACGGCAACCCTCTTCGACGCCGCTATTTTCGCCCTATGCTCGGGGGAAAGCTCGGGAAGGCCGTACACCCAGCCGGGGGCTGTTCTGTGGGCGGTGGATGCGTCAATGATTTTTGTATTTGGATTTTCCGCAAGGGAAACCGATTCTATCGAAGCCGCATCGGGCAGACACAGGAACGTGTAATCGGAGGAATTTATAAGCCTTTTTCTTTCGATTGTGCTTTTTCTCAGAGCTTCATCGATAAGAATAAGCTCAATATCGCTCCTGTCCTTGAGCCTTTCAACAATTCTGAGTCCCGTAGTGCCTTCCTGTCCGTCTATAAAAACCTTGTATGCCATAAAATAAACCCCTTCTGAAGTAATGTTAGTATTCCTCTTACAAATTTGTGTCCTTGATTCGTTCTCTTGCGGATTTGATTTGCTTTTTAACGCTTTCGGGGGCAGGGCCGCCCTCCACATTTCGCATATTGACGCATGTTTCAAGCTTAATTGCTTCGTAAACGTCCTCGTCAAATTTATCGCTCATGCTCCTGAACTCATCAATGCCGAGCTTTTCAAGAACAGTCCCGTTCTTTATGCAGTATGCGACAAGCGTTCCCGTAATTTTGTATGCGTCACGGAACGGCAGACCCTTTTTAACAAGATAATCCGCGCAGTCCGTTGCGTTGATAAAGCCCTTCGCAGCCGCATTTTTCATATTGTCCTTATAAAGCTCCATTGTGGAAAGCATAGGGATAAAGGTCTTAAGGCAGAGCTTAACCGTATCGATGGCGTCAAAAACAGCCTCCTTATCCTCCTGCATATCCTTATTATATGCAAGCGGAGTGCCCTTCATCATAACAAGCAGCGTGTTAAGGTCGCCGTAAACTCTTCCCGTTTTTCCCCTTATAAGCTCCGTAACATCGGGGTTTTTCTTCTGCGGCATAATGGATGAACCCGTAGCGTAAGCATCGTCAAGCTCGATAAACTTAAATTCCCATGAGCTCCAAAGGATAATTTCCTCCGAAAAGCGTGAAAGGTGCATCATTAAAATTGAAATTGCCGAAGCAAGCTCTATGCAGAAATCCCTGTCGGAAACGCCGTCAAGGGAATTTTCCGTAATATCATCAAAGCCGAGGATGGAGCAAACCTGCCTGCGGTCGATGGGATATGTCGTTGAAGCGAGAGCGCCGCTGCCGAGCGGCATTTTGTCCATACGCTTATATGTATCCTCAAATCGTCCGATGTCACGAATAAGCATCTGCGCATAAGCCATCATGTGGTGCGCAAAGGTAATGGGCTGCGCCCTCTGCAAATGGGTGTAGCCGGGCATAACCGTGTCAAGGTTGCTGTCAGCAATGTCGCAGAGAACGCCTATAAGCTCCTTTATCATCGGAATAACTTCACGAATTTCATCCTTGAGGTACATTCTTATGTCAAGCGCAACCTGATCGTTGCGGCTTCTTGCGGTGTGAAGCCTTTTTCCCGCATCCCCAAGGCGCTTTGTAAGCTCCGATTCAACGAACATATGGATGTCCTCCGCTTCGGGGTTGAATGGAAGCCTTCCGCTTTCAATATCATCGAGAATGCCCTTTAAGCCGTCAATAATTTTAAGGCTCTCCGCCTTATCAATAACGCCCGTATCGCCGAGCATTTCCGCATGGGCAATGCTGCCCTTTATATCCTGCCTGTACATTCTCGAATCAAAGGAGATTGAAGAATTAAAGTCGTTAACCCTTGAATCAAGCTCCTTTGAGGAACGACCCGCCCACATTTTATTATTCATATAAAATTCCCGCCTTTCGGTAATCAGCCGTCCATTTCCTCATGAACGCTTTCAAGGATTTCCCCCGCATCCTGCGAGCCGGTTTCGCCCTCCTCCGTTTCAAAGGTAAGGGTCTGACCTATCGGAATGCCGAACTCCGACTGCTCCTCATCCGTAAGGGGACGGAATTCCGTTGTTTCCGTATCGGTATACCAAAGAAGGTTGCCCTCCTCGCTGAAATCAATCTTAGCGTATTCAGCCTTGCCGTCAACAATAACCTTAAACTTACCGTCTGTAATGGTGTACTCATTTACAGGGTAGGAATAGACTACGCCGACATTAACAATATGAACCTTTGTTGAATAACCGGTAAATTCATATACCGTAAAGCTGAGAACATTTCCGTCCTCATCCTCCGTATAATTCTCATCAACAAGCGGAACCCACGCTCCCATGAGCTTCTGCGCAAGCGCGGCATCCTCGGCGGAGGTATCGCTGCAGCCGACAAGCGTAAACACAGCAGCCATTATAACGCATAAAAACAAATTTCTGATTTTCATAAAAATTACTCCGTAAAAAATATACTGACCGTATTATTCCCAAGTTCTCTTTTTTTATCAAAAGAATAAAGGGGCGGTTAGCTTTAATCCATAGAATCCAAAGCCTTTCGCCCCGATTATTTCGGTAAAAGATTACTTGTTATCTCTCTTTGCGTCAAGCATAGCCTTAACCTTTATCGGCAAGCCGAAAAGATTGATAAAGCCGGCAGAATCAGCCTGGTTGTAAACATGATCCTCATCGAAGGTCGCAACCTCTTCATCGTAAAGAGTATAGGGGGAGGTTACGCCCGCATTTATGATGTTGCCCTTATAAAGCTTAAGCCTAACATCACCCGTAACGGTTTCCTGAGTCTTGTCAACGAAAGCGGAAAGAGCCTCACGCACGGGGGTAAACCACTGACCGTTGTAAACAAGATCCGCAAAATCAATGGCGAGCTTCTGCTTCATGCGCTGCGTAGCCTTATCAAGAGTAATTGTTTCAAGAACCTCGTGAGCGTGGTAAAGAATAGTTCCGCCGGGGGTTTCGTAAACGCCCCTTGATTTCATTCCGACAAGGCGGTTCTCAACAATGTCGGCAAGGCCTATGCCGTTAGCTCCGCCAAGCTCGTTAAGCTTTTTAACAAGTGAAACGGAGTCCATATTTACGCCGTCAATAGCGGTGGGAATTCCCTTTTCAAAGTGAATTGTAACATATGTCGGCTTATCGGGAGCCATTTCGGGGGAAACTCCAAGCTCAAGGAATCCGGGCTTGTTGTACTGCGGCTCGTTTGCGGGGTCCTCAAGGTCAAGTCCCTCATGTGAAAGATGCCAAAGGTTCTTATCCTTTGAATAGTTGGTTTCTCTGTTTATTTTAAGGGGGATATTGTGAGCCTCCGCATAGTCGATTTCCTCGTCACGGGATTTGATGTTCCAAATTCTCCATGGAGCGATAATCTGCATTTCGGGGGCGAAAGCCTTTATTGTAAGCTCAAAACGAACCTGGTCGTTTCCCTTGCCCGTGCAGCCGTGGCAGATAGCGTCGGCGCCCTCAGCCTTAGCGATTTCAACGATTCTCTTTGCGATAATGGGGCGCGCGAACGATGTTCCGAGCAAATATCTGTTTTCATAAACAGCCTGAGCCTTTACCGTCGGAAAGATGTAATCCTCGACAAATTCCTTGTTAAGGTCCTCGATATAAAGCTTAGACGCGCCCGTTTTGATAGCCTTTTCCTCAAGGCCCTCAAGCTCCGTGCCCTGACCTACATCGCCCGAAACGGCAATAACCTCGCAGTTATTGTAATTTTCCTTGAGCCACGGAATGATGATAGAAGTATCAAGTCCGCCCGAATACGCAAGAACAACCTTTTTAATTTCCTTAGCCATTTTTCCATTCCTCCGAAAAGTGTAATATATTGTAAAAAAAGCAATGCAAACATACATCTTACAAGAATATTATACACGATAAAACCGCTTTGTCAAGCATTTTTGCATATTTTCAGAATTTTTTTATTTTTATGCAAGAAATAAATGTATATTTTCAAATTTTATGCAATGTTGGATGAATAATCAACCCTCAAACGCAAGCTCACGCCGTTTTCCCCAAAAAATTAAGCGAAGTCGGGAGCTAAGCGTTGAAAAATAGGGCAAAAATACGCCGCAGTAAGGGTATAACGAATCGTAATTTAAAAGGATAATGTACCCATGAAGAAAAAAATTTCAAGAGAAGCCCCGCAGGGCGAAACAGCGTGAAACGAAGCAGCCCCACGTCAGTATATTATTCCCCCCAAAAATGTCTTGACCCGCAAACACAATGCAGTTATAATATAATAAAGCTGCGCTTGAACAAAAGGAGGTATACCGCATGGAGAACGAAAGCATTAATTTGGATTGGCTTAAAAATCTTAAACCTGCAAGCAGAACCCTATCGGAAATAGCTGATGAAGAAAGAGAGAATACAAGGAAAGCGTACGGCAGACTGCTGACAGAGGAAGAGGTTATTCAAATGGTGGACGAAGCAAGAGAGGAGCTGCGAAAAAAGGGAGAGATATAACAATGCTGCTGATGTCCCCCGCCTCTTAGGCGGTGGGTTCCATCTTCGCCATCAGTGGGGTACAATCCCCCACTGATGGCTTGCAAAATTGCTTCGCAGAGGTGTCCGCCGGCTACCCGAATCCAATCGGCTGCTGCGCCAAATCGCATGGGCGCAAAAGCCGCCTTTACTTTTCCGAGGTTTTAAGCTCCGAGATAATGTCGATAAAGCTGTCAACATCGGAAAATTCCTTATAAACCGAAGCAAACCGCACATATGCCACGGGGTCAAGCTCCTTAAGCGCTTCAAGAACGGCGTCGCCTATCTGTGATGTGGTTATTTCGGTCATTCTGTCGTCAAAACAGCGTTGGGTTATGCCGTCAATAATGCGGTTCATGTCCCTTATGGAAACGGGGCGCTTTTTTACGGCGCTGTACATACTCTGGATAATCTTCGTCCTGCTGAAATATTCGTATGTGCCGTCCTTTTTAAGCACCCTAAGGTCGGTTACCTCGGGGGATTCGTAATAAACCGCCGCAAATCTTACATATGCTGTCCTGTCAAGATTTTTAAGGGAATCAAGCACCATGTCCCCTATCTGCGAGGAAGTTATTTGGGAAATGGCGTTAATAGAACAGTAAGCCTCTATATCATCGGCAATGCGGTTAAGGTCGCTCACCGAAACGGGACGCTTCTTCACCGCAATGGACATACTCTGGAGCAGCTTATTTCGGCTGAAGCGCTCAAAGGTGTTATCCTTTTTGCAGACAAGCAGTTCGGGAACGGTAGCGGATTCGTATGTTGTGAAACGCTTTCCGCAGCCGCCGCACTCACGCTTGCGGCGAATTTTCCCCTCAACCGGGCGGGAATCGGTAACTCTTGTATCTTCAAAGCCGCAGAACGGACAGCGCATAGACAGGTTCCTCCATATCAATTATTCGGGACAGCTTCCCGGCGCAAGGACCTTCAAAAAAACGCCGCCCCACTTTGATTATTATAACAAATGAACCTCGGCTTGTCAATACGGAGAGTATATTTTAAAGCAAATATATCCAAAAAATTGCCGTCACTTTGCCTATTATGTTATTTTAGGGAAAGCGATTTTGACAATTGCTACAAAATAAGCCTTTTTCCTTGACTAATTTGAAAAAAAGGTGTATTATTATAAGTAAGTGTAGGCGGAATCAGCTCCGCCCGTTTTCACTCGATTTTATGTTAGGATTTGATTTATAAATTATGGCTCTTTCCCGTTCAGCTAAAAAAGCCTACAAAAAGGCAGTTAAAGAAAAAAAGAAGCGCCGCAGAGGTCATTGGCTGCTTATCCAAAGGGGCGACAGCGCAAAGGAAATCGCAAGCAAAATCTTTACCCAGCTTGCGCTTATCGTCCTTATCGCCTGCGTTGCAATCCTCGGAAACGAGCTTCGCTTGTCGCTCAGCGCGCAGTTCCTCAACAGCTCGCTTAAAGACATCTACGAGAGCTTTGTAAGCATCGCCCCCGGGAACGGCAAAATTACCGAAAGCGCGGAGCAGCTTCTTAAAATCAACGAGGATACCGTTGGCTGGGTTCAAATTGACGATACCAACATTTCCCTCCCCGTTGTTCAGAGGAAAACCTCGGACGGAAACGAATACTACCTTACCCATGCGTTTGACGGCAGCAAAAATAAGGCGGGAACAATTTTCCTCGATTACAGGGCAACCCTCGATTCAAACGAACGCTCGGACAACCTCGTCCTCTATGGGCATAACCAGCGGGATAAAACCATGTTCGGCGACCTCGCCTACTACAAGCATGACCTTGAATATTATCAGGCTCACCCGACAATAACGTTCAGCTCAAATTATACCGCCGATACATATAAAATCTTCGCCTGCTTCGTTACCCCCGTCCTCGAATCGCAGACAAGCGACGGCGTTATCTTTGATTACCATAACTACATCGATTTCAGCGGTCAGGCGCAGTATAACGAATTTATCGGCAATATAATGGAGAGAACTCAAATCATCACCGCCGTTGACGTTCAATATGGTGACAGCTTTCTGACGCTCTCAACCTGCTCGAATGAGTTTGAACCGTCGCGCTTTGTCGTTATCGCAAGACGTACCCGAGATGGGGAGGAACCAACGGTTGATACATCCGCCGCCTACGTCAACGAAAACGCCAAAGAACCCGAGTGGGATGTTATCTACGGCAGATAATTACAGTATTTTTTACATAGAGGTAACTTATGGCAAAGCACAGCACAAACGAAAGCTTTATCGGCAAATTTATACCGAACAAGAACGATTCCCCCAAAGCGATTGCGGGAAAAATAGTTTTCCTAATAGCGCTTGTTGTACTTATAGTTTCAATAATCATCCTCGCAAACTATTTTGTTGAGCAAAGCAGGAACAAAAAACTTAACGAGGAGCTTATCGAACAGCATACAACCATCATTACATCCGAAACAACCACAGTCCCCACCGAAACGGAAACGGAAGCGACGACCACCGAGCCGCCCCCGCTTGTAACCCTTGCAAGCATGGAGCAGCTTCTCTCCGAAAACCCCGACACCGCAGGCTGGATCAAGGTTGACGGCACCTATATCGACAACGTTGTCGTCCAAACGGAGGATAACGACTATTATCTCACAAGGAATTTCTTCGGCGAAAAATCCCAGCCGGGAACAGTCTTTGCCGACTACCGCTGCGTTGTCAACGATTATAACGACAATCAAAGCGATAACATAATTATCTACGGCCACAATCAGGCGGACGGAACAATGTTCGGTACGCTTAACAAATATAAGGTAAAATCCTCAAATACGAAAAATTTTGAATTTTACCTCGAACATCCCACATTTGAGTTCTCAAATCTCTATGAGGAGTATACATATAAAATAGTAGCCGCTTTTGTTATTGAGGTTGAACCCTACCAAACAAGGGACGGCATAATCTTCGATTACCACAATTATATCGTCTTTAATTCACAAAGACCCTTTGATACCTTTGTAGATAACATTATGGAACGCACCGCCTACAACACGGGCGTTGACATTGAGGAGGGGGACAAGTTCCTAACCCTTTCAACCTGTTCAAACGAATTTGAACCGTCACGCTTTGTTGTTATCGGCAGACGTGTTCGTGACGGCGAGTCAGCCGAGGTTGATACCTCAAAAGCATCAATCAATGAGGACGCTAAAGAACCCGACCTTAATTTTATTTATTACCAGTAAACAAGGAGCTTTTAATGTCTGAAAAAACAAATGGCAGCGGCAGGGAATATACCGTTGATGAAATCCTTGCCGAATTTGACGGCAAGCATAGCCCCGATTCCGCTCAAGGCAGGGGGAATAAAGCCGCCAATACAACCGATTACACCGATAATATAAATACATCCGACAGCAGTGGGGAAAACGCTCTTCAAGAGCCTGTTCCCGAGGTTAAAACAGCCCCGATAATAGAAAACGTTATCCCCGCCGAACCCTTTGACAGCGAAAATACCAAAGCGGTAAGCGCAGAGGAGCTTTTTTCCTCCAAGACCGCCGAGGGCGAACCCGACAGCATATCGAACGTTCATCGTGAGAAAATTGCGGACGTTCATCGTGAGAAAATTGCGGAATCCGTCAATGAAGCGCTGGCGGAATGGAATGATATTCCCTCCATTGCGGAGGAAACAAGGGCGCAAATTATTCCGCAGGAGCTTGAGGAGGATATAGTCACCGAGGAGGAACGCAAATCCGCTCTTGAATCGGGAATACCCGACTCCGACCCCGAGGTTATTTCGGTTGAGGACGAGGACGCCGATGATGAAAGCGCAGACGATGGCTCCGATGGCGAAAGGTCAGACGAGGACACCGATGGTAAAAACGCAGACAAAGGCTCTGACGGCGAAAACACAGACGAAAGCTCCGATGATTCCTCGGAAAAGTCGGAGGTAAACCATACAAATGACGGCTCAAAGCCCGAAAAGAGCGCCGAAGAACCTATTTCGGCGAAGGATTCGGGCGAAGCATCCGAGGAAAAGCCCAAAAGCGGCTTTATTTCGGGAATTATCCCCTGCAAAGGCGACAGCGTTTTCGAAATTATAAGAAAAATCATCTTTATTGTGGCGGTGGCGGTCTTTATCGGTGCGGGAATTATGCTCATAAGCACCCTCGTTCAGTCAAGGAGAGCCGTAAACGACCTCAACGAAATCAAGGATATAGTAACAACAACCGCCGCAACCTCAATCGACAGTGACGGCAGCGTTGTAACCGTTGCCCCAACCGAGGAGGAGGAAATCGAGCATAACATTGACATCATGACGTATTACAAGGAGATAAGCGAGGATGTCGTTGGCTTTATCGAGCTTGAAGGATGCGATATTTACCAGCCCGTCGTTCAGGGCGACGACAACGAATATTACCTCAAGCACACCTATTACGGCGAATCAAACAAGGGCGGAGCAATTTTCGCCGATTACAGATGCCGCATAGAGGAGGACTATATGTCCCCCAATATCGTTCTTTACGGCCATAACCAAGAGGACGGAACAATGTTCGGCAACCTTAAAAATTACAAGCAGGATCTTGATTTTTATGCCGAAAACCCGACAGTTACCTTCCGCACCGAGTATGGCGCGGAAACCTACCTTATATATGGCTTTTTCGTTACAAACGCCCTTGAAAAGCAGGACAGCAACGGCGAAGTTTTCCATTATCACGATTATATCGAGGTAATGAACGATGAATATACCTTTAATTGGTATCTCGGCGAGGTTCGGGAACGAAATCAAATCGTTTCCCCTGTTGACGTTGAGTTCGGCGATCAGCTTCTCTGCCTTTCAACCTGCTCAAACGAATTTTCAAATTCACGCTTCGTTGTTTTTGCGAGAAAGCTCCGTGAGGGCGAGTCAGTGAGCGATTATGACTTCACTGAGGCTTACTTTAACTCAAACGCAAAGGGCGTTGACTGGGAGGCTATACTCTCGGGCGAAACAACCACAACAACCGAAACAACGGAGGAAACCGAAGAATCCACCGAGGAAACAACGGAGGAGATAACCGAGGAATCAACCGAGGAAACAACCCTTGTCCCCGAAACGGAAACAACGACTACCCCCGCCGAAACGGAGGAAACCTCCAAAACAAAACGTGTTGACCGCACAAAGACAACCTATGTTCATACAATAAACACCCCCGCCGAGGAAACCTCCGAGGAGGATGCATCCGTGACGGAGGTGCCCGAAGCTGACGGCTCCGATGAAACCACCACCGAAACAGCAGGAATTTCCGAAACAACAAATTAAAACCAAAAGGAGTTTTTATACATGGCAATTGCCGATGAAGCAAAAAAGCCGCAGCATTTTAAGAAAACCAAGAAAAAGAAAAAAAGCTTCTCCGAAGCGTTTATCCCCCACAAGGGCGATTCCCGCAAGGAGATAACAAGCAAGGTAATTTCTCTTGTTTCAATGGTTGTACTTATCGTCTGCATAGCTATTTTGGCTGTATACTTTTATCAGCAGTTTGAAGCAAAACAGAATAATAACAATATAAGGGTTATATACAACAATGCCGTTAAGGACAGCATGACTTCCGATGCATCCGATACGGACGGGCAGTCCGAGGCTTCGGCATCGGCGGAGGAAAGAAAGCCCCTTGTCGTTTCCGCCGCAGCGGAGGAAATGCTTGCGATAAATGCGGACTATGTGGGTTACCTTTATATCCCCGATGTACTGAGCGAAGCAGTCGTTCAGACCACCGACAACGATTATTACCTTGACCATAATTTCTACAGCCAGAACCGCTCATGCGGAACAATCTTCGCCGATTATCGAAACAACGTCAGCGATTATTCCGACCTCCAAAGCGATAACATTATCCTCTACGGTCATAACCAGCGTGACGGAACAATGTTCGGCAACCTTGACTATTACAAATGGGATTATAAATACTGGCTTAAAAATCCCTTTATCTACTTTGATAATATCTACGAAAGCGGAACCTATGTCATTGTGTCATCCTTCGTTGTAAACACCGAGCCGGAGCATGACGACGGCAACGTTTTCGATTACAACAACTTCATTAACTTCAGCGACGAGGGGGATTATACCTTTGAAAGCTTTAAAAAGGAAATCACCGAACGAAGCCATTTCATTACAGGCATAGACATTGACGAAACAGACAAGTTCCTTACCCTCTCCACCTGCTCGTATGAGTGGGAACCCTCTCGCCATGTTATCGTAGCAAGAAAGCTCCGCAGCGGAGAAACCACCGATAATATTGACACATCGAATTTTACCGTAAATTCCAATCCAAAGTGGCCTGCTGTTTATTACAAGTATAACGGCGGCTCATATGTAGAGCAATAAAAAAAAGACATTGAAAGGAAATTTGTATGAAAACGAGAACTGTTCTCAGCGGTATAGCCGCCCTGCTCCTTGTGGGTACGTTCTACTCCTTTGCCTTTTGCATGGTCGAGGATGTCGATGATGAACCGATTTCCATGGAGTATTATTACTCCACCGAAACGGACGTATCAACGGGAGAGGAAATAGGCGAAGCAACAAAGGCGGCGGTTGCGGAAGAACCCATCCTGCCCGACAGAAGCTCAGCCGAAGCCGCTGTAAATGCCCTTGATAAGGAGAACGAGCAGATAAAGGCAGTAAGCCTTCCTACGGGCGGAATCGAAGCCGAGGAGGGCGACGACGCTTCCCTGCCCGATAACAGCCCGAACGAAGCCGACGATGAGCTTGCATGGGACGAGAATTCCGCTGACGGGAACAATGTTCTTGCCGACGACAGCGCCGCCGACAAGCTCCTTTCAAAGCTTGATTCGGAAATCACGGAGGAAATTGAGGACGAGCCTGTATCCACAACCGTCCCCGAGGAGGAGGAAATCTCCGATGATGAGCTTGCTTTATACATAATCGAGGATCCCGAGGAGGAGGAGAAGGTCACCGATACCGCCGATATACCCTCCGTCCCCGAAAGCGATATTATTATTACCATCGATACGGTCGCTTACACCGAAACAACCGTTACAACCGCTGTTACGGAGCCTGCCGCGGAAACAACGCAAGCCGCCGTTTCAACCTCCGAAACCTTTACGGCGAAATATAACGGTTCTGTACATACAACCGATGCGTTCGAGCTTGTCTGCATGATTGTCAATAACGAAATTTCAAGCTATTTCAGCGATGAAGCAATAAAGGCTCAGGCTGTTGCGGCGTATTCCTATGTAAAATACCACAACGTAAACGGGCTTACTCCATCGGTTCTCGTTAAAAGCAATCCCCCGCAGAGAATCGTTGACCTCGTTTCCTCCGTTTGGGGCAAATGCTGTTATTACAACGGCGAGGTTGCCCAAACCGTTTATATGGCGTCCTCATCGGGCTATACGGCTTCATCGGAAAATGTTTGGGGCGGAAAAATCCCCTACCTTACAAGCGTTGCCTGCCCGTTTGATGCGGAAAGCGACCCGAATTACGGAGTTCAAACGAAATTCTCCGAAAGCTCCATCCGTTCGGCAATTGAAAAATATCTTGGAATAACCCTCTCCGATAACCCCGAAAATTGGTTCACAGTCACCGAGTATATCGATGGCAACTACGTTTCCAAAATCAATGTTGACGGGCAAACTACAATCACAGGCAGAAAGCTTCGTGAAACTATCCTTAATTATCAGCTTAAAAGCACAAGCTTCGATATTTCCTACTCATCGGACGGATACTTTATCTTCACTACATACGGTTGGGGCCACGGAGTCGGAATGAGCCAGAACGGCGCGAATATCCTCGCCAAAAAGGGTTATACCTATGATCAGATACTGAAGTATTATTATACGGGAATAGATGTATTATGATTACAATGTATGAGCTTATAGAAAAGAAAAAGCATGGCGCAGAGCTTACGGAGGAAGAAATCAATTGGTTTGTTGCCGGATATGTTTCCGGCAGCATCCCCGATTATCAGGCTTCCGCTTGGCTTATGGCGGTATGCTTTTCTTCTTTGTCCGATAGGGAAACCGCCGACCTTACAATGGCTATGGCACGCTCGGGCGAAATGCAAACCCCTAACATTGACGGCTTCTGCGCTGATAAACACAGCACGGGCGGCGTGGGCGACAAAACAACGCTTATCGCAGCGCCGATTGCTGCCGCCTGCGGAATTTATGTCCCCAAAATGTCGGGAAGAGGTCTTGGTCATACGGGCGGAACGATAGATAAGCTTGAATCAATCCCCGGCTTTAATACTGCCCTGCCTTATGAGAAATTTATATCGATAGTGAAGAAAGCGGGCTTCGCCGTTGCGGGTCAAACAGGCTCGCTCGTTCCCGCCGATAAAAAGCTTTACGCCCTTAGAAACGCAACCGCAACCGTTGACAGCATTCCGCTGATTTGCTCCTCGATAATGAGCAAGAAGCTCGCAACAGGCGCAAAGGGCATCGTCCTTGACGTTAAAACGGGCGATGGCGCATTTATGAAAACCCTTGCCGATTCGGAAAGGCTTGCGAACGCAATGGTCCGTGTAGGGCAGCTTGCGGGAAAAAAATGCACGGCGGTTATTACCGATATGAACAAACCCCTTGGCCGCACCGTGGGAAATTCGCTTGAGGTTATCGAAGCGATAGAAGCCCTAAAGGGCAACGCTCCCGCCGACTTGGCGGAGGTTTCCCTCACGCTTGCCGCACAGATGCTTTCCCTCGCCGAAAAGGGCAGCGATGAGGAATGCATGGCAATGGCGGAGGACGCCGTTTTCTCGGGTAAAGCCCTTGAAAGGCTGCGGGAGATGATTGCGCTTCAGGGAGGAAACCCAAACGTTATCGACGACTACTCCCTCTTTGGAAGCGCCGAACGCTCGAAGGAAATATTTGCGCCGAGCGACGGAGTTATAAGCGAAATCAGCTGCGAAAGAGTCGGCATTGTTTCTCTTAAGCTCGGAGCGGGCCGAACAACAAAGGATGCGGAGATAGACCCCTCCGCAGGCATAGTTTTCGATAAAACCGTTGGTGATAAGGTCAAAAAGGGAGAAAGAATCGCCGTTTTGTATACATCGTCAAGGAGCAATTTGGAAGAGCTTGCGGAAGAATTTGCTTCGGTTGTTAAAATTGAAAGCGGAATTTCGGAAAAAAGGAATTTTTCAGGTAAAAATGTAATAAAAATTATAAAAGGGTATTGACATTTAATATTATATGAGATATAATATTAAATGTCAAGCATAGTAGGTAAACCATTGGTCACCCTGCAATTGACCGTTTATTACAAAAAGGAGGATTTCACCATGAATGATGTATTTGAAAAAATAAGCAAAAACCTTACCGGCGCAGGTAAAGCCGTAACCGAAAAGACAAAGCAGGTAAGCGAGTCCGCTAAGCTTAATGCCAAAATTGTGTCCTCTGAGCATACAATCAGTGAGAATTATGCAATTCTTGGTAAATTCTATTATGAAACTTATAAATCCAACCCCGATGATGAGGTTGCCGAAGCTGTTAACAGCATTACCGCCGCTATGGATGCCATCACGGAAATGAAAGCGCAGCTTCTTTCGATTAAAGGCTCTGTACTCTGCGCAGCCTGCGGTGCCGAATGCCCAATAGAAAGCAATTTCTGCCCAAAATGCGGTTCTGTGCTTGAAAAACCGCAGCCTGTCAGCGATGAAGCCGAAACAGTTTCCGCAGATGAGGTTGTTGTTGAGGAAACCACTGCCGAGGAACCCACGGCAACAGCTGATGATTCCGATGACGACAGCGAGGAAAACCTCTATATCTGAGTATCAAGCCGAAAAGCGCGACCCCTTGCGGCTTTTTATCCCCCTCCATGTGCGCACTGCACGGAGAGGGGATTTCCCATTTTTGCTTCCATAACTTACAGCTTGAAATTTTGTAATAAGTCTGTTATAATATAGTTAATCCGTTAACCGTTGTGTAATCATGTTAATCGCTTTGTAACCGACGGCTTTGCGGAAATACAGATACAAACCGCTTGAATTAGGACAAGGCTACGTTACATATGCGGCTTTCCCACAATTCAAAAGCTGTTTGGTTGAAAAGGAGGTACATAGAAATGTGTTTTAGCAATATCTGTTCACAGCTCATTTCCTACATTTCAAGATGCTTCGGAAGCTTTGGCTGCTAAGGAAAGGAATTTCCGAATGACCTTAATATCGACCTAAAAAGCTGATATTGACATAAAAATTCGCCGTATCATTTTGCGATACGGCGAATTCTTTTTTATGACACTGCTGTAACCTCGGTTTCGTTCCTGTAAAGCAGCTTCATTATGATTGGAGTCGTTATTGATGAGCATATAATCAGAAGAATAACCGCAACGAAATATTTCTGATCCATAAGCCCTGCGCTTAAACCCTTTGATGCAACAATAAGCGCAACCTCACCTCGGGTCATCATTCCCACACCGACCTTTAAGCTGTCCTTCCAGCTGTTTTTGGCAAGCCTTGCGACAATTCCGCAGCCGATAATTTTTGTAACAAGCGCAACTATGACGAACAAAATCGAGAAGATAAGCAGCTCCGATGTCATATCATCAAAGCTTGTTTTTAAGCCGATGTTAACGAAGAAAATCGGCCCGAAAATCATATAGGAGCTTATATCCATTTTTTGCGCAACATAATCGCTGTCCTTTAAGCTGCTGAGGATAATTCCCGCAGCATATGCGCCCGTAATATCGGCAATTCCGAAAAATTCCTCTGCGCAAAAGGAAAGTATCATCGCAAAGGCAAGCCCGAAAATGGGGATTCTCCTTCTGTGCGGGTATCTTTTATCGAGAAGCTTAAACAGCTTGTAAACGAGAATTCCTGCGCCGATTACAACAACAAAGAAAAGCAGAATCTGAATAAGAACCTTGCCAATGCTGTTGTTTGCGGAATTTTCCCCTCCCGAAAGGCTTATTACAAATGTAAGCACAATAATGCCGATAACATCGTCTATAATTGCGGCGCTTAGAATGAGAGTGCCGATTTTTCCCTTGAGCTTACCAAGCTCACGCAGGGTTTGAACCGTAATTGTAACGGATGTTGCAGTCATAATTGTGCCGATGAAAAGCGCCCTGAAAAATTCAGCCGAGCCAATTTCGGGCAAACCGCCGTACATAAAAAATCCCGCAAGCAGAGAACCGCCAACCAGAGGAACAAGCACCCCCGCACAGGCTACAAGCAGGGCAAGCGGACCTGTTTTAATAAGCTCCCTAAGATCGGTTTCAAGCCCCGCTGAAAACATCAGAAGAACAACTCCGATTTCAGCCATTTGGTTAAGGAAATCCGATGAACCGACAAGGTTCAGAACGGCAGGGCCAATAAGAAGCCCCGCAATAATTTGCCCGACAACCTGCGGCGCTTTGCATTTTTTTGAAAGCAGACCGAATAATTCAGCCGCAAATATAACCAACGCCAGGTCTTTAAAAATATTAAATGTTTCCATAAAAGCTCCCTCCATAAACATCCTTTAACATTCAATAAGGGGCATCGCCCCGTCATTCAACGAACGCAGCCCCTTAGGGGTTTCGACCGTATGCTCCCCCGCCTGAAGAATCGGTGGACATCAGTCGTGAGTTATACCTGCATCATATTAACTCAGCCCTATCCCCCCTTGAGCTTATCCGACCAATATTTGTAGTCGGGCATGATTTTTTCCACAACACGGTAAAAATCCGCACTGTGGTTCGGCACAATAAAATGAGCGTATTCATGCGCAAAAACATACCTTGCGCACATTTCGGGATAGGCGATGAGCCTTGTGTTCATAACAATTGTTCCATCCAAAATATGGCAGCTCCCCCAGCGTGATTTCATGTCCCTCATTTTTACAGCAGCGGGTTTTATGCCGTATTTAAGCAGAAATTCCTCCGAAACCTCGCTGTTAAGGCGTTTGAAAAGCTCCGCTGTCCTGTTGTAAAGCCAATCTCTTATAAGCCTTGCGGAAAATGCGGTGTTTTCGGTATCGCACGATTCCGCAATAAGCTCATTTCCGTTTATGTATACGCAGTCGTCCTCACCGCAAAGAAACCTCACCGTATATTTCTCGCCAAGATAATAAATGCCGCCGCCGTCACAGATTTCATCGGAGGGCTTTGTTTCGTGCGGAGCCTGCCTTTGCTCCGAATTAAGCCTTTCAATGCTGCTTTTAATGAAACCGTATCTCGAACGGACAAAATCCTCAATAAAACGAAGCGGAACGTTTGGCGGTGCGGATATTTTAATTGTTCCGTCCGCCTTTATCCTCATATTTACATTTTTGACGTTTTTCCTCGTCAAAAAGTAGCTTATGGCCTCCCCGCAGCAGCTCACCGTTCGCTCCTCCGTCATGAAAACACCTCATCTATCGTTACAACAAGGTTAAGCCGAGGATCCTTTTCCGTTGCACGGCGTTTTATCTCCTCAACAATTTCCTCCCTCTCCTGCGGTTTAAATTTATCCCTTATAATAATATCGAAAATAAGGTTTATTTTATCCTCGCCGTCGGTTATTCGGAAATCGTGGATATTACAGCTTTCATCAATGTCCCTTGCAATTTCGTTAATAAGGCTTTTGAAGCTGTCAACACGCTCGTTATTTACCGCAATCGGGTCCATATGAATAACAAGCTGAACGCCCATATCGTGCATAATGTCATGCTCGATTTTGTCGATAATTTCATGTATATGCACAAAGTCGGAATTGTCGGGAACCTCCGCATGAACGGACGCAAAAATTCTTCCCGGACCGTAATCGTGGATAATGAGGTCATGCAGTCCGCATATCTCGCTATGACTCATAACCTCGCCGCCGATTGCCGAGATAAGCTCCTCCGATGGATGCGCTCCGAGCAGCAGGTCTATGGTTTCCTTTGCAATTTTATATCCGCCGTAGATGATGTATACCGCAACGATTAAGCCGACAAATCCGTCAATTGCAAACGGCAGAAAATGCCCTGCGATTGTTGCCGCAATTACCGCTGAGGTGGAGATAACATCGTTTATGCTGTCCCTTGCTGATGCTTTCATAACCGTTGAGTTGATTGTTTTGCCTATATAACTATAAGTATAATACATCCACAGCTTTACGGAGAGTGACAACACCAGTATAATTATCATCGGCAAACTGAATACAGTTTCCTCGGGGTTACGAATTTTCTCGAACGAGCCTTTCAGCAGTTCAAAGCCTACAAGCATTATTATAAACGATACAATAAGCGAGGATATATACTCAAATCTGCCATGGCCGTAGGGATGCGCCTTATCGGGCAGGCGGTTCGACAGCTTCGCCCCGATTATTGCCACAATACAGCTCCCCATATCAGAAAGATTGTTGAAAGCATCGGACATAACCGCTATGCTGTTCATTGCAAGCCCGATAAAAAGCTTTATAAGGAAAAGGACTATATTGCATATCGCCCCCAAAACTCCACCGAGGACGCAATAATCCTCACGTACCTTTTTATCCTCTGTATCGCCGCTGTTTTTTATGAACCTTTTTGCAATAAATTTTACCATTTTTCACCTCTGCAGGAACAGAACAATATAACAGCCCGACGTTATTTTTCGTCGGGCTGAATTTTCAGTAATTAACCATTATTGGTTGACTGCCACTCTTTGACCTTGTATCTCTTTTTTACGGCAACAACAAACTTAGTTTTCTTTTCAACGGGGATAATATCGGGGAGCGAGGTGTAAAGCAAAACACCAGTATCAAAATTTCCTGTTGAGCTGCTGCTTGCCGATGAAGCATTTCCCGAAGAAACATCGTCAAGGTTATCCCTATAGATAACGAACGCAAACGGCGAACAGCTGTCTGTTATGAACTGAACGCACCAAACTCCGTTTACATCGATAATTGTGCTTGCGAGAACCTCAAGCTCGGATGAGCTGATATAAATATCATCATCGGAATCCTCATAAATTGTTTCCGTGCCGTCTGTTTTAAGGTGAACAACGGTGATGTAGTCACGGTATTCAATCATCTGGTCGGGAACGGGGATTGTAAATGTTACGTTATAACCGTCATTCGGCTCAACCGCAACAAGGGTATCCTCCAAATAAAGGCTTATATCGAACGGATAGATAATGAAGCTGCTTAAACCGTTGGCATAGCCCCTCAAAACCTCCTTGATTGCCCTTGTCGATTCATCGTTTACCGAGATGTACGCATCAACGGGATCATCGAAGGCATCGTGGTTTGCGGCGGCTGAAATAAGCTCGCTGTGGGAGATTCCGTAGGGCGCGGTTCCCTTAATATTTATGGTGTAATCCACATCGGCGGAATTTCCCGATGTAGGGATTGCCGAAACGGCGAGGGAATAATCACCGATTACTCTTGTTCCGTTCTCTACAACGTAAGCCGCAACCATGTAGGTGTATTTTGTGCCGTTTTTAAGTCCCGTATGGGTATATGTGCCCTTTGAAACGATTGTCAGAGGCTGGAATGTTGAGGTTGAATCATCGTAAAGGTACACGATATAGCCGCTTGCGCCCTTTACGGTCGTCCATTTAAGGGCAACCTGACGATTTCCGGCGGTTGCAACAAGGTCGGTCGGGGCAGGGAGAACAGAGCCGATTGTTACCGAGACATAATTCGTTGTACTGCTGTAAACACGCTGGCTGTTCACGGTTTTGTACGCCCTTACGTAATATGTCCATGTATCGCCGCTTGTAAGACCCGAATGTGTGTAGGTTGTCTTTGAAACATCGACCTCAAGGGTTGCCCCGTCGCTTGAATAGCCGTAGACAGTGTATCCCGCCGCGCCGCTGACGGCGGTCCATGTAAGGACTGCCGAAGAATCGGTGGTTGTTACGGCAAAATCGGTCGGAGCGGAAATCGATCCGCCGACAGTTGCTGTCACGCTTGCGGATGCGCTGCTGTAAACCGCAGTTCCGTTCACATATTCATATGCGACTACATAGTATGTATATACATCCCCTGCGGTAAGACCCGTATGGGAGAATGAATTTGTCGAAACGTTGTAGGTTGTTGTTGTACCGCTGCTGTTCGTTGCGTAGACGATATATCCATCGGCGTCCGTAACGGCAGTCCATGTAAGGTCAATCTGACCATCGGACGAGGCAGCGACAAGGCCGCTCGGCGTGCTGACACTGCCGCCGATTGTAAGCGATTCAATATCCGACCTTTCGCTCTTGTAATACTGGTATGTTCCGCTTGAAAGCTGTATAGTCTTATATGCGTAGACATAGTATCTGTAGGTTACCCCGTAAACCGCATCGGTTTGGGTGTAGCTGTTTTTGGTAATATCCTTAATATCGGCAGTGCCATCGCTTCCGACAATGTAAAGGAGGTAACCCTCCGCGCCGCTTACGGCTGTCCATGTAATAGTAACATCATCGCCGTCAAATGTCGCAGTAAGGTCTGTGGGCTTTTTAAGCGGATCTCCGACTGTTGCCGCAACCTCATATGACGGGTCGCTTAAAATTGTCTGACCGTTTACGGTTTTCTGCGCAACAACATAGTATTTATAGGTATCGCCGTTTTCAAGGTTCTTGTGGGTATAGGTTGTTCCGCTTACAGTCCTTGTTCCGACCTCCACATATTCGCCGTCCTCGAGCTTGTAAATATAGAGAATATATTTATCGGCGTTTTCCGAAGCGGACCAGCTTACAACAATCTGACTGTCCGATGGGGTAGCCTCTATTTCCTGGGGCGCTTCAAAATCGGTGGAAATAGTAACCTCAATATACGGTTCGGGGTAATAATCGCTGGCAGGTTCTTTTTCTCCGCTGCTCGCAATAATCATGTATGACCTGATTTGGAAACGGTATGTTGCGCCCGCCGTCATATCGTACTCCGTGTAGGAATAGTACGACTTTCCGCTTGAATCGGTTGAAATAAGCGCCTGACTCGCCGTAACTGTAATTGTCGTTGTTTCTGTTCCTGTTTCATTTCCGCTGTCGTCGTAAATAACCTTTTCCATTATAATATCAAATCCGGTTACGTCCGAATCGTTGCAGTACCAATAGAGGGTTGCATCGGTGTCGCCCGCTTTTATGCTTATATTATATGGACGGCTTATATCGGGGTTGAGCTGATAGCCCGTCAGAACAGTTTCGGAGCTTTTAGCGCTGCCGGAACCATCGGTTCCTGTGTTATCGCTGTTTACCGCCCATATGGTATATGTGTATATATGCGGATCCGTGGAGCTGTATGCGGCGGTTTTATCATCATATGTATATGTCGTACTGCCGTCCGCCTGAATTTCCACTTCCATATCGTTGCAGCTGTGACCTGCGCTTGTGCATTCTCTGCTGATATAATATGCCGTTGCGCCTGTAACAGCCGTCCATGAAAGGGTAAAATACGTGTTATTATCCGTAATCGTTACGGGATATGGCTGTTTTGTGGGGGTATAAACGCTCACTGCACAGCCGTAATCATTCGTTCCCGACGGAAGCTGGCTTGTCATATAAAGCGAAGATTTTGAAGTGCTGTACGCATCCCCGTTTGAGTAAATATCGGAATATGTACATACAACATAGCTGTATTTTTTTGTATAGTCAATGTCGCTGTCGGAATAAATAATACCTGTGCTTGAAACGGAGCTTTTTGTAACATAGCCAAGGTACTTATAGTCGCCCATGGTTTTAGTTGTTCCGCTTATGCTCTCCTCACTTCTGTAGATAAGGTATCCTGCAATTTCATGACCGCTGTTATCTGTATCCGAATTAATGGTTATATCAATATCATTGTTGGTGCTGTCATAAGCTACGCTGAACGAGGGTGAAGTCAGAAGCGAACCCATCTGGACAACATACTCATCATCAGACCTTATTTCATGGCGATAGTAAACCGTTTTTACCTTAGTGGTAGTTCCACTGGTAGGATCCGTATAGCTTGTAATGTTTCCATCTGAATCAACATAATTAGAAATAGCATCCCCGACAGGAATGCCGTAAAGGATAATGGTCTGCTTTATAATTGTATAAAAGTGGTATTCCTTAGAAGCATTAAGCCCCGTAACCTGCTGACTTACCCAGTTATAAAGACTGGTGGTTGTGTAGCTGCTGTCATTTATGGTTTTGTTGGCAACAACATTTCCCGTACTCTCGGCAACGCTTCCGCCCTTGCTGTAAACATCGTAATATATGCCTGCGGAATATATTGCGCCATGAGTTTTGCTGTCAACCGATGCACTTCGCGCATCATATTGAGTGAGAGAAAGCTGCACCGAATCATATCCTACAATGCAGTCGCCGTCATTGATTTCCCAGGAGTTCATAAATATATTGGAGGGCGATGCATCATAATAATAATCGTAAAGATTCGCATCGGAGCCGTAGCCTGCGTACTGCACATAATCACTCGCACTCGTTGCCGCAAGCGCAGTTATAGCAGGCATAGCGGTAGGAACGAGCATACCCGCAAAGGACGCCGCCAAAACGCCGGAAACAAGCCTTGAGCCGAATGAACGCTTGACAAAAACAATGTCGTCCTGCCTTCTGCGGCGTGTTTTTCCCCTTGAAGCGCGCCTTATTCCGAGAAAATTTCCGTCCTTATCCGACAGCGCAATATCAACGCTGCATACTATAAAATAGAACAGCTTAACGAACGCCGCCGCCAAAAGGCATGGAATAAGCATAAGGAAATGCTTCTCAGCGCAGTCCGAAAGCCTTTTCAGAATCCTCTTTTTTGTATTAAAATCAAGCATATATACCCTCCGTATAATTCCGTAAAGAACAATGCATTAAAATAACATAGTTACAGATATTTAACAATATTATAGCACATATACTCCGATTTATCAAGTAGAAAGGGAAATAATTTTGCACAAATTTTGACTAGAATTTTGCCGCAAGAGCGAATTTTTTCCTAAATACGGCGCAGAGCCACACTATCGGTACGGAAAGGAGGAACCACAGCGCCGAAAACAGCAGGCAAACCTGCCCGAAAAGGTTGAACGGCAGAGCGGAATAGTCCCACACATTCCAGCGGAACATCAAATTCACCGCACAGCCGACGGCAAACTCAAACGCCGTTATAACAAACATACCGTATAAGCATTTTGAAAGCATGGATTCATTCGGATTGCCCTCATAATGCCTGTATATTATCATAAAGCAAAGCCCGCCCGTGACGGTCATTGTCCAATGCGTAAACCCCCTGAAACAAATTTCTATCAGGGAATAGAGTATTCCGCCGAAAAGAAAAAGCATAATATCCTCACGTATCCTTTTTGCCGCCCTCATTCCATCACCTCATTTTCATCGCCCATGCGCTCGGCGTCTGAATTATAGTATAATCCCAAGGGCAGCTTTTATGAAAGGAAATAACTTTCTTATTTTTTCTCATTTTCTTTTTTCTTTCATAATTTTAACACAAACGGCGGTTATACTGTAATCATTCCAATCGGAAACGATGCAATCCCTTCCTGCAGGGACTGCGAATGGAATATCCCCCTATTTACCCCCATATTTTATTTTCATATTCAAGCTTTGCAAAAAATGCAGAGCTTGCGGTTTGGATTCAAGTCCAAACATTCCCTCTCTCTTTATTCAACCTGCGGCAGGGAAAAACGCCGCAGGTGAGCAATCTCGTATTTCGCCTCGATAATGCTGAGTTCGGGGCGAAAGCCTAACATAATTCTCCGTCGGAGGACGGTACAGCCCTAGAAAAAATAATAAGGCTTAAAGATATTTTTCTATCAGTCGTCCCGAAACACAGAAATATCTGTGCAGTAAAAAGGGGCGGCATCCAAAAATCCCTGCCATGGGCAGTTTATATATATGGATAGAAAACGGAGCGGAGTCAACGGCTTCTGTTTTCTATCCTATATTTTTTGCGGTGTAATTGTGTCTAAATTGTAAACAATGTCACGCACCCCTTGAATTTAAGGAAAAGTTGGTATATACTTATCTTAGCACTCAAAGCTGGCGATTGCTAACACTCTGCAGCAAAGACTGCTAAAAGCCTGCACAGGCTTTACGCAATTAACCGTATAATTACTAAGGAAGTGTATTTAAAATGGCTGAAACAAAACAGTTCAAAGCGGAATCAAAACGTCTGCTCGATATGATGATTAACTCAATTTATACCCACAAGGAAATTTTCCTTCGTGAAATTATTTCCAACGCAAGCGACGCTATGGATAAGCTTTACTTCAAATCCCTTACCGACGACAGCGTTGGAATGAACCGCTCCGATTTTTTCATCAAAATCGATGTCGATAAGGATGAAAATTCCCTTACAATCCGTGATAACGGCATAGGCATGACCAAGGACGAGCTTGAAAACAACCTCGGAACAATCGCAAACAGCGGTTCCTTCAGCTTTAAAAATGATGAGAACAACTCCGCCGAGGATGTTGATATTATCGGTCAGTTCGGCGTTGGATTTTATTCCGCATTTATGGTCGCAAAGGAGGTTCAGGTTAAAACCAAGGCATTCGGCAGCGATCAGGCATATCTCTGGAAATCCGAGGGCGTTGACGGCTACACTATTGAAGAATGCGACAAGGACGGCGTCGGAACGGAGGTTAAAATCTTCCTCAAGGACGATACCGATGATGAGGAATACAGCGAATTCCTTATGCAGTGGAAAATCAAATCCCTTGTTAAGAAATATTCCGATTACATTCACTATCCGATAAAATTTGATATGGAGCATGACCATCTCAAGGAGGGAACGGGCGTTGACGATGTTCCCGCAGAGTATGAAACAACGGTTGAAACCGAAACCCTTAACAGCATGACTCCCCTTTGGCGCAAAAACAAAAACGAAATTACCGAGGAGGAATACAACAATTTCTATAAGGAAAAATACTACGATTATGCCGACCCGTTAAAGTCCATTCACGTTAAAACCGAGGGTACGGCAACCTATGACGGACTTCTTTTTATCCCCGCAAACGCGCCGATGGACTTCTATTCAAAGAATTATGAAAAGGGCTTGCAGCTTTATTCAAGCGGGGTTCTTATTATGGATAAATGCGCCGACCTTATCCCCGACCATTTCTGCTTTGTACGGGGCCTTGTTGATTCGCAGGATTTATCCCTTAATATCTCCCGTGAAATGCTCCAGCATGACCGCCAGCTCAAGCTTATCGCAAAATCCCTTGAAAAAACAATCAAGAATGAGCTAAAGAAAATGCTTAACAACGAGCGTGAGAAGTACGAACAGTTCTGGAAAGCGTTCGGTATGCAGATAAAATTCGGCGTTTACAACGGCTACGGCGCAAATAAGGAGCTTCTCAAGGACCTGCTTATGTTCCATTCCTCAGCCGAAAAGAAGCTCTGCACCCTTGACGAATATGTTTCAAGGATGAAGGATGAGCAGAAATACATTTACTACGCAGCCGCAGAAACCGTTGACAAGGCGGATACCCTCCCGCAGACGGAAATTGTCAAGGATAAGGGCTATGAAATCCTTTATCTCACCGAAAGCGTTGACGAGTTCGCCATTAAGGTTCTTGAAAGCTACAGCGATAAGCAGTTCAAATCCGTTTCCGATGCGGACCTTGACCTTGATTCCCCCGAAGAAAAGGAGGAGTTCAAGAAGCTCTCTGAGGAAAGCAAGGATATGCTTGATGAAATCGCAAAGGCTTTAAGCGGAAAGGTAAAATCAGCCAAGCTCTCCGAACGGCTTAAATCGCACCCCGTCTGCCTTACGAATGAGGGACAGATTTCGCTTGAGATGGAGAAAACCTTCGCCCAAATGCCCGGCGACCAAAACGTAAGAGCGGAAAAGGTGCTTGAAATCAATCCTAATCATGAAATTTTCGGCGTCCTTAAATCGCTTTACGACACCGACAAGGAAAAGCTCGGCGATTACAGCAAAATTCTTTATACACAGGCGCTTCTTATCGAAGGAATGCCCATTGATAATCCGCTTGAATTTTCTAATCTTGTCTGCTCGCTTATGACGGAAAAAAAGTAAAAAGCCTTTAGGCATAAAAAACCTCCCGACTTTGAAAAATCAAAATCGGGAGGTTTTGCATATATACAACAGCGTTACCTGCCTACAGCACGCTCCGTTTCGTACATCACGCACCATTTCCGCACATCACGCACCATTTCCGTACATCACGTACCGCTTCCGCACATCGCACGCACCGCTTCAGTACATCGCACGCACCCCTGCGCACTCCTACCTTCGTGCCTCCGACCGTGCTTTTGTGGTCTGCTTTACAGTGTACATAATCTTGTCTGCCTCGGAAACAAATTCATCCATAGTTGAACCCTCCCGAGGAACTGCCTTGTAAATTCCGCAGCTTGCCGCCACCTTGTACGGCTTGCCCGAGGTTTTATTGTAATCATCGAGATAACCGTTGAGCCTTTGCATAAATTCATCGCTGAAATCCTCCGACGGACACATTCCCGCCGCAACATATTCATCTCCGCCGAAGCGCGCGACAATCATTGCCCCGCCCGAAGCCGCTTCAAGGGCCATTGCCGCCCTGATTATAGCGTTATCTCCGTCAGCATGGCCGTAGCTGTCGTTTATCGTTTTAAGCCCGTTAAGGTCAACCGAGGCTATCATAAACTCCTTGTTCTGCTTGCGGCATTTTTCAAAATCCCTCTGTGCGAATTTATAAAATCCACGTCTGTTCATAAGCTTTGTAAGGGGATCCCTTACGTACATTTCCTCAAGCTTATTCGCAAAGCCGTGAAGCTCCGACTGAACTCTTGCGTTTTCAAGAACAAGGCTTATTACGCTTGAATCAAAGGTATTAAGCATATTGAAATTTCCAACGCAAACCTCAAATTCAACGGCAATGTAGCCGATAACTCTATCCTGAAAATGGAGGGGTTCAACGGTGATATGGTGGTATTTATCGAAAATTTCATCAAGGTTCGGAAGAAGCTCAGCCGTTTTAAAGACAGGGAGCATTTCCTTTGTATGCTCCGTTGGTGAATACCGAACGCCGTAGCCGATATTTTCGCTGTAGCCCTCTTTTCGGTAATTTGCGTAATCGGAGTTAATCTCATCCAAATCGTCAATCTTTGTAATAAAATCATCGCAGACGCAAATCCATACCGACCTTGACCAAACCTTTTCCATAAAAAGCTCAAGCCGTTCGACAGTAACCCTGAAATCCGCATCAACAACAACCTCATCGGCGATATTTATAATTGCCTTTGTAACGCCCTTATACTGGTTAACGTCCTCAAAAAGGTTGTGCCTTATAAGGTTGTCAACGCCCGGGTCGGATATTTCCTCACATCCGCAGGACTGCGAATAAAGCCTTTCCGCAGCGATAACCTCGTTGCCCTGCGGGCTTATTGTTCCGTTCAAAATGCCCAAGGCGACCTCGGAAATTCTTTCGGAAGCCTTTGAAATGTTTATCTTAGCCGTGGTTATTGCGGGAATATATGTCATAGCCTCGCTTATTCCGTCAACTCCGGTTACAATAAGCTCCTCGGGGACATTATAGCCAAGCTCCGCCGCCTTATTGCACACGCCGATAGCCATAGAATCGTTTGCGCAGACGACCGCATCGGGAACAAGGTTATTATTATGCCACTTTTCAAACAGCTCCTCGGCGGATTTATGCCAGAACCAAGCGTAGCCAATCCTGTTTTCGTCAATTTCTATATTATGCTCCGCTAAAACGGCGCGATAGATTTTTTCTCTTGCATCGGAAAGGGGATTTCCCTTAATTCCGCCGATAAAGTTTATTGTTTTCGCATTATGCTTATCGATAACATGGCATATTATATCCCTTATGCCCTCGTTATAGTCAAAGGTAATGTTATATGCGCCCTCAACGATTTCATCGACCGAAATAAGCGGAATGTTATGCTTTTTCGCCTCGGAAACAACACGCTTTTTCGCATCCTCGCTCCTCATTGTAATTGTAAGCATAACGATAAGGTCAATCATATCATAATTTATAAGATTATAGATATTCATTTCTCCCACTTCATGGGGCTTTCCCGTATAATCCTCCGCAAAGACGGATTGATACCATATCATATGAAAATTTGCCTTTTTAAACTCCTCCGAGAGAAAGGTGGCGAAGGCGGAGTTATACTCATTGTCATTTCCGCCCGAAACGAAGGCAATTTTAATTTTTCTGTTTGAAATTTCCCCTAAGCTCATGCTGCTCACCCACTTTGATGTTTTTCCGAATATATATTCCCAAAACTCAAACGCAAAAATATATTCGCAATAATACAGAAAAATTATACCACATTACTCGGCGTTATTTATTAACTTACTATTAATTTTTCGAGGAGATCTGCGCAGGAGCCGGCTTCGGCAGTCAAAAAACTCCCCCGATTCTCGGTATAAAAATCATCCGCCGCGCTGCGAAGAATTCCTCCGCAGCCGCAGTAACGGTGAACCGAAAATCGGGGTGTGTCGCTTTTTATTCTCTTGCTTCGGCGCAGGCAGTTTTTACTCCGCAGCCGTTCTTGAAAGCCATACATAGGCAATGTCAAGCGCTTCATAAAGGCTTGTTTTTTCGCTTGATTTAACAATAGCCTCCAACGGGTTCAGCTTCTCATCCGTCGCCATTTTATAGATTTTTATTTTGCTTGCAACGTCAATATCGCCTACTCTTGTTTTTTCTTTAATTTCCATCATAACAACATAGTCGTCATACATATTTCCGTAATAGATAGTATCGTCCTTTCTCACAAGGGGCAGTCCCTTATAGGAGAAAAAATCCTTTTTTTCACTCATGTCAATTCCTCCTTTGCACATACATATTGATAAATCACATCATAAAGGAAGCGCTGCCCTCGGCATTGTACGGCGTATCCTTAATTCATCATAAGCTCATGAATTAATTATAGCATATAATATTAACAAAATCAATAGTCAATGTTAAGAAAATGCTGTTTAATTTTACGCTTATCCGAAGGCAGGTTTTCCCTCTAAGCCGCTTCCGCCTAAAAATTCTACCGCATATCGCGGCGGAAATTCTGTCGTTTTCGGGCGGAGGTCGGGAAAAAATTTTTTTTACAGTGTTACCATGTGGTAATAAGATCCTCGCCGCTCAGGAGCTTGGCTGTATTTTCCGCAAGCCTTTCGACATACGCCGTCTTGCAGGTAAAGCTCGGCGCGCCGTTAAGGCAGATAACGGTTCTTCTGTTTTCCGCTGTATAGAACTCCAGCGTATCGCTGCCGCTCTCGGTGGTGATTTCAACCTTTATATAAGGCTCGCCGCTGACCTCATCGAAGCAAAGCTGTTCCGAGGGCGCTTTAAGGATAAACTGGTAGAACACCTTAAAGGCTTCTTTATCGATTTCCTCACCGTCGGAGGTTACAGCGAAATCATCGTCCGACGAGCCGGTCATTGTAAAGTGCGCTTCTGCGGCGGTTCCCGTAACGTCCAGCGAGGTAATGCTGTAAATATAATTGCTTGTAATCATTGTTGTTGTAATATCAAGCGGCATAAAGGTCATCCACGGAAGCGATGCGGTATCGAAGATATAGATAACGTTAATTCCTTCAGCCATCGCATACCAGCCCGTCTGCGTGCCGTTTTCATCCGTAACGGCGTTTCCGACGGTAAGCTTAAACTCCCCTCCGACAATGTCCGCATCGATAACTCCCGAGGGTTCATCAAAGCCATATTCGGCAAGCTCATCCTCAGTCGGTTCGATTACGGCAAAGTCCGAAGCGGTAAGCCCGAACATATCCCCCGTAACCGCCGAGCTTGTATCGGGGTTAAGGTCAAGGACAACCGGCGATGTCATTCTGTACTGCGATGAATTGGAAACTATTGCGTCCTCATCGTCAAGGCGGGTATCATACTCGATAACGATGTCATAATCGATGTCGCTGCGGCTGACGGTGAGCCTGTTAATTTTCGTATAGTCCGTGGTATCCTCGCTGTCGGTTGAGGTATAGGCGGTGTAAACGGTTTTATTGACGCATTCCCTTTTATCGTTAAGGGAGAATGAAACGGCGCTGTTCTTCACGGTATAAACCGTATTTTCGCCCTTGAAGCACATATATCTTGTGCTTGTTGAGCCGGGGACAACATCGCCGATAACAACCTCATAAACCGTTTCCGATGAATCGTCAAATTCGACCTTATATTCCGCCGCAGGGTCGGAAAGGCCGTAAATTGAAAGGTCGGGGGCGTCCTCAACAACGGTTTTCTGCGCCGTAAGCGTTGCGGAATTGGTGAGGATTCCGTTTATGACGGTTCCGTCAATCGGGGCGAAAATGTAATCAAAGACTGTCCAAGCGTAATCGCCGTCCTCGCCGATTCTTTCCACTCTGTATGAGCCGTATTCGTTGGTAATTGTGACGGTATCGATATCCTCGGGGTTTTTATCGAAGAGAAGCGATGATTCCGTTTCCTCGGAGGTTGATGTATCCTCGCTTTCTTCCTCCTCGGGGATTGTAAGCACAAGCGCAAGCGCCACTCCGCCAAGGATAACCGCAACGGCGGCAATAATTATAATAAGCCTGATTCTCGATTTCATTACTTATGTCTCCTTCTGAGCCATATAACAATTCCCGTGATAAGCACCGCTGCGGGGATAATGATTATGAACACCCAGAAGGCTGTGTTTGCCTTTGCAAGTGTCGTATCAAAGGTTGCGGCGCTAAGATCCTTTGCAACTATTGTAATTCCGCTGTTCTTGCCGACCATATTGTTAACGATTGAAACAAAGTAATCTCCGTTATTGTAGTAGGTTGTACCTGTAAGGCCCTCGTCAAGCATATCGGACGAGCCGAAAACAAGGACGTTGGAAAGCACCGAGTTGTTGTCCTCGTCAAATGTATACTTATTCGCAAGGGCAATTGTGTTGTAAACTCCGTTCACAATTTCGGGGTCAACGCCGCTTTGGGCAAGCTCCTGCATTTCGTCCGTAAGAACAAACGCTGTATCCTCCGTTGTAAGGAGAGCGGTTGTTGTAACATTTCCCGATGTTTCAAAGAGGAGGTTAACGGGCCTTGCGTTATAGGAAATAACGGGGAGCGAAAGCTGAGAAACATCGGTGGAATAGTCATTTTCCTCGATAAAGTTTCTTATAGCGTAAAGCGTTGCGCTTGTCGCAAGGTTATTCGTATTTGTTTCGCCGACAACTCCGCTTCCGACCTCAATTCCCCATTCCGCAAGGAAATCATCTATATTTGCGGTTGACTTCTGCGCATAATTTGCGAGATAAATCATATTTTTGCCGTAATTTCCGCCATTTTCGAGGTAATCATACAGCTTTGAGATAAGCTCCTCCGAAAAATCGTTAACGGGGGCGTTTACAACGATAAGGTCAGCATCATAGGGGAAGTCCGAGGTGTTCGGGTCAACTGTTGAAACGTCAAATCCATCGTCCTCAAGGAGGGTCTGTATGGTGCTGTTTGAAATTCCCGCAGCCTCAACGTCAAGAATAACCGCCGTTTTCGGCTCAGGGTCGGTTACATACATAATTGCGGAGGTAAGAACCTGCTCCGCCTTTGAGGAAACAATGTTATAGGAATATGTCTGATAGTTAAGCTCGGTATTGAAAAGGTCGTTTACCGAGATAACCTTTATTCTGTTTCCGCTGCTTACAACAATGCTGTATGCCGAGATAGTGCCCTTGTAAATCTCGCTGTACTTATTCGCATAGGTTGGGTCAGCCGTCATGTCGACGAAGTTAACCGTAATATTGTCGCTGTAAAGCTCGTATTTTTTGATAACCTCGTACGCCTGTTTATAGTAGGTGCTGCCGGAATCACGGAAAACCGATTCATCCGCCATTGTAACTATTTCAACATCCCCGCTTATCGATTTAATGTAATCTATCGACTCCTGCGAAATTTCAAAAACATTATCCGAGGTAAGGTCTATGGTGAGGTTGGTTCTGTCGCCGACAAGGCTTACGATAACATTTACAAGAACAACAGCCGCAACAACAAGCACCGTAACGGCGGTTGCCGCAGAGCCGTACTTCAGCTTCTTTGAATTAAACCCGAGCTTTTTCGCCTTTGGTTTTTTATCCTTAGTCTTTTTTTCCTTGACAGGCTTCTCGTCCGCCTTTATATCATCCGCCGCAGCGGTTTCTTTGGCGTTAAGCAAATTTTTTTCTTCGTTCATTTTAAGCGCTCCTTTCGTGAATCAGTCAGCCCAGCGGCGCTTTTCAAGAACACGAACCGCAAGGAAGTTGAAAACAAAAATTGTGCTTACAAAAAAGACAATGCTTTCAACGTTGAAAATTCCGCTTGTGAACTCGGTGTACTTTGTATAGAAACCGAGCGAGGACATAATTCCGCTTATGACTTCATTCGAAACGCTTGCCGCAAGAAGGTCGAGCATATAGAAAAACATTATAATAACAAAGCTTATGATTGCCGCAACAACCTGGCTTTCCGTAAGGGTTGAAACGAATACTCCTATCGAAATAAATGCGGCGCCCAGAAGAAGAAGGGCAATCATCGTTCCGATTATTGTCGCCCATTCAACCGTTCCCGCTAGAGCGTAAAGAACGATAACATACGGCACATAAATAGCCATTGCGCAAAGGAAAACGCATACTGCCGACATGAACTTTCCAAACACGATTCCGCCAAGGCTGACGGGGGCTGTCAGCAGGCACTGGTCGGTGCGCTGCTTCTTTTCCTCCGTAAAAAGCCTCATTGTAAGAAGCGGAAGAAGTATCATCATAATCGTGAATGCGCTTGAAAAGGCGTAGGAAAGGTCGGTTGAGCCGTAGCCCATATTGTAATTAACGAAATAGTTGCCCGTATAAAGATAAAAAGCCGTAATAAAAATATATGCTATCGGGGAAGTAAAATAGGCTTTCATCTCACGTCTGAATATTGCGCCCATTATTCTGCCGCCTCCTTTTCCTCTGCTTCTTCGGAATCGCCTGCAGCCGCATCATCGGCGGCGCCTTCATCGGATTGCGCAGCGTTTCCCTCATCGGATTCGGGGGAAATGCTTTCGCCATCATCCGAACCGACCTCATCGGGCGTCTGTTCGTCCGAATTTTTCTTAACCTTAATGTCAACGTTATCTCCCATTGTAATTTTAAGGAAGATATCCTCAAGCGACATTTCGGTTGATTTCAAGCCGAGGATAACCCAGTTTCTTGCGACAATTCGCTTGAAAAGCTCACGGCGGATATCGGCGTCCTCTTTTACCTCTATCTCATAGTCAAAAACGCCCTGCTCACGCTCCATATCCGCAAGGACGGAGATAACGCCGGGAATTGACTTTATAACCTTGAGAATTTCATCTCTGTTTCCGTCAATTCTTGCAATAAGTCTGCTGTCCGTTGAGATGTTTTTTGTAAGGTTTTCGGTTGTATCATCGGCGGCAAGCTTACCCTTGTTTATAATAATAACATGGTCGCAGACAGCCTGAATTTCCGAAAGAATATGGGAGGAAAGGATAACGGTATGCTTCTTTCCGAGCCTTTTGATAAGGGTTCTTATTTCGATAATCTGCTTCGGGTCAAGTCCGACTGTCGGTTCGTCCAAAATAAGTATGGGCGGATTTCCGACAAGCGCTTGGGCAAGTCCGACTCTTTGCTTATAGCCCTTTGAAAGATTGCGGATAACCCTGTCGTAAACATCGTTAATCTTGACAAGGCTGCAAACGTCCTCAAGGTGCGCCCTGCGTGGGAGCTTGCATTTTTTAAGGTCATAAACAAAGTTCAGGTATTCCTTAACCGTCATATCGAGGTAAAGCGGGGGCATTTCGGGGAGATAGCCTATATCCCTTTTCGCCCTCATCGGGTCGTCAAGAATATCGACTCCGTTAATAAGAGCCTGTCCCGAGGTTGAGGAAATATATCCCGTAAGCATATTCATTGTCGTTGACTTTCCTGCTCCGTTCGGACCCAAAAATCCGAGTATTTCTCCGTCATTAACGGTAAAGGAAATGTCGTCGACGGCTTTTTTCTGACCGTACTGCTTTGTAAGGTTTTTGACCTCTATCATTTCTGTAACCATTCCTTTCGGTTAGTGTTAACATAAGGTTATCACTTTTATGTGTTAGAACTGTGATAATTAAGGGAAAATAACAGTTTAGACGAATCGAATGCAAGGCAAACGCGAGGCAAATGCGAGGCACAAATGCCTTCCGAACGGCTTCGGACACTGCCGCAAAGCCTTTTCGGGGGCATCAGCTGAGCTTTTCTATTCCCTTTTTGACCCTTGCGATTGTTTCCTCCCGTCCGAGGATAACCGCAAGCTCAACTCCGCCGCCCGGGGTGCTGAGCTTTCCCGAAAGCGCCGCCCTTATCGGCAGCAGCAGCCAGCCCGCCTTAACGCCGAGCCTTTCCGCTTCGGCTGTAAGCGTATCATGAACATTTTCGGGAGTCCAATCCGCTTCGGAAATTCCCTCAAAAACCGCAAGAGCCGCTTTAAGCGCTTCAAGGCTTGTTTCGGGGGTGGTTTTCATTTTTTTGTTGAAATAAAGGTCGGTGCTGTACTCCCTAAGCTCATCGATAAAATCAACTCTTTCGGGAATATCCGTAAGAAGCTCCGCCCTCGGCTGCAAAACCTTTACAAGCGCGTCAAGGTTAACGCTTTCGCTCCTGCAGGTTTTTCTGATATACGGAAGAGCGGCCTCCTTGAATTTTTCATGCGGAAGATTTCTCAGCCATTCCGCATTTATCGCTTTCATCTTTACGGGGTCGAAGATTGCGGGGGATTTTGAAAGTCCGTGAATATCGAACTCCTCCGTAAGCTGTTCAAGGGTGAAAATCTCGTTCTCCCCCTTTGGCGCCCAGCCGAGGAGGGCGATATAATTAAGGATTGCGGGGATATAATATCCCGCTTCGACAAAATCGCCGAAGTAAGCGTCGCCGTCACGCTTAGAGAGCTTGTGCGCTGCATCCCTCATAATATGCTCAACATGGATATAGCAGGGAACATCCCAGCCGAAAGCCTCGTAAAGCAGGTTATACTTCGGTGCGGAGGAAAGGTACTCGTTTCCCCTTACAACATGGGTAATTCCCATAAGGTGGTCGTCGACAACATTGGCGAAATTATATGTCGGCATACCGTCCGCTTTAAGAAGGATCTGGTCGTCAAGGTCGGCGTTGGGTACGGTTATATCGCCGTAAAGCTCGTCATGGAAGGTTGTTGTTCCGTCAAGCGGAACCTTTTGGCGGATAACATAGGGCGTTCCCGCATCGAGGAGCCTTTTCACCTCATCGGGGGAAAGGTTGCGGCAGTGGCGGTCATATGCGTTTGTAAGTCCCTTTGCCCTCTGCTCCTCATGGAGCTTGTCCATGCGCTCCTTTGTGCAAAAGCAATAGTATGCCTTGCCCATTTTAACAAGCTCCTCGGCATACTGCTTGAAAATGCCCATTCTTTCCGACTGAATATAAGGTCCTACCGGACCGCCGATGTCGGGCCCCTCGTCCCAGTTAAGTCCGCAAGCCCTAAGCGTGTCATAGATAACGTCAATTGCGCCGTCAACATAGCGCTCCCGGTCTGTATCTTCAATTCGGAGGATAAACTTTCCGCCGTATTTTTTTGCGATAATATAAGTATAAAGCGCAGTCCTAAGGTTTCCTATATGCATAAACCCTGTGGGGCTTGGCGCAAATCTTGTTCTTACATTCTTCTGTTCCAAATAAAACATTCCTTTCCGTATCAAATTCCGTAAATATCATCGGGGAGAGCGGCGCAGGCTCGGACATCCGTTTTTATCTGCTCCGCAAGCTCCGAAATTCCCGAAAATTTTCTTTCGGGGCGGATAAATTCCACAAGTGAAAGCCTTATTCTTTCGCCGTAAAGGTCGCCCTCAAAATCCTCGATAAAGGTTTCCGCAAGGGGCAGACCGCCGCATGAAACTGTGGGCTTTACTCCGATGTTCGTCACTCCCCTATGCATTTTTCCGTTCACCTGCACAGCGGAGGCGTAAACCCCGAATTTCGGCATAACCTGCCCCTTTGGAAGCTGCTGATTTATCGTTGGAAAATCCATTGTTCTGCCGATATGATTCCCGCCGACAACGGGCAGGCGCATAAAATATTTATATCCGAGCAAACGGTTTGCCCTTGAAATTTCGCCGTTTCGTATAAGCTCCCTTATTTCGGTGGAGGAAATTCGTTCGCCGTTCTCCCCTTTAACGGGGGGAACGGTGAAAACCCTTATTCCCTTTTTCATGCAAAGCCTTTCAAGGGTATGTACATCCCCGGACGCGCCCCTGCCGAATCGGAAATCCTCACCGCATACGACAAATCTTGCCGACATTTTTCCGCAAAGCACAAGCTCAACAAACCCTTCCGCAGAAAGGTTTTTAAAATTCATAAAGTCGGGGGAATAAATGTATTCCACGCCCAAGCTCCCGATAACCTCATTCTTGAGCTCCTTTGAAAGCAGGCATTCCATACCGCCGCCCTTTGAAGTAACCGTATCCGTTTCAAAGGTAAAAACGGCGGGAGATACGCCGACGCATTCCTCCGCAATTTCCGCCGCGCGGCTTATAACCGCACGGTGACCGAGGTGAACTCCGTCAAAAAGTCCGACAGCCGCCGCAGTAAAGCCCTCCGGCACTGCGTTTGTCCCTGTTAAATCTATCGTAAAAAATCATCCTTTGCCGCTGCGAAGCAGCTCCCGCAGGAAACAAGTTCGAGGGGAGATGTTAAAAGTTTTTCTCAACGTAAAATTCCCTTGTTTCGGGGTTAACCCCCGCTATTCCGATAAAATCTCCGTTTGCGCCGTAGACACGGAATTTTCCCGAGCCGCTTATCCTCATTTTATCCGTATCAAGCCTTACGCCGCTTCGGTAAAGCCGCTCCTGATGCGGATTAAGCCGAACCCTTTTGTAATCCTCAAAGGCATTTTCAATCGGGATAAGGTATCTTTCAGCCGAAATTCCCTTATCCGCAAGCTCCTGCAAATCCTCAATGGTAACGCAGTCGGCAAGCCCAAAGCCGCACGCCCTTGTCCGCACGAGGGAGGTCATTATCCCCCCGCAGCCGAGAGCTTCGCCGATGTCGTTTATAAGCGTTCTTATATATGTTCCCCTTGAGCATGAGATTTCGAGCCTTCCCATATGGCTTTTTTCGTCATATTCACGCAGTATAAGGCTGTGTATCGTAACGGGGCGCATTTCCCTTTCGGCGACTATCCCCTGCCTTGCAAGGTCATAAAGCCGCTGACCGTTGACCATAACCGCCGAATACATGGGCGGGAGCTGCATAATATCCCCCCTGAACCCGTCAAGGACGTTTTCTATCCCGACCGAGGTTACGCCCGAGGCATCCTTTTTATCGGTAATTTTGCCGTAAATATCCTGCGTATCGGAGGAAAGCCCAAGCTGAAATTCGGCTTCATAGGTTTTGTCGTGATTCGGGATAATGTCGCACGCCTTTGTCGCCTTTCCCACAAAAACGGGAAGAACCCCCGTAGCCATTGGGTCGAGCGTTCCCGCATGGCCGAGCCTTTTAAGGCGCAGGATTCCCCTCATTTTCGCAATAACGTCAAACGAGGTAAAATCCGCCGGCTTATTCATGCAAATTATTCCGTTAAGGCTTTCGTTAAGGCTTGTCATAAAATCTCACCGACAGCCGCAAGCAGCTTATCCTTTGCATCGGACACAGACGTTTCAAACGAACAGCCCGCCGCCTTTACATGGCCGCCGCCGCCAAACCCTGCGCATATCTCCGAAACATTAACATCCCCCGTTGAGCGCATCGAAACCTTGAACCTATGCTCATCCTTTTGGCGAATCAACGCGCCGACCTCAACCGTTTCAAGGACTGTCGTAAGCCCCGCAAGGCCCTCAAATTCCTCCGCAGGAAGGCCCGTTTTCTCCATTTCCTCGAGAGTTACCGCAACAACGGCGAATTTATCGTTGAAGTAGTATTCCATATTGTCAAGAATGAACTTTTCAACCGCAATTCTCGCCTTGCTTTTCTGTTCAAACATACGGCGGTTGATTTTTCCCGCTTCAATGCCGCATTTCATAAGCTCGGCTGCGGCGATATGCGTTTCGGGCGAGGTGCTGTCGAAAAGGAAACAGCCGGTGTCGGTCGCAATGCCCGTGTAAAGGCACTCGGCGATGGTTTTATCCGCTTCGGTAAGCCCTTCCCGAGCCATAAGCTGATAAATAACCTGGCACGCCGCCGCCGCATTCGGTTCAACAAGGGTTCTTTCGGCATATCCCGTGTTTGAAACATGATGGTCAATGCAAAGCGCAACCTTGTCGGCGTAAAGGCTTCCGAGCTTTTGCCCGAGGAGCTTTGCATCGGCGACATCAACGGCTACGATTGTTTCCGGTTCAAAGGACTGCTCCCTGTAATCCTCGCAAAGAAAGGCATACCTTGCAGGAATTTCATCGGAGCAGTAAACGTTCGCTTTTTTGCCCATTTTGCGGAGAATGGCGCAAAGCCCGAACCCGCTGCCCATAGTGTCCCCATCGGGGCTTGCATGGGTAAGAATATAGAAATTGTCATTGTTCCTGAGAAACTCCGCCGCTTCTCTGTAGCTTATCTGCAAAAAATCACAACCTTAATTTTCTTCCGTTTCCAAATCCTCTTGACTGTCCGAATCGGGCAGAACGCTTTTCAGCATTTTTGAAATTTCCGCCGAATGCTCGATTGAATCATCGGGGATAAAATGAAGCTCAGGGCATCTCCTGATATGGAGCTTATTCGTAATCTCCCGCCGCAGCATTCCCGACGCTCCCGCAAGGCTGCGAACGGCATTTTTTGCATCCTCAATGCCGTTAAAGCTTGAAATAAAAACCTTGCAGTGGGAATTATCGCCCGAAAGCTCTACCCGAACAACGGAAATCGCCATAACGTTCACTCTTGGGTCCTTTATACGCTCGCGTATAAGCCCCGCAAGCTCCCTCATTATATCCTCCGAAAGCCGCTGATTTTTAAAATTTGCCATAAAATCTCCTTTTTACTCTCAGGCAGCTTCGGAATACCGTTAATCTGCCTTATATTCTTCCATTAAATATGCTTCGAAAATGTCGCCGATCTTAACGTCATTGAACTTTTCAAGGGTAATGCCGCACTCATATCCCTCGGCGACCTCCTTAACATCGTCCTTGAAGCGCTTGAGGCTGGACATTTTGTCGTCCGCAATAATTATACCCTCACGAACAACGCGAATTTCCGCATTTCTTGTAATTTTTCCGCTGAGGACATACGAGCCCGAAACAGTTCCGACACCCGTAATCTTGTAAACCTGCCTTACCTCAACCCGTCCGAGGGGAACCTCCCTGAACTTGGGCGCAAGCATACCCTTCATAGCGGTTGTTATTTCTTCGATTGCATCATAAATAATTCTGTAAAGACGAATTTCAACGCCGTCACGCTTTGCGTTTTCCTCCGCAACGGGGTCGGGGCGAACGTTAAATCCAACGATAATCGCATTTGAAGCGTCGGCAAGCATAACATCGCTCTCCGAAACCGCGCCGACTCCGCCGTGGATAACCTTTACCCTTACCTCATCGTTGCTGAGCTTTTCAAGCGACTGCCTAACCGCTTCAACAGAGCCTTGAACATCCGCCTTAACTATAATGGGCAGCTCCTTTATCTCGCCCTGTTCAATCTGGCTGAAAAGGTTATCGAGCGTAACCTTCTGGTACTGCTTGAACTGCTCCTGCTTAGCCTCATGCTTACGCTGCTCGACAAGCTCCCTTGCAAGGCGTTCATCCTCAACCGCGTTAAAGGTATCGCCCGCAGCGGGAACCTCGGCAAGTCCCGTAATTTCAACAGGGCAGGATGGGCCTGCTTCTGTAACAACCTCTCCCTTATCGTTCGTCATAACTCTTACACGTCCGACAGAGGTTCCCGCAATAATAACGTCGCCCGTATGGAGGGTACCGTTCTGAACAAGGAGCGTTGCGATAGGTCCTCTGCCCTTATCAAGCCTTGCTTCGATAACCGCGCCCTTTGCAAGACGGTTCGGGTTCGCTTTAAGCTCCGCAACCTCGGCAACAAGAAGGATGTTCTCCAAAAGCTCGTCAATGCCCATTCCCGTTTTAGCGGAAACGGGGACGCATATAACATCGCCGCCCCATTCCTCAACAACAAGGCCATGCTCGGTAAGCTGCTGCTTGATGTTGTCCGGGTTTGCTCCGGGCTTATCCATTTTATTTATGGCAACGATAATGGAAACTCCCGCCGCCTTTGCGTGGTTTATCGCTTCAATCGTCTGCGGCATAATTCCGTCATCCGCAGCCACTACAAGAACCGCTATATCCGTAACGGAGGCTCCTCTCGCTCTCATTGCCGTAAACGCTTCATGTCCCGGCGTATCGAGGAAGGTAATATCCTTTCCGTTATAATTTACCCTGTATGCGCCGATATGCTGGGTAATTCCGCCCGCCTCGGTGGAGGTAACGTTTGCTTTTCTTATATTGTCAAGAAGCGAGGTTTTGCCGTGGTCAACGTGACCCATTACAACAACAACGGGAGCCCTTTCAACGCCCTCTCCGTCGTCGTCGGAATCATCGATAAGGCGTTCCTCAATGGTAATGATAACCTCTTTTTCAACCTTTGCCCCAAGCTCCTCCGCAACGAGAGAAGCCGTATCAAAATCGATAACCTGATTTATCGTACACATTTCGCCAAGGCCCATTAGCTTTTTAATGACCTCCGTGGCGGTTACTTTAAGCCTTGAGGCAAGCTCGGAAACAACGATTTCATCGGGGATAAGAACCTTGAGCTGCTGCTTTCTCGCGCGTTCAAGCTCAAGCCTGCGGAGCTTCTCGGCTTCGGTTTCCCTCTTGCTTGAATACTGCTGGCTTTTCCTCTGCTGTGACTTCTGAGTAAGCTTCTGCTTCTTGGAGAAGTTATCCTTATGCTTTCCGCTCTGAACGGGGGCGATGTTTTCGTACCTTTCGTTGTACTTATCCATTTCAACATAAGAGCCTCTTGTATCGACCTTATGAATCTTCTGGTCAACCGAGCCGGAGGATGAATCGGCGAATTTTATATCGAGCTTACTTCTGTTCTGCTGTTCGTTATGCTTTTTCTGCTCCTGCTGGGGCTTTTTGTTCTTATGCTCGTTTGCTTTAAGCGCCTGCTGTGTGTCAAAGCGCTCGTTTTTGTCCTGCTTGCGTGAATTATTGTTCAAAGTAATGGGCTTTTGCTGCGGCTTTTTCCGCTGCGGCTCATGCTTTTCGGCAGGCTGCGGCTTTTTCTCCTCCGATTTGGCGGGCTGCTCCTTAACCTCCGCCTTAACCTCCTCGGGCTGAACCCTCTCAGCCTTTTCGGGCGTTGGCTTTTTCTTGGGCTCGGACTTCTGCTTCTCCTTTTTGGGCTGCTTCTTTTCCGCCGATTCCGTTTTCGGGGACTCCTTTTCGGCGGGCTTTGGATTTGTTCTTGCGGCGAAATACGCGTCAAAATTCTCCACCTGATTATTCTGTGTATAATGCTCAAGAATATAATTCATTTCCTCTTCGGAAAGGTTAGCTCCCGATTTTTTGACGCTGCCGAACTTTTCCTTTATAAGGTCAGTAATCTCCTGACTTGATACTCCGAGATCCTTTGCGGCGGTGCTTAATTTTTGTTTTAACTGCTGTTTAGCATTACTCATAGGCTTCATTACCTCCTTAATTTGCCTTCCGTCAGATATTTTCCGTGCTTATTTCAATAGCCTTTTTCGAAAAGCCCTCATCACACAATGCAATCAAGCCGACCTTTTTCCCAATTCCGTTATAGAAATCCTCCATAGTGCAGTCCGATTCAACAACGGGAATATTTTTTTTATCGGCAAAAAACCTTATTTCCTTTTCGGTTTTCGGGGAAATATCGGAAGCCGTTATAACCGAACAGGCTGTTCCGCACAAAATAGCTTCCTTTGACGGTTCAAACCCCATAACCATTTTTCCTGCCTTTCGGCAGATGGACAAAAGTCCCATAAGCTTACTGCTCATTTTCCGAAAGCTCACTTTCCATACTGTCATAAACCTCATCCTCAATGCGGCAGGAAAAGGTTCTCTCGAATTTTCTTGATTTTCTTGCTTTTTCAAAGCATTCGCATGAGCGGCAGATATACGCTCCCCTGCCCGCTTTTTTCCCTGTAAGGTCAAGAGAAATCTCACCCTCGGGCGATTTCACAACCCTTATCATGGTTTTCTTGGGCTTCATTTCTCCGCACCCAAGGCACATCCTCATCGGCATTTTTTTCAGACCCTGCATAAGAAACATTCCTTTTTTATTCGATAGGATTTTCGGGCTTAATGTCAATCTTGCAGCCCGTAAGCCTTGCGGCAAGCCTTGCGTTGAGCCCCTTATTGCCTATTGCGAGGGAAAGCTGACTGTTGGGGACAATGACTGTGCATTTCCTATCCTCGCCCTCCTCAAGAATTACGTCTATTACATTTGCGGGGGCAAGCGCGTTGGCGACATACGTTTCAGTGTCCTCATCATAAACGATAATGTCTATCTTTTCTCCGTTAAGCTCGCTTACAATCTGCTCTATTCTTGAACGTCTGGGGCCTATGCAGGCGCCTACCGGGTCAACGTTGGGGTCCTTGGAGCAAACGGCAATCTTCGTCCTAACCCCAGCCTCTCGGGCGATTCCCTTAACCTCAATCGTGCCGTCGTAAATTTCGGGAATTTCAAGCTCAAAAAGGCGTTTTACAAGGTCGCTGTGCTTTCTTGAAATTTTAATCGCAGGGCGTTTTTCCGGCTTAATTATTCCGCAGACATAGACCTTGACAATCTGCCCCTCGGTAAGAACCTCCCCGGGAATTTGCTCGTTTTTAAGTAAATAAACCTCGTTTTTATCTATGGTAAGGATAACGGTTTCGGTGGTTGGGTCGATTTTCTGAACCGTAGCGGAAACGGCTTCATGCTCCTTATCCTTGAAACGTTCTATAATTTTATCCCTTTCGATATTTTTCACATCGTGATGTATGGACTGCTTAGCCTGCATCGCCGCAACGCGTCCGAATTTTGAGGTGGAAAGCTTAAACGGAACTCTTTCGCCGAGCTGTGCGTTCGGATTGCAAACCGCCCTTGCTTCGTCAATATTTATTTCGTTAAGGTCGATAGGCTCATCGTCAACGACCGTTCTCAGTACGCAGACATCGAAAATTTCCTGCTCGGGGTCAATATTTACAACGAAATCGTCGCAGTAATCATATTCCTTTCTTACCGCTTTGAGTATACCCTCGCTTATTTTTTCGGCAAGGCTTTCCTTTGTAACGTTATTTTCTTCGGCAAGCTGTTCGAGTGCGGCAAAAAATTCCTTTGTAAACTGCTGATCGCCGTTTGCCTCATTTGGTTTTGCTCTGCTCATTTTTTTAAACTCCTCCTAAAAGCGTAGTGCAAATTATTGCTCGTAAAAATCCTCATCAAAGAGATCCTCATCATCCGCAAGCTTAACAAAGGCGGTGTCGGAAAGCCTTACAACGCTCTCCTCGCCGTCCGCCATAACTGTTATTGCGTCTTTATTGTATGCTTTAAGCGCAGCGATAATTTCCTTTTCGCCCTTTTCGTTTTCACGAATAAAGCGTATTCTTACGGGGCATTCGATATATCGCAGAAAATGCTCCTCCTTTTTAAGCTCCCTGCCTATTCCGGGTGAGCCGACCTCAAGAATATAGCTTTGCTCGATTGGGTCCGCTTCATCGAGCAGCTTGGAGAGCGGCCTTGTAACATTTTCGCAGTCCTCCATGCTCGGCATTCCATCGTCCCTATCGATAAAAATTCTGAGGTACCAATAAGCGCCCTCTTTTTCAAAAACAACATCCCACAGAACAAGCCCCAGCTCATCCGCAATGGGCTTTACCATTTCGTACACCTTTGCGGCGGTTCCCCCGCCCTTGCTGTTTTTTACCTTAACTTCCGCCATTCAATCCATCCTTTTCCGCCGATTATTACAGGCTGATTTTTTCAATAAGCAGCATCGCTCCGTCATGTCGTTCAATAAGGGGCATCGCCCCGTCATTATATCCTCACTAAAAGACCGTACGCTCCCCACCCCAAACGGAGGAGGGGCATCGGCGGCAGGTTATACGCCCTCGAGCGATGTAATGATATACATTTTATTATTTCTCACAAATGGGTAATGCGTAAGCCTGAAGCCCTTCACATATTCCTTATTCAAAAAGGAAATATGCGCAAGGTTTTCGGAAAGTCCCCTGCCGACCAGCTTTCCGTAAGCCTCCTTGGAGGTCCACAGCTCGGTGAACAGAAACTGCCGTTCCTCCCCCTGCAAGTTCCTTAAGGCATCCTTTTCCTCCTGCGTAAAGTAGCGATTTGCCGCCTTCATGCTTGCCCTTCCCAGAATCTCGCAGTCAATGCCAACAGCCTTCCGTGAAACGATACAGACGGCCAATCCATCGCAGTGGGCGATACTGAAATCAACCCTTAAGTCCTTGAAATACGGTTTTCCGTATTCCCCAAAACAAATTTCGGGAAGCTCGCTTATACCGTACTCCCTCCACATCGCCCTTCGGAGAAGCTCCATCCCCGCTTCATGCTCGAATTTACGCCTATTCTCCTCGGGATATTTTTTAATCAAGCTATAATAAATCATAATCACAATCACACAAACTAAAGCGCCGCATAAAATGCGGCGCAAAATAGCATATTCCTTTCAAGAAAATCAGAAAGCAGCGTCAATAAAGAGGATTGCTTTCTTGATGTTTCCGTCAATGTGAACGGAACCATCGGCAAGAACGTCAATAAGGTTTGCCTTTCCTTCAAAAACGGAGACAAGAACCTTTGCGTCAGCTCTTACATAAACATCGTAATCATCATACTTATAAGGCTCAACGGCAACGCCTGCTTCGCCAAGGTAAGCATAGAAAACGCCGTCGCAATCGCCGCTAAGCTCAAAGTTTACGGCAATGGGGTACTTAATCTTTGCTGTTTTAGCTGCCGCAAGCTTCTTCTGCGCCTTTGCGACAACATCGTCATAGGAAACAGCCTTAGCAGCTCTCGGTTTCCTTGCTGCCGAAGCCTTTTCGGTCTTTGCTGCGGCAGTCTTTTCGGTCTTTGCTGCGGCAGTCTTTTCGGTCTTTGCCGCCTTTGGCGCTTTCGTAGCCGACTTTGAAGCGGGCTTTCTACCGGGAGTTTTCTTTTCGGCGGGAGCAGACTTCACTTCTTCCGTCTTAGCGACAGTATCGGCGGACTTAACCTCTTTAACTGCGGCTTCTTTGGCAACCTCTGCCTTTGGGGCTGTGGTCTTATCGTTTTTCACAGTGTTGTTAGCCATAAATATTCCTCCATATCGATTATCGAATGATCATTTCAATCCGCATCCTCACGGGAAAAAATACAACATAAAAAGCTCCGACTAAGGGATTTATTACTCTTACATTATAACCAATTCTTCTTAAAAAGTCAACGTTTTATAAAAATTATCTAAAAAAAATCTAAAAACTATGTGTCCAACCGCCCCACATTATAGCAATTTGCACGTAATTTGGAGGTTTTTCACCCTTTAAGGCCCCTTGACTGCCTATCCATGTCTTCAACAACGATGTCATAAATTTCTCCGAGCGAAGCGCAGTATTGGAGGACAAGCCAAGGCTCGTTTGTATGAAAATGGATTTTGATAAGCTCCTCATCCCCGACCGCAAGAAGGCTGTCGCCCTTGAAGTGCTTCTCGATATAATCGTAAATCGCGTCCTCATCGAGGTCATGCCCTTCGATAAGGAGCTGGGTATCGTATCTGAACTCCGTCATATATTTCCTCCCGACAGGGCGGCAAAGCAAGCCGCTTATTCGCTGTAATTTACAAGCTCTTCAAGCATTTTCGGAAGCTCCGTTCCCATATTTTCATCTGTGAACTGGCACGTTCCGACAGCCTTATGACCTCCCCCGCCGTATTTAAGCATAAGGCTTCCGACATTGACGTTTGAGGTTCTGTTAAGGATGGAATATCCGACAGCGGCGCTGCAGCCCTTTCCGCCCTTTCCGCTGCAGATCCATGCGGAAATATTCTGCTCGGGATAAAGGCTGTATATAAGGAATCTGTTGCCCGAATAGATTGGGTCAACGCCCCTTAGGTCGCTGATAATAACGTCCTTTTCAACCCTTGTATGCGCCTTTACCATTTCCTTAAACTTTTCCGTCTGCTCGAAATAAACGTCGATTCTCTCCTTAACGTCGGGGAGGGCGAGTATTTCATCCGTATTCATTGTGCGGCAGCAATCTATGAGCTTTTCCATAAGCTGATAATTTGAGATAGTGAAGTTTCTCCATCTTCCGAGGCCTGTTCTCGGGTCCATAAGGAATCCGATAAGGATCCAGCCCTCGGGTTTAAGGATTTCCTCCCTTGTAAGGTTTCCGCTGTCAACCTTGTCAACGGCGGTCATCATATCGTCATAATGAGCGAAGCGTTCCTTTCCGCCGTAATAGTCATAGACAATTCTTGCGCAGGACGGGGCAATTCTGCTTTCGCCGACATATTTTCCCTCAAGCTGATTTCTTTCAAACTCGCTTGAATGGTGGTCGAACCACAGGCCGCATCCCTCAACGAACGGGACGTTTGCAAGGCAGTCATCCTTTGTAACCTCCACAAGTCCGTCCTGAAGATCCTTCGGATGGGCAAACTTCCAGCTGTCAATAACCCCGACATCCTTGAGCAAGGCGCCGCAGGCAAGCCCATCAAAATCGGAACGTGTAACAAGTCTCATTATGTACAACTCCTTAAAAATAGATTTATTGCAATTCACCCAATGCTTACACACAATCACTTTTTTAATTATACAATATCCGTTAAAATTTTTCAAGCATTTATCTAAAAAAATTCAAAAAATTACAGCTCTTTACAGCATGGATCTTATGCTTTCACTGATTTTTCTTGCGACATACGGATTATTCATCGTGTAAAGATGTATTCCGTCAACGCCGTTTGAGATAAGGTCGACAATCTGGTCGATTGCGTATGCGATTCCCGCATCTCTGAGGGCTTCGGGGTTATTCTCGTAGCGCTGAATGATTTTGCTGAACTTTGCGGGAAGGCTTGCTCCGCTTACCGAAACCATTCGCCGAATTTGATTCGCATTGACAACGGGCATAATTCCCGCTTCTATGGGGACGTCTATCCCTGCTATATCAGCCTTTTCAAGAAAGCTGTAGAATGAGGAATTATCGAAAAAAAGCTGTGACATAAGGTGTCCTGCTCCCGCATCGACCTTACGCTTTAAATTCCGAATATCCTCCGCCATGCTTTTCGCTTCAAAATGGCATTCGGGATAGCATGCGCCCGAAACATGGAAATCCCCGTTTTCCTTAATAAATTTTGTAAGGTCGCTTGCGTATTCAAAATCGTGAAGCCTTGGGATTTCGGGGTTTATATCTCCCCTAAGCGCAAGGATATTTTCAACGTTCCTCTCCTTAAGCTGCTTAAGGCGTTCGAGGACAAGCTCTTTTGAGCTGTAAACGCAGGTCAAATGCGCGGCGGAGGTTATGCCGAGGTCATTCTGAATGTATGATGCAATATCGCAGGTCGCCGTATCGGCGGAGGTTCCCCTTGCGCCGTAGGTAACGCTGATAAAATCGGGGGAAAGCTCCTTGAGCGCATCGAGGGTGCTGTAAACCGTTTCGATAGGGGTTGTATTTTTTGGGGGAAAGACCTCAAATGAGAAAACCGTTTTTCCTTTCCCGAAGAGTGATGGAATTTTCATAATATCTGTACCTTCCTTAAATTCTGAATCCGTCATTGCGGCTCGTTCTGAACGGGGCAAGGGGAAGCCCGTTCTTTGAAAAGACGGTGACCTCGCCGTAATTTACCCAGTTATATCGCGCGTATTCGGGCTTTTCAACCTGCTCGGAGGAAAGCCGTATCCTTTCCCCCTCAAACACAGCGTTTGCAGGGAAATATTTTTTATCCGAGCCCGCAACCTCAAAGCCGACAGCCCTTTCGCCCCTTACCTCGAACCCTCCCTTGCTGTAATCAAAGGAGATAACTATATCGCTTCCGTCATTGAGCGCGGAGCTGTAAATTGCGCCGTACGCCTTATCCTCGGAAATTTTATGATAAACATGGCAGAGAGCCTGAAGCTCCAGACGTTCGCCGACAGGCCTTTTATCGAGGGGATGAATATTGCCGTATTCTCCGCAGTCAAGCGCAACGGCAATGCCCGTATTCGCAACGGTTTTATGCACCCTCATCTGAGCCTCACGGATAAGGCACCAATTTTTCCTGTCCTCCTCGCCCCTGTTTATATGCATTGGGAGCTGGACAAAAATAAACGGCATTTCATCGTCATTCCAATCGCTCCTCCACTGCTCGATAAGCATTTTAAGGAGCTTGCAGTAAATATTCGGCTTGTGGTCGTCGCTTTCCCCTTGGTAATAGATAAATCCCGCAAGGGTATACGGCGCAACACGCTTCAGCATGGTTTCATAAAGTCCGCCCGCTCTGAACGGGGATTTCGGGCCGAGCGGCTCGGGATAGCGGCACGGTCCCGCAAAGGCGAGCGCATCGCCCCATTCGCCGTTCGGATTATTCCGATAAAACTCGTTTATTTTAGGCTGCCATTGTTCGGTGTAAGCGTTGTAATCGTCAAGCTCATCGCAGTACTGCTCAAAGGATTTTCCGCTCATTGCGGCGTCATACTCGTCAACATAGGATTTGGTATCTCGGTCGGATGAAAGCATTTCCCTTGAAATCCACGCCGAAGCGGAGGTTCCTCCCCAATTGCAGCCGATTATTCCGACAGCTACTCCCAAATCCTCCGAGAGCTTTTTCGCGAAATAATATCCGACGGCTGACTGGCAGGAGGCTGTTTCGGGCGAAGCCTTACACCAGCATGAATCACGTTCATCGGCATAGAAAAAGTCGTCCATAAAGGCGTTTTTCTTTGTATAATAAAAGCGCACGTTAACGCTGCCGATGTTTTTAACGACATTTTTTCCGTCAAGGGAATTTTGAAGCTCCAGCTCCATGTTGGACTGCCCTCCCGCAAGCCATACCTCGCCGATCATTACATCGGAAAAGGTAATTGTCTCGCCGTGCGATGAAACGGTCATTTCGTAAGCTCCGCCCGCTTCCATCGGTGGGAGGACGGCGAACCATTTATGGTTTTTCACGGCGGTTCTGACGGTTTTTCCGTTTAAGGAAACCTCAACCTCGCTTCCGTCACTGCCGATTCCCCAAACATTTATATTTTTCCCCCTCTGCAGAACCATATGGTCGGAAAAAACGGGGGCGCAGCTAAATATACTCATTTAAAAAAAACATCTCCTTATTAATACTCCTCGGCAATTGTGAAATCAACCTGTCCGCTTGAAACGTTCGCCCCTGCGCAGACGACATGAACCTTATCGCCGACCGTATATGAAGCCTGTCCGTTTTTGGTAAGGGTGAAGTGACCGTCAAAGTCGTATGGGCCGTCCTTGAGGGAATCTATCCGCACAAGCCCCTCAACGGTATTCGGGAGCTGAACAAAAAAGCCAAACTCCTGCACCGAGACTATCATTCCGCAAAAATCCTCGCCCAAATGCGCTTTCATATATTCGGCAATGTAGCAGTCGCTGCAGTCCCTTTCAACCCTCATCGCCGTAAGCTCCTGCGCGGAGGACTGCTCCGATGCGCTGTGGGCGAATGCGGCATAACGCTTCCGCATGGATTCCGCAGATACTTTATTATAGCACAAATCGGTGAGAATGCGGTGTATCGCAAGGTCGGGATAACGCCTTATCGGCGATGTAAAGTGCGCGTAATCGTCAAGAACAAGTCCGAAATGGCCCAATGGCTCTTCGGAATATTTCGCCTTTGCCATTGAGCGGAGGACAAGGCTGTTTATAACGGGGGAAAGCGGACTTTCCTTTGTTTTCTCAAGAATTTCGGCAAGGTGCTTCGCCTTTATTTCGCTGAAATCCGGAACCTTTATATTCATCCTTGCGGCGACATCGAGAAGCTCCGCCGTTTTTTCGGGCGCGGGCCTTTCATGGACACGGTAGACAAAGGGAATTCCGTTCTCCTTTGCCGTTTTTGCCGCAGCCGTATTTGCCATAAGCATAAATTCCTCAATAATAAGCTCGCTTTTTCCGCGCTCCCTCGGAACAACGTCAACGCAGGCTTCATTTTCATCGAGGATGAGCTTGCACTCCGCCGTTTCAATCTGAGGGGCGCCCCTGCGAATCTTATTTGCCGTAAGAATTTCCGCAAGCCTTTGCATTTCGGCGACTGCATCGGTAACGCCGTTATATTTTTCCGCAAGCTCGGCGGGAATTTCCGTTCCCGTTTCGATTGCTTCAAGAATTTTGTTAACCTCGGAATAAACTCCCTTTACCCTTGAAATTATAACGCTTTTGCTGAACTTATACTTAACAAGCCTTCCATCCCCGTCAAGCCGCATTATGCAGGAAAAGGCGAGCCTTTCCTCCCTCGGATTAAGCGAACAAATTCCGTTGGAAAGCTCCTTCGGGAGCATCGGGACGACCTTATTTGCGTAATAAATCGAGGTTCCCCTGCGGAAGGCGTCCTTATCAAGCTCGGAATCCCGCTTAACATAGAACGAAACATCGGCGATATGGACGCCAAGCTCCCAGCCGTCCTCAAGCCTTTTCAGCGAAACGGCGTCGTCAATGTCCTTTGTATCCGCGCCGTCTATGGTGAAGATTACTTCATTCCTAAGGTCAAGCCGCCTTTCGGCTTCGCCGTTCGGTATGCCCATATGCTCCGCAAGGCGGGCTTCATCGAGGACGGCGTTCGGGAATGACGTTTCCACCCCGTTCATATAAAGTATAGCCTCCGCACTGCTTACCGCGCATTCCGAATCGCCGAACACTGCGGTAATCCTCGCCCTATGGTCGGAATGGCGCTTTCCCCTTTTGCAAATTTCCGCAAGGACCTTATCCCCGTCCTTAACATTTACGGCGCACTCAGTAACCGTTATAGGCTCCTTGGCGAGGCTGTCGGGGAAAACAGCAAAGCCGCCGCCATACCGTTCGGCAACGCCCGTAAACTCGCTGAAATTTTCCCCAATGATTTCGACTACCTCGCCGTCGGGGGTATCGTGCCGTTCGCCCCTTGTCGGGATAAGCCTTGCAAGGACCGTATCGCCCGGCATTGCTCCCAAAAGGAATTTCCCGGGGACAAAAACCTCCGATCCATCGTCCCTTACGATAAAGCCGAAGGTTTTGTTTATCCTTGAAACCTCCGCCTTGAAAAGTCCGCTTGCGGCGGTGAGCTTAAAGCCGCCCTTTGTTTCAAGAATATCCCCGCTTGCTTCAAGAGCCGAAACGGCCCGCTTAAACTCCGCAAGGTTATTTTTCCTGCCCTTGCATTTGCCGTACAGCGTTTTAAAGGGAACGCTTTTCTTTCCGCTTTGCCTAAGGATTTCCTTAATCCGTGTTTTATAAATTTCAAAGGTTTCCGCCATAATAAAATTCCTTTCTTTAAGCCGACCCTTCACGCTGTAAAAAAGTCCTGTGTCTGAAAAGCAACAAACACAGGACAGATTTCGCCGAGGGGATTCCATCGGAAAGCCGCCAAGGAGATTTTCTCATCCGGCGGAAACAACGCTTATAATATTTGCGGCAAGAGTAACCACAAAGAGGACAGCCGCAAGAATTTTTGTCAGCTTCGCAAGAGCTTCCTCCCTTGTTGTTCCGCCGTTTTTATCGAAGAAGTTTCCCGAACTGCCCGAAATGGCTGTGCTCATATTTTGCTGCTTCGGCGGCTGCATTATGGTAAGGATTACAAGAAGAATACTTACCGCCAGCATAATTGCGCCGCTTACAATTTCCAAAACGCTCATTTTATTATACCTCCGAAAAATGCCCTCATACATTAAGGACACAAGCTTCACATTTTTACACAAAAAAACACTTACTACATTATAACACAGTCGTTTTGAAATTGCAAGAGTTTTTTACTCGCTCAGAAATTTATGGCTATTATGCACAATAACTTCGCTCCGCCTTTGCCGAAACAGGGGAATTTTTCACCCCACGCATTCCTCGGAATCGGAATTTTCGGCGCAGCTCACGGCGTTTTCCTCCTGCGGGAAATTATCTATATCGTCCATCATTGCGTGATAATTATAGAGCCTTGCGAGGCTGTTCCATGTATTAATATCCATAACGCCCGTTGGTTCCTGGCCGTTTACACGCTGAACATCCATAACCGAAGCGGCGGTTCTTCCGTCATAAATTCCGTTGACGGGCGCATTCTCTATATTATCGTAAAACTGCAATATTGTATTAAGCATTGCCTGAATAATATATACGGCATAGCCCGCATTGCCTATAACAATCGATTTTTCGGGCATTATTGCCGCCGTTGGAATAATCGCTTCGGGGCTTTCAAGGAAAACAAGCGCGTCCTTATACGCCCGATAAACCGCATTCCATGTATCGGTATCGGCTCCGCCCGTTACGGGGAGGCCGTATTCCGCCTGAAACGCAGTCACCGCCGCCTTTGTGCTGTCGTCAAATATGCCGTTCGGGAACACCATAGGGATTTTCGGGTTAACCCTTGAAATCGTCCGCAGGTAGCTTTGAAGCTCCCTTATATCGCTCCGCCTTTGTTCGTTTGATACTGCCATTGAATCATTACCTCCGCTGCGTTTATGAAATAGTATACCCCGGAGCCTGACCGGGACGTTTTGCGTAACCGAGCCTTAAATCGTAATAAGCGTCCGAAATCATGTTCCATGTATCGGCGGTTACATTCCCCGTGGGGTTAAGCCCGAACAGCCTTTGGAAAGCAAGAACGGCGTTCCTTGTAACGGGGCCGAAATAGCCTGTCGGATTTATTTCGGGAATTTCGGGATATGTGCCGTGGAGGTAGTTAAGATACTCCTGAAGAACACGGACATATTCGCTTGTTATCCCCTCGGTAAGAATGCCGCCGGGGAAAAGCACCGCATTTTCCGATTCAATATTTATCGGGACATTTTGGACAATTCCGACATACGCGCCGTATAAATCCCGCCATGTCGGAATATCGGCGCTGCCCGTTGCGGGAATGCCGAAGAGCCTTTGGAACGATTCGACCGCATTCACCGTCTGTTCATCGTAAACGCCCGTAATTTCGGCGGGAAGAACGGCGTTGTAATATGCGCCGACAACGGCGAGGAAATACTGGAACGTGCGGACAATCTCCCCCGTTTCCCCGATTTCAAGCGTTTCGGGAACGTTGAAGTCAAGGTCGGCAAGGGTAAGCCCCTCCGAATTGAGCTGGGCAAGATTTTTTACGCTTGTATAGATGTAATTTATTTTATACCATGTGGATTTGTCCACTATACCCGTCTGCGGAAGATTAAAAATCTCCTGAAATTTCCTTACGGCATCCTCTGTCGCAAGATTAAACGCCGATTCATCGGAGGAAATTTTCGGGATAGCGGGATAGTTGTTCGAGATCCTGTTAAGCTGCGACTGAATCCGAACGACATACGGCCCCGAGCTGCCAAGCTGAAGCGGAGTCCCGGGATAGGAGGGAATATCGGGCATAATATCGGCGTCGGTTACAATGTCAATATCGTCCCCGTAAAAATATGTGAGTATCTCATAAGGCCCAAGCCCCTCCTGCGCAAGGCTGACCGAGCCCCACTGGGTAAGCCCATCGCAGTTTACCTCCCTGCCGTCGCAGTAGACGGCGAAAAGCGGTTCAACGCTCCCCCTGCGGCGGATATAGTTATTGAAAATCTCATCGACAATTCTGCTTATCGGCTCGTAAATTTCCCTGTCCTTAACGAACGACTGGTCATACTGAATCGAATTGGTTATATCGAAATCATAGCCCTGCGAGCGATACCATTCGGTGTAAATTCGGTTAAGGGTAAAGGAAATTATGGCGTAAATATTCGCCCTCAGAGCGCTTTCGGGCCATGTCGGGTAAAGCTCGCTCGAGGCGACATTCTTTATGTAATCGGGATAGCTTACTGTCACATCCTCGGCGGATGAATTTGAGGGCCTTCCGAGATGGACGGTAATGCTTTCGGGGATAAAGGGTTCTCCTGTCAGCATAAATGCGCTCCCCCTTTCCTATGAATTGCTTTCGTTTGAGCCGTTCTCAGTCGGTGCGCCGTTCGGGGCTGAATCGCCGTTAAGGCTGAATTCGCCGAGGGGAATCATCGAAATCGGCTGAATGGATTTAACCGTTGAAAAAACGGGAACGGTAAGCTCCGGTATGGTGTAAAATCCCTTTGCGTATGCGTTTACATAATAGTCCGCATAGGGCTTTTCGGACGGGTCGGGCGCTTCGGAATAGCTTATATCGGGCGTTGGAAGCGGAATTGTTTCGGTTGCTCCGCTTTCATCGGTTGTAAGCATACGGACAAGGATGTTTTTCCCGTTCTCCTTTCGTGAGATTATAACGGTCGCTCCCTCAATCGGCACTGCGCCGCCGCCTGTTGTAGCCTCAACGGTGATGTAGCCCGTTCCCGTCATGGGCGAGGGATTTTCGCCGTCCGCCGAGCCGCTGTCATAAAGGTATGGGAAGCTTCCCGAGCCTTGCTCGCCGTAGGGCAGGAATTTGTAGCCGCCGTAATTCCCACGGGAGCGGTTTTCCGATAAATCTCCGTTTTGTTCGGCGTTTCCCGAGGATGAACCGTTTTTTGCGGCGGCGAGAAGCTCCTCGGCTGTCGGGAATTTCGGTTTTGCCCCTTTTGCCGAAGCTCCTCCGCCCTGAACGGGGCTTTGGGTGGGTTTTTTCGGCTCGGCTTCTCCCATTAAGGGCGGCGTTGTCGGCAGGGTCTGCAGCGGCGGAGCTTGCCTTTGCAGAGCGCTCGGCTTAGACGGCTTAGTCGGCTTAGTCGGCGCAGTCTTGGGAACGGACTCGTCTGCGGCGGACGGAGCGCTTTTCGATGAGGATTTGCTGTAAAGCCGCATCATTTCTTCTTTATATTTCTTTGCCATTTCTGCGGATTTTTCATTCATTCTATTATCCCTCCACAATTCTTTTTTAAGGACAGCTTTAACAAACCGATAATTCGGGGCTTGAACATCAGCAGCTGTTTTAATTTTATTCACGGCTGTGAGAAATAATAACCGCAGTACTGCAATTGAACCGCTTAAAAAAATTTTCGGAGCTTCTTTGACGGCATAAGCCCGATGTCGGTGAATTTTTTCCGATTTGCATAAGGCTCTTTTTTTGCGGAATAATTTCAATTGGCATAACCGCCGATGAATTTTTTCGCTTTCATACGGCAAATATCAGGGAAGCATTTCATCGAATGTAATAATTCCGCAGGCTTGCGGCTTTATCCTCGGGAAATTGTTTACAGCCGAAATTTCGCTTGATTTTATTTGTATAACAATTTTTGGATATACCCCTACAGTGAATCAACGAACAACGGAATTCGAATATTGCCGATAATGCGCGGGAACTGTTTACCGCCGCTCGGTTAAGGTATATTACGGACGAACCGTGCTATACTATTACAGTTAACGGATACAGCTGTATTGTTCCTTACGAATATTCGGAGCCTGCCGAAAGGGTATATCAAAGCGGAGCTTATCCCGATGATTGCGGCGGCGATATTACCGATTCAGTTGAGAATCAAAAGAGCTCCGTTAAAAGGGGTTTGCGTAATTTCATTAAATAAAAAAACACAGATAAGCAAAAGCTCTGTGGGAAAGGAACCTCCAATGAAAAAAACTGCAGTTATAATTGCGGCGATTGCCGCATTGATGCTTACCGGCTGCGGAAGCGGCGGCGGCACAAGCGGAACAGCGGACCAAAGCGGAACGGAAGCCTCCTCCGAAAGCTCATCCTCCTCCGAAAGCGAAAGCTCCTCCGAGGGCGGCGGCTCGGAAAACGGCGGAAACGGCGAGGAAGGCTCTGTTACGGGCGATGTTGACGGCGATGGTATCATTGAAGATATTGTTACCGATGCAGGGGATATTGTTGACGACATTCTCCCGGGCGACGCTGACGGCGATGAAAACTCAAACGGCGGCTCAAACGGCGATAACAACGGCGGAACATGATAAAAACCGCTGTCTTGAAGAAAAAATCAAGGCAGCGGTTCTTTTTTTTGTCCGAAATCGCATTCAATTTTTTTCGTTTGGCTTTTCTTCGGCAAGGTCTGCAAGCGTAATTCCGCTCAGATATTCATCGATAACCTTGTAAAGCCCCTCCCAAACTCCCACGGTTGCGCATTCATTGTAATGCTCGCACTGAACGGGGCTTACCTCAAGGCAGGAAACGGGGGCAAGACTGCCCTCCGCAGTGCGGAGAATGTCCGCAACCGTATATTCGGACGGCTCCTTCAGAAGCCTGTAGCCGCCCTGATAGCCCCTGCCCGTTTGGAGCATACCCGCATTATTGAGGAGCGGGACGATTTGTTCAAGGTATTTTTTCGATATACCCTGCCTTTCGGCAATGTCCCTAAGCGCGACATAGCCCTCATCCCTATGGCGGCATAAATCAACCATCATTCGCAGGGCATATCTTCCTTTTGTTGATATTTTCATGCGCTGTCCCTCCTAAACAAAACAGACTGCTCAAAATCGTTTTACGCTATTATAACATATAAATCATATCATTACAATAGGCAAAGGGTCTATTTCTTGCACTATTAACAAATTTTCCTCTAATTCTTTGTGCAAAAGGCAATAAAATCATGTTATTGTTTGTTACTATCCGCCTGATTTATAATAATAACAGAAGCACAGGCTGTACTTTTTCAGAGAAGTAATTTTTTGACAAAATATTTACAATCGGGAGAAATACAATCGGTGGTCCAAACGCTCCTCATAAGCGTTGGGGAGCAATCTCAAATTCATTTTTATTTATTTTACAGGAGGAAATTATTATGACAAAGCAATCAAACGGAACGGTTTTTAAGGTGCATAAAAGCACCGACTTCACTATCATGAGCAATCATCATCTTCGCAACCTGAATCTGAGCTTAAAGGCTGTGGGGCTTATGTCAAAGCTTCTCAGTCTGCCCGATGATTGGTCTTATTCCATTGCAGGGCTTGTGAAAATATGCAGGGAGGGCAAAACGGCTGTTCGAGCCGCACTTCAAGAGCTTATTGACGAAAAGTATGTTTATATTGAGAAAATTCCGCCAAATTACACAAAAAGCGGAAGATTTGAGTATGTATATCACATCTACGAGCTTCCGTATGAGGATATTCCGAATAATTTGGAATATCCCGAGCCTTTGGACAAATCCAAACAAGATACCGAAAACCCAGATGTGGAAAACCCAGGTCTGGAAAACCCAGGTCTGGAAAACCCAGGTCTGGAAAATCAGCCACAATTAAATACTAAAGAATCAAATACTAAAGAATCAAATACTAAATATATATATACCCCTGCGCAGAATCTGCGGAAAAGCAAGGCTGAAAGCAAGAGAAGCTATGCCGAAGCCGTATCGATGACGGAAACGGAGTACCGCAGGCTTACCGAGAAGCACACACAGCCCTTTGTTGACAAATGCATTGAGGTTCTTGACAACTACAAGCAGTCGAGCGGGAAAAAATACAAATCGGATTACCACGCAATCCTTAACTGGGTAGTCGAAAAGGTCGCAAAGGACAGCCCCTCGCTTGACAAGCCCGTCAACAACGCTGTTTACGACATAAACGTTAATCCGTTTGATATTTTTTTGAAGGAGTGATTTTATGAACGAAGCCTTAACAAACATTTTCAAGACCTTAGCGGAAAACGCGGAAAAAAATCTTATTAAAAACCGAAACGCCGACGATTATATCGGCGAGGACGGGCTTTTGCACTGCGGTAAATGCGGCACGGCGAAGCAATACAGAATGCCCGAAAATTTCGTAAGGGCGGGCATTCCCGAGGTTGTCGGCTGCATTTGCAAATGCCAAGCGGCGGAGGAGGAACGGAAAAAGGCGGAGCGGCAGCTTGAGGACATCATAAGGCGAAACAAGCAGGCGGCAAATATTCCCGACCACTATCTTTCGGCTGATATTGGGATGATTGAAAACCCCGACGCAAGAAAAATCGGCTTGAATTACATACGGAATTTCGAGAAAATGGACAGAATGGGGCTGCTTCTTTACGGCGATGTGGGGACGGGCAAGACGTATCTTGCAGCCTGCGTTGCGAACGGTCTGCTCAATCGTGGGGTAAGCGTTCGCTGGCTGACGGCAATGCAGATTGTGGAACGGGGCGGATTTCACAGCGAAGCGGAATATGCGGAATATGTCCGCGACATAACCTACCCCGATTTGCTCGTCATTGACGATTTGGGAGCGGAGAGGGGAACGGAATACGCGGTTGAACGTGTTCACAGTCTTATTGACACACGAATTTCATCGAACAAGCCGCTTATTGTCACCACCAACATTGACATCACGGACATGGGGAGCTGTACGGATATAAAGAAAAAACGGACCTTTGACAGAATCCTGCCCGCAACATTCTCCTTTGCGATGAAGGGCAAATCATACCGCATGAAGCAGGCGCAGAAAAGCTATGAGGAGCTTAAAAATCTGCTTTTTGAGGGGTAACGAAGCAAAAGCTCGGATTTTTGGGGCTGCTCACGGAAAATATCGGCTTTTTTCATCCCCGATATTTCCCTTTGAAATGAAAGATTGCATTAAAGCGGCATTTTAGCCCTTGAAAAAAACTGATAACTGTGTTATAATAAAAATCAGGTAAACAAAATCGGGGGCGGAACGCTTCTTTTCCGCCGTTCCCTTTGTCCTGAAAGGAATTTGTTGATGGAAGTTAAAACCATTCAGTTTGCGGTAAGAAACAATAATAATCTTTTCAAGCTTGAGCTTTTTAAAACTCTCCTGCATTTCACCGAGTTTGATTTCACCTATTTCTGGGAAAGATGTATAGGCGCAGGCAGGGAGGCAAAGAAATCGGGCAGGCTCCCCATGAGCAATATTTCAAACGCAAAAAGCGTTATTTCGGGCGCTCACCCTTACATCGAAGCCCTTATAAACGATGATTTTTCCGATATTGTTATCGACTGCATTATCGAATATATCTGCCACTCCGAAAGAATCGGAACCGAGGAGCTTTGGGTTCGCTGCATTTCCCCGAAGAATCTTTACGAAGAGGCTATATTCAACAGAATTTCACGATATAAAACGGGCAAGGCTGTCAACCAATGGAACAACGTTATAAGGCTCCGGGAATATGCGCAGAACAAGCTCTCCTTTATCTATGACTGCGATGAGGACGGCGGGAAAAGCGTTCCGCAAGGCAAGGAGGTTCTCCGCACAAGGAAGGATTACTTTGACCTTGCTTATTCAATGGCGGCAAACGAGCTTGGAATTGTCGGGGAAAATCTTCCCTCGGTAAGGGTAAGCAGCTCCGCTCTGACGGCTAATGCGGCATTCATAAACGCAAAGGTTTCAAAGGCTATTTACCGCCGCTTTGCCGATGCGCTGAAGCTCGGCGGGGATTTATCCGTTCCCGAGGGCAAGGACTGCACGCTTGTTAAGGATAAATTCGCTATGGACGCTTACTCATTTGTAAGAAACATGAAGCGTCCCGGCGAGATAGATATGAAGTTCGCCATGGAGGCTCTTGCGGACAGCGCGGCGGAGGTTTATTTCCCCGACAGCTTCAAAGCCGCAATTGACCTTGAATTCGACCTTATCATGAAAAACGGAATCGAGGTAAGAAAATGCGACAGCTGCGGAAGATATTTTGCCGCTTATGACGACAGCTTCCTTTGCGAGAGGGTCAACAGCTCGGGAATGACCTGCCGTCAGCAGTTCGACTCCCTCAAGGCGGCGATTGCCGAAGCCGCAGGGCAGCTGCAGTCCGCGGAAGGCGGCGGCGAAAATCACGAAGAAGAGGAAAAGAAGCCGGAGGTTATTCCGCAGGAGCTTGAAAAGCGCGGGCAGAAGATTTACAACGCCCTTTACAAGCGTGTCGGAAAGGCTATGGACGAAAAGGAATTCCGTGAATGGAGCCGTTATCTTTCGGACATGAAGCGGAACATTAAAATGGGCGAAGCAACCGTCAGTCAGCTTGAAGAATTCCTTAACTACTCCGACAGGCTTTGCGCCGAGGTCAAGGCGGCGGTAAAGAGCAAGACTCCGCAGAAGGCTGAGTTCCACTACCCCGAGGAAAGCCCGAAGGAAGCCGCCGCCGAACCGAACCCTGCCGAAAGCGACCCCGAGATGGCCCATATCCATGTTCCCATCAGGGAGGAGGAGGTTCCGATTGAGATTATCAAGGCATCCTCAGGCGCATCGGTTGAGGTTAAGCCGTTCCGCCCGATGACCTTTGACACTGCGGCGGACGCGTTTATCGCAGGAGCGATTGCCGATGAAGAAAAGGCTAAAAGGAAGCCCGTTGAGATAAAAACTCCGCAATGGGAAAGGCTTACCCGTGAGGAGGCGTACGGCAGGCAGGATGGTGAAAGCACATGAATTTTATTAACGAAAACGCCGCCCTGAACGGTCTTGCGGATTATATAATAAAAAGCGGAGTATGCCTTTATAATTCCGTTAAATACATATACTCCCTTGCCGAAAATGAGTTTTACAGCGTCAACATAAAGGACGCGCTTAAAATTATCCTTAACAACGTTCCCGAAACGGACGGCTTAAGGGCGCTTGGACTTCGCATTGACGATTACACCTGCCGTGAAATGCAGGGCGAGGAATACAACAGGGTTCTTCCGCTTATGGTTTTCAGCCTTGCGGTAAGGATACCCGTTCTCAAAAACGTAAAAAACGGCGAGGACACAATGACGGACGACCAGCTTTACAGGCTTTACACCGCCGTTCTTGACAAGGGCGCCGAAAATTACCGAGATATTATAACCGAAACCTTTCTTGAAACAAAATACCTTGTAAGAAAGGGCAAAAAGCTGCCGCCGTTTACCGCGGACTGGTACAAATCCTACATTTACAGCAGCGTTCCCGCTCTTTCGGAGATAACGAACAAAAATATGTTTCTTCTTGGGTTTGTTGATGTGCTTTTTGCGATGTTTTACTCCTGCGCCGAGGACGGACTTGCAAGAAAGCTGCTTGAGTATGCCGATGAAGCTCCCGAGAGGGAAAATGACGAATGAAGGGTTGTGAATGAGCTATGCCGAATTTAAATAAGCCTATATTCCTCTGCGGCTTTATGGGCTGCGGAAAATCCACGGTCGGAAGGCTGCTTGCGAAAAAGCTCGGGACGGAATTTACCGATATGGACGAATACATTGTTAACAGGCAGGGGATGTCCATTCCCCAAATTTTCGCCGAAAAGGGCGAGGATTTCTTCCGAAGCGCCGAAACGGACGCAGTAAGGGAGCTTTCCTCACGAAGTGGGGTAATAGCCTGCGGCGGAGGGGCTATGCTTAAAAAAGCCAACGCCGACATTGCTAACGAATCGGGAATTGTTATTTACATTGACATTGATTTTGAAAGCTGCTACGAACGCATTTCCGAGGATAAGAACAGGCCGATTGTTGTAAACAACACCAAGGAGGAGCTTAACATTATCTATGACGGCAGAGTTCCCGTTTACAAGGAAAATTCCGCGCTTTCCGTTGACGGCAACGGCACTCCCGAGGAAATAGCCGAGAGGGCAATGAGGCTTATTAACATAATCAAATAGCCTTTCCCCCTGCCGAACGGGCGTAAGGGGAGATTTATGCCAACAAATTGAAGCCGAGCCTTTTTTTACTTGCAAAATCATTGTTCACGCTATTGAAACAGCGGCGAAAATGTGGTATAATACAATCGCATGATATGTGAGGGACACTAATGGGAAGCTCGGAGGGAAGCAGGGTTATCCGGCGATGAAATTAACAGGATATTGAAAACAAAGGTATGACATTATTGCGGACGATTTCGCAGATTTTGCCGCTTGAGCTTTTAAGGAGGCGCAGCTCCGCATGAAATACATTATCGAGCTTTGGAAAAGAACCTTTGATTACAAGGGCAGGAGCGGAAAAAAGGAATTTTGGATTCCGTTTGCGATTCATGCCGCACTGGCGATTATTTTTGTTATTCTCATTTTTTTAAAGATGATTATAAATCCGCTTGCGATTCCCATAATAATACTTGGGATATATCTTGCGGCGGGAATTTTGCCGTTTATTTCGCTGACGGTAAGGCGTTTGCATGACACGGGGAGAAGCGGAGGATGGTACTGGCTTATTTTTGCGTTGGGCGTTGGCGCTGTTATCCTTATCATAATGCTTGCGGGACGGACATACAGCTTTGACCCGACGACCAATTTCGGGGTTTGTGTATACGGTCCCCCTCCCGATGATTATTACAACAGCGAGGAAGCCGAAACGGATGCTGTGGAAACGGATGCTGTGGAAGCGGAAACGGACGTTGCGGATACAAACGTTGACGAAACGGATGTTGTCGGGACTGACGTTGCGGAAACGGAAACGGATGCTGTGGAAGCGGAGACGGATGTTGCGGATACAAACGTTGACGAAACGGATGTTGTCGGGACTGACGTTGCGGAAA
>JAJQIG010000035.1:0-5317 GCA_021199335.1 Oscillospiraceae bacterium | reverse complement strand
CGGATATTACCGAAACAGACGTTGACGACACGGATGATGATAACACAAGTATTGACGGCACAAGCGTTATCTGCACGGACAAAGAAGCCGCCGCCGATGATGAAATTATTATCGGATTTTCGCCCGAGGGAAATCTCCCCGAAGCTGTTTACGGTCCACCGGAATGGTTTGAGAATGGGGAATGAATCGCATGAACAACTCACATCTCGATACAAAAACAAAAATTCGGCACATGAAGCAGCTTGCGGATTTCAGGGATAACGAACTGAGGAAAAATCCGCTGCTTAAATTCCTTTTTATCGAAATGACAAACCGCTGTAACGAGCGTTGCCGACATTGCGGAAGCTCCTGCGGGGAAGGCTCCTCCGATGGAATGCTTTCGGGCGAAGAAATCAAGGCTTTCCTCAAAAAAACGGCGTCGCAGTTCGACATAAGCGAACTTATGCTTTGCATTACCGGCGGAGAACCGCTTTTAAGGGAGGATTTCTTCGAGATAATGGCGTACGCCCGCTCCCTCGGTTACAGCTGGGGAATGACCTCGAACGGCACGCTTATAGATGAACGCACGGCAAAAATGCTTGCCGAATCGGGCATGAAAACAATCTCCGTAAGCCTTGACGGTCTGCCCGAAACCAACGATTGGTTCAGGCAAAAAAAGGGCGGCTTTAATGCGGCGTTAAACGGCGTAAGAAGCCTTATCGGGAGGGGCGAATGCTTCAAGCACGTTCAGGTTACAACGGTTGTTCACAAGAAAAACATTGACGAGCTTCCGAGGCTTTACGAAATTCTCAGAAAAGAACATATCCGCTCATGGAGAGTAATCGGCATTGAACCCATCGGAAGGGCGTTGGGCTGCCGTGAGCTGCTCCTTGACAGGGATGATTACATAAAAATGTTTGATTTCATAAAGGAGCATTACCTTGACCCGACCTTGCCTGTGCTTTACGGATGCAGCCATTACCTTGGCGCGGAGCTTGAGCGTGAAATACGGCCGTGGTACTTCCTTTGCAACGCGGGGGTTTACACCGCAAGCATAATGTGGAACGGGGACATTGCGGCGTGCCTTGATATTGAGCGCAGACCTGAGCTTATTCAGGGAAATATACGCAGGGACGATTTCAAGGAGGTTTGGGAAAGCCGCTTTGAATGCTTCCGAAATGATTTCAGAGAAAAGGGGGGCTGTAAAGGATGCAACGAATACAAATTCTGCGCGGGGGGTGCGTTCCACTCATGGAGCTTTGATGAAAATCGACAAAATGTATGCTTTAAGGGCATACTGTTTTAATCAAAATCAGCAAGGCTTCCCCCACTCCGACCGATAGGCAAACGGTGGGCGGGAAGAAATCGGCGGCAACGCATACTAACACGTATGCCGTACTCCGTGAAATTGCCGAGCGTGGATTGAAACAAAGGCTTATCGAAATTTATGACTTAAATTATTAAAACGGGAGAGTAAAAAAAATGAAAAGAAAAAAGAAAAAATTTAATGATGGACCCGAAAATATAGACGCAGTGCTCATGGATCTTCAAAAGATGCTTGCGGACAGCGGCATTGGTATGCAAATCCTTAACACACCTGAGGAAAGAAAAGCTGCGGCGGAAAAATCCTCAGCCGATTCAAACGGTGAAAAACCCGCCGACAAGTAAACCTCGGCGCTATGTTGATTTTCCCCCTTTCCGACGCTCGGAATGAGCATGGCGGGGGGGAAAAGCAAACCTATTAAAGCAGGGACAATAAAACGTACGCTCATCGTGAGCCGCCTGCCGCCGAAACAGCGGCACTTTACAGCGGACGGACTGCGGCGAAGCGGGCATAATTTCAATTATCACAGAAAACACAGAGATTTTCTCTTTAATTAAATAGATTTTTACTGCATGGGGGCAGGGAAAAAGCATCCGCCCCATAAAAAACAGGCTTTGAGTAAAAACGGAATTTGCGGCGGCACAGAAATTGAAGCAAAAACGCTTGCTGAGAATGGACATATCACCGAAAACGGACGGAATCTGCTTTGCGAAAGGCGTTATCACGCTGTTCCGTAATTACATAGCCGCAACGGAAGCCGAAAAAGGGCTTCGGCATACACAACACAGGCGAAAAAGGCGGAACATACGGCGGAAAAAGCGGGAGATAAGGAATTATCGCTGACGGAGAATATCGAACCGCAAAGCATCCGAAATCCGCAAAGGCGATGAATTATTTGGGGACAGAGTTAAAACCGAAAAAACAAAAAATTCTGAAAAAGGAAAATGTAAAATGAGTAAGGTTTATTCACTTGGCATTGATGTTGGTTCAACCACGGTAAAGACAGTTATTCTTGACGAAAACAAGAAAATCATCCATTCAAAATATGAGCGGCACTTTTCAAGGGTAAAGGAAACCGTTAGGGAACAGCTTACCGAAATCGCCGCAGCCTACCCCGACGACAGCTTTAAGCTGAGCATAACGGGTTCGGCGGGGCTTGGGCTTGCTACAGCATCTAAGCTCCCCTTTGTTCAGGAGGTTTACGGCGCATTCATTGCCGCCGCGGAAAGCTATCCCGATGCGGATGTTGTTATCGAGCTCGGCGGCGAGGATGCGAAAATTATCTTCCTCACGGGCGGAGTTGAGCAGCGTATGAACGGTTCATGCGCAGGAGGAACGGGCGCTTTCATCGACCAGATGGCGACTCTCCTCGGCATAACAACGGACGAAATGGACAGGCTTGCGCTTAATGCGGAGAAGATTTACCCCATCGCTTCACGATGCGGAGTTTTCGCAAAGTCGGATATTCAGCCGCTTCTTAATCAGGGCGCAAAGCGTGAGGACATTGCCGCTTCGATTTTTCAGGCGGTTGTTGACCAGACCGTTTCGGGTCTTGCTCAGGGACGTGAGATAAAGGGCAAGGTTCTTTTCCTCGGCGGTCCGCTTTCATTCCAAATGGGGCTTAGAAAGGCGTTTGTAAACACGCTCAAGCTCTCGGATGAGAACGCTGTTTTCCCCGAAAATGCGCCGTGCTTTATGGCATACGGATGCGCTCTTAACGCAGGGGAGGTTTCGGATGAATACCGCCTTGACGATGTTATAAGCCGCATTGACAACGCCGAAATGAACGATGATATTGTTACGGGTGATCCCCTTTTCTCCTCAAAGGAGGAATACTACGAATTCGTTGAACGCCACAAAAAATGCGACCTTGCTTATGAGGATATATCAAAATACGAGGGCGATGCATACCTTGGCATTGACGCAGGCTCAACAACGACAAAGCTTGTGCTTTGTACCCCCGACGGAAGGCTCCTCTATCAGCATTACACCTCCAACAAGGGACAGCCGCTCAACGTTATTTCCGAACGGCTGAAGGAGATTTACTCCCTTATCGGCGACAGGGTAAAAATCGTTTCCTCCGCAGTTACGGGCTACGGCGAGGATTTAATTAAGGCGGGGCTTGGCGTTGATTTCGGCATAGTTGAAACCGTTGCGCATTACAAGGCGGCTTCATTCTTCAACCCCGATGTTGACTTTATTATCGACATCGGCGGGCAGGACATCAAGTGCTTTAAGATAAAAAATCATGCCATTGACAGCATTATGCTTAACGAGGCCTGCTCCTCGGGCTGCGGCTCGTTTATTCAAACCTTTGCGCTTGCAATGGGTTATGACATCGCCGAATTTTCTCAGCTTGGACTTTTTGCGAAGCGGCCCGTTGATTTGGGTTCACGATGCACGGTGTTTATGAACAGCTCCGTTAAACAGGCTCAAAAGGACGGAGCGTCCGTTGAGGACATTTCCGCCGGCCTTTCATCGTCGATAATAAAGAATGCGGTTTACAAGGTCATAAGGGCGAAATCAGCGTCCGAGCTTGGCAAAAACATTGTTGTTCAGGGCGGAACGTTCCTTAACGATGCGGTTCTTCGTTCCTTTGAAAAGGAGCTTGGAAGAAATGTTGTTCGTCCTGCGATTGCGGGGCTTATGGGTGCGTTCGGAGCCGCTCTTTACGCAAAGGAGAACTGCGGCGAACAATCAAGCCTTATTTCCGCCGAACAGCTTGCGGATTTTACATACAAATCAAAGCAGCTTAACTGCGGCGGCTGTACTGCGCACTGCAGTCTTACGATGATTACCTTTAATGACGGACATAAATTTATAAGCGGCAACCGCTGCGAAAAGGGTGCGGGAATTAAACGCGCCACCGAGGATTTGAACCTTTACGAATATAAATACAGCCGTTTGCTCTCCTCCGCCGAGGAAAAGCCGTCCTGCTCGGCAAAGGCTAGGGTCGGACTTCCGCTTGCGCTCGGGCTTTACGAACAGCTTCCGTTTTGGAGCAAGCTTTTCACCGAGCTTGGCTTTGAGGTTGTTATCTCCGAGGAAAGCACAAGAAAAACCTATTACAAGGGGCAGAACACCATTCCCTCGGACACGGTATGCTATCCCGCAAAGCTCGCCCACGGCCACATTGTAAGTCTGCTTGAAAAGGGCGTGGATTTCATCTTTTGGCCCTGCGAAAGCTACAACGTTGACGACGGCGAAAGCGATAACCATTACAACTGCCCCGTTGTTGCGTATTATCCCGAGCTTATAAAGGCAAATATTCCCGAGCTGAACGATGATAATTTTATGGCGCCCTATATCGACATAAACCTCAGAACGCATTCCGCAGAGGTTATTTCGCAGTCGCTCAGCCGTTTCGGAATAACGAAAAAACAGGCGGCTGACGCGTTCGATAAGGCTCACCTTGCGCTTGATTCCTATATGGACGATATTCAAAGGGAGGGCGACAGAATTACCGCAAGGGCAAGGGAGCTTAATATGCCCATAATCGTCATTGCGGGAAGGCCCTACCACATCGACCCCGAAATTAACCACGGTATACACAAACTTATCTCCTCGCTTGGGCTTGCCGTTATCACGGAGGACAGCGTTTTCAAGTACGGGCACACTCCTAAGCTTGACGTTCTCAACCAGTGGACATATCACTCACGCCTTTACAAAGCGGCGCAGTTTGTTACCACCCAGCCCGATATGCAGCTTGTTCAGCTTGTATCCTTCGGCTGCGGAATAGACGCTATCACCACGGACGAGGTTCGTTCGATACTCGAAAGCGGCGGAAAGCTCTATACTCAGCTTAAAATAGACGAGATAAACAACCTTGGCGCGGCAAAAATCCGCATCAGAAGCCTTGTTGCGGCAATGAAGTAAGGAAACACAGACAAAAAGCTCCCGATTGAATGGACAAAATCCATTAATCGGGGGCTTTCATTATCATTTTACGCCAAAAGCGGCTTTCAAGCGCAGCTTTAACAAGCTGCCAAAATTGCGAAGCAATTTTGCAAGCCA
>JAJQIG010000008.1 GCA_021199335.1 Oscillospiraceae bacterium | reverse complement strand
GGCTTGCAAAATTGCTTCGCAATTTTGGCAGCTTGTTAAAGCTGCGCTTGAAAAAAGGCAGGAACGATTTCGGTTTATCGTTCCTGCTTATTTTTTGGGGGTAATGGCTTTCCTAAGTAATATCCTCTTCGTTAAATTGTTCCTCTTCATTGTTAAGGGCAAAGGTAATAACCTTGTTGTAAAATCCAATAGGATTGAGCATTATTTTTTCCTTTATAACCTCCGCCTGCTCCATGTCGGGAGCATAGAGTGAAAGCCGCATTATTTCAAAGCTTGTGTCCTTTAAAGAAAGGTTGACTTCGCAGCCGTTTTCAACCTCGGTTACGGAAATATCGGCATCATTTTGAACTCTAAGCCTTGCAAAAAACATAAATGCGGAGCGGAGAATTCGTTTCCTGAAATAATATGGTATAAGCTCGTTATAATATTCCGAGCTGAGCCTGCCCTTTTCTTCAAGGACAATACATTCCGTTCCGTTTATATTTTTTTTGGAAACAGCGCCGCTTTTTAAAAGGCTCTCCAGTGCCTCTACATAATAGAAATAGTTTATAACCTCACTGTTCAAGGCAATTTCATAGAGCTGTTCTTCCGTAACGGGACGGTTCAGCTTGTCGAGCATATAGCATATGGAGATTTTGACATCGTGTACGGAGGATAGCTCTGCTGTTAAATCGTCCAATGAAACCGTCCTTTCGTTTATCAGAAATTGGGGTAATCGAGCATATGCGAAAGAATCGCAATGTTTGCGGCAGCCTCAACGCACGGAACCGCACGGGGAACAACACATGGATCGTGCCTGCCCTTTATTTCGATAACGCCGTTAGTAAGATTGCTGTAATCTATTGTTTCCTGCGGCTGCGCAATGGAGGGAGTTGGCTTGAATGCCACACGGAATATGATGGGCATACCCGAGGAAATTCCGCCCAAAATGCCGCCGTGATTGTTCGTCTTTGTCATAACATGACCGACTTCATTCACATAAAATTCATCATTGTTCTGGCTACCGAGCATAGTCGCAACCTGAAAGCCCGCGCCGAACTCTATACCCTTTGTTGCGGGAATACCGAAAACAAGCTGAGAAATGCTGTTTTCAAGTCCCTCAAACATGGGAGAACCTATGCCCGCAGGGACATTTGTTACCGCGCATTCAACAATTCCGCCAAGGCTGTCAAGGGCGTTCCTTGCTTCGGCAATGTCGTTATACATTGCTTCTCCCTTTTTGTCGCTGATTGTGGGGAATTTCTTGTGGCGGAGCGCAATAATCTGTTCTCTTGAGATTGAGCATGGATTAAATTTGGTATCCTTAATGTTGTGTATCTGCTGAATATGTGTGCCTGTATAAATGCCTCGCCTTTCGAGAATTTGACCGCAGATTGCCCCCGCAAAGCAGAGGGGAGCTGTTAATCTTCCCGAGAAATGGCCGCCGCCGCGCACATCGTTGAAACCCTTGTATCTCAATGCGCCCGTGTAATCGGCGTGACCGGGACGAGCGAGCTTGGAGATGTTCCCGTAATCCTGGGAATGCTGGTCTGTGTTGCTGATAAAAGCTGCAAGGGGAGTCCCCGTAGTGTAGCCGTTATAAACGCCCGACATGATATTGGGCATATCCTTTTCATTCCTCTGGGTTGAAGTGGCATCCTTTTTGGGGGCGCGCCTTGCCATAAAATTACGCAGCTCCTCAAGGTCAATATGCTCACCCGATGGGAGATTGTCAATCACTACACCGATAGCGGGGCCATGTGATTCTCCGAAAATAGATATTGAAATATTGTGGTTCCAGAATGAAGACATTTTTTCCATTTCAGTCCTTTCGATAAGTGGGTTTTATTCGTAAAATTCAATATTTCCGCCCAGCGCCTTAAAATCCTGCCAAAAATCGGGATAGCTTTTTGAAACAGCATCGCAGTCGGAAATGCATACAACCCCATCCGCTGCGGTTGAGGCTATGGCTGAAGCCATAACGATTCTGTGGTCATTGCAGCCGTTGATGAAGCCGCCCTTAAAGCGTTCTACAGGATTTATTTCAAGGAAATCATCGCCGCAGACTACGTTTCCGCCGATTGCGTTTAATGCATCGGCAATTGCTTTAAGTCGGTTGCTTTCCTTTATCTTGAGCCTTTTCGCATTGACAATTCGGCTTTTGGATCGGGTAAAGCAGCCGAGAACGGTTAAAATAGGAACGAGGTCGGGAATATCCGAAGCATCAACCGTAAATGGATTATAATTTCCGCAACCACTATCATTATAACTCATATTTTGTATAATTTCAAGGATTTTTTTATCTCCCTGAACAGATTTTTCGTTAAGATTTAAAATTGAAAGCTCCGAACCCAAGGCATTTGCGGCAAAAAAGAATGCCGCCTGTGAATAATCCCCCTCAACGGAGCAGTTAACGGATTTGCAGCGTTGGTTTCCTTTAATATTGTAAACGGGAAACCCATCCGAGCCTGTGCTTTCGGAAATTTCTATGCCGAACTGCTTTAAGGTGGCAACAGTCATGTCCGCATATGGCTTAGATTCAAGCTTTGAAGTAAGTACAACGGAGCTGTCCTCGGCGCATAACGGGAGGGCGTAAAGAAGTCCCGTAATAAATTGTGAGGAAACATCGCCTTCGAGACGATATTCTCCGCCCAAAAGCTTACCCGAAATGCTGAATGGCATAATTCCTTCGGTGTGGTTAAAGACAATGCCTTTTTGCGACATTTCACGCTTATAAGGGGTAATGGGCCTTGTCGGCAGCTTGCCATACCCGTTAAATTCGGTATTACAGCCGAGAGCCGCGGCAACGGGTATAACAAACCTCATGGTAGAACCGCTCTCACGGCAGTTTATAACCGCCTTTTCGGCGGGCTTTCCTATCCCCTTGACGGTGTAGGTACTTCCGTCATTGGCAATTTTGGCGCCCAAAGCGCACATAGCGTCAACGGTTGCGTCAATGTCCTCCGAGGGATTGATGTTGCTTATTTCGGAAATACCGTCGGCAAGGGCTGCGGCGATAATCATTCTGTGGGAAAAACTTTTTGAGGATGGTGCGGTAACTCTGCCTATCAGCTTTGAGGGTACGATTTTGACATTCATTCAGATTCACTCCTCAGTTAGAAATTTAAGGAAATCATCCACCGGCATCTTTACGGTGCGGGATTTTCCAACTTCGCTGCATATAACAATGCTTATGCTGCCGCTTGTACGTTTCTTGTCGTTAAGGCAGGCGTTCGCAAGCTGCGGCACAGTGGGTTCAACACGGACATTTAGTTTGTAACGTTCAAGGCAGGCGGTAAGACGGTCGCAGAGCCCGCTTTCGGAATAACCCTTTTTCTCGGCAATATCGGTAATCATGCGCATACCTGCGGCAACGGCTTTTCCGTGGGTAATTCCCGTGTAGTTATAGTATTGTTCAATTGAGTGCGCAAGGGTGTGTCCAAAGTTAAGGAGCATTCTTTCGCCCTTGTCAAACTCATCCGCTTCAACGACATCACGCTTTATGGAAACGCACTGTTCTATAATGCTTTCGGCAATTTCCTTTATATCGCCAAGGGTTCTTGTTTCAAGAAGCTCAAATAGGGGAGCGGATTTAATCATTCCGTATTTTACAACCTCGCCCATTCCGTCTATAATAAATTCCTCGGGGAGGGTATTAAGTGTGTCTGTATCGCAAAGGACAAGCCTTGGCTGCTTGAATGCCCCGACAAGGTTTTTGCCTTCGGGAATATCTATCGCTGTCTTTCCGCCGACCGAGGAATCAACCTGTGCGAGCAGGGTCGTCGGAATCTGAATAAAGTCAAGTCCCCTCAAAAATGTTGCGGCGGCGTAACCCGTTATATCTCCGACAACTCCTCCGCCGAGAGCTATAAGGCAATCGGTTCTTGAAATGTGGTTTTGGCAGAGAAAGCTGTATATTTTCATTAGGGTATCGGAGCATTTTGACTCTTCGCCATGAGGAAAAACATACTTGCAGATATTGCAGCCCGCTGCGGAAAGACTTTGGCAGACCTTTTCACCGTAGAAAGAGTCAACCGTGTCATCGGTTATAACGGCAAAGGTTTGAGTTTTCGCAACAGATTTTACATAATCCGCTGTTTTGCCGAGCAAATCATTTCCGATAACAATTTCATAGCTTCCCGAAGCGCTTACGCTTATTCTTTTGTATTCCATGAGGCACAACTCCCTTAGCCGATTTTTCTTCCGAAATAATTGCAAAGCCCTGTTATTTTTTTCATAACATCCGTAAACATTGCAGGGGTAAGCTGCTGACCGCCGTCCGAAAGGGCGCTTTTGGGGTCGTTATGAACCTCAATTTCAAGGGCGTCCGTTCCCGCCGCAACCGCAGCGAGCGACATAGGTTCAATAAGGGAAACCATACCCGTTGCATGGGATGGGTCGGCGCAAATTGGGAGGTGCGATTTTTGTTTAAGAAGAGGAATTGCGGAAAGGTCAAAGGTGTTCCTTGTCATTGTTTCAAAGGTACGAATACCTCTTTCACAGAGAATTACATTCATATTTCCCTCAGACATAATATATTCCGCCGACATAAGCGTTTCTTCAAGAGTGCTTGAAAGTCCTCTTTTAAGGAGAATGGGCTTATCCGTTTTTCCGAGAGCTTTGAGAAGCTCGAAATTCTGCATATTTCTTGCGCCTACTTGGATAACGTCAATATCGGCGAAAAGGTCAATATCTGACTGGCTCATGATTTCCGTAACAATGGGAAGCCCCGTTTCAGCCTTTGCTTTAAGGAGAAGCTTTATTCCCTCCTCCCTTAATCCTTGGAAAGAATAGGGGGATGTTCTCGGCTTGAACGCTCCGCCGCGGAGCATTGTCGCACCCGCTTCTTTGCAGGCAACAGCTGTTGTGAGAATTTGGCTTTCACTTTCAACCGAGCAAGGCCCTGCAATAATCTGGAGGGAGCCATCGCCGATTTTCACGCCGCCCGCTTCGATAACGCTATTGTCGGGGTGAAATTTGCGATTAGCCTTTTTGTAAGGCTCCTGAACTCTTTTGATTTCTTCAACGCAGTCCTGCGCATAGAGGTTGCTCATGTCAATAACGGAGGTATCTCCGATAAGACCGATAATGTTTTGGTTTACACCTTGAATGCGGTTGGTGGAAATGCCTTTCTTTTCAAGAATTTCTTCAAGCCTTTTTACGGACTCCGCCTTGGCATCCTTTTTAAGAATAATAATCATTGTTTTTTTCCTCCGAAAATAATATTTATCACGTTACAAATGTGCAGTCGGGAAGCTGCTCCTTGAGATATGCCATTGTTTCATCGTCAACGGTTATGTTCTCCATATAGAGCTTTTTCAGCGCAGTAAGCGACGCTGCGGGCCTTACGCTTGAAATGGGATTATCCCCGATGCGAAGCCACTCAATCGAAGTGAGCGACATTATTGGCTCTATGGATTCAATGGCATTGTTTTGCATGTAAAGCTCATTCAGTTCAACCATATTTATAACGGGCGTAATATCGGAAATTCTGTTGTTCTGCATATGCAAACGCTGCATACCTGACATTGAACCGAGTGCGGATATGTTTGAAATGTTGTTGTCATTGATTCGCAGAAGCGTAATTTCCCGCATTTCGGCAAGCGGGGTAATGTCCTCGATATTATTCTCGGACAAATCCAGCGATTTAAGGTTAACAAGTCCGTCAATGGGGGATATATCGGTTATATTGTTTGAACGAAGATAAAGGCTTTCAAGTCCGACAAGTCCCGCAATAGGGGTAAGGTCGCTTATTTCGTTTTTGAAAAGAGAAAGATTCTTTAGGCTCGTAAGTCCTTTGAGCGGGGAAAGGTCGGTGATTTTGTTTTGGTAAATTTGAAGCTCGGTCAGATTTACCATATATTTAAGCTCTTTTATATCGTCATCGGTAAGATCCATATTGCTGAGGGTGAGTGAAGTAAGGTCGGTGCTGTATTCCGTTCCCTTGATTGTAATGGTGGCAGGCAGCTCAGCCATAGCCTTTTCTTTTTCTTCAACCGCCTCGCTTACGGCAGGGTTGTCCTTGCCGAGCAGGTAATCGGATTTATCTCGATAACCGATATTCGGCACTGTTTCCTCTTTAAGGGAAGAAACCTCATTCTGTAGGGATTCAATCTGCGACAGAAGCTCGCTGTCACCAACAGCCTCGGAACTTCCCTCATCTCCGCCGAAAAGAGAACAGCCCGACAGCTGCAGAACAGCTCCGCAGCACAGCAAAACAGCAAATGCTTTTTTTACGTTCATAATTAAAGTGTCCTTTCCGAATTTTAACAAAATAAAAAAGCCTGTGACAAAAATGCCGCAGACAGTGAAACAAACTATAGGGTACATCGTAACACAACACCGTTTTCGGCAAAATATTTTTTCTTGCAAGGGAAATAATAGCCTAAGTTAAAATAATAACCAAAGCGTGCAAAAAATATAAAACCAAAGACAGCCACAAGTACCGCAACTATAGTATTCATAAATCTCGCTCCAAACAAAGCCAAATATAACTAAGGTAATTATACACCTCTTGAACGCTTATGTCAATAGGATAATCCAAAAAAAGTGACGGCAGTAAGATTTTTCGGCAAATTCGCAGTAGTTAAGGCGAATTATTTTTTCAAAAAAATAAAATGAAACCTGAGAATCGTAGAGAAAACAAGAAAAACAGAGAGATTTCAAGAGATTGGGGGATATATTTTAAAAATTCAGCAAAATGACTATTGACAACGACATTTCCAAAGTGTATAATACTAAATGTTGTGTCGGACGGATATCAGAGTGTATGAGGAGTTGCCTACATGAGTGATTGGTCGTCGGGCAGGAATCATACTATTATATAAAGGAGAATGAATATGTCAACTTATATGCCTAAGGCTAATGAAATCAGCCGTAAGTGGTATGTTATTGATGCAGCGGATAAGCCCCTCGGAAGAGTAGCAGCTGCCGCAGCGTCAATTCTCAGAGGTAAAAACAAGCCTACCTTCGCTCCCCATGCGGATTGCGGAGATCACGTAATTATCATCAATTGCTCCAAGGCAATCCTTACAGGAAAGAAGCTTGAGCAGAAAACCTATAAGTGGCACACCGGCTGGATTGGCGGACTCAAGGAAATCAAGTACAGCGATATGATGAAGAATAACCCCGAAAGGGCAATGGAAATTGCTGTAAATGGAATGCTTCCTAACAATACACTGGGAAGAGCAGCTCTTACAAGGCTCAGAACCTATGCCGGCCCTGAGCATAATAATGCAGCTCAGAAGCCCGAAAATTATGAGATATAAGGAGGAAGCATAGATGTACGAATCAAAACAGCCATATTTTTACGGCACAGGCAGAAGAAAAAGCTCCGTTGCAAGAGTAAGAGTATATGCCGGCAGCGGTAACGTTACAATCAATGGCAGAACCATTGACGACTATTTCGGTCTTGAAACACTCAAGCTTATCGTAAGACAGCCCCTTGTTCTTACCGATAATGCTGAAAAGTTTGATATAGTCTGCACAGTAGCAGGCGGCGGCGTAACAGGTCAGGCGGGCGCAATCCGTCATGGCCTTTCCAGGGCGCTTCTCCAGTACGATGCAGAGCTTCGTCCTGTACTCAAAAAGGCAGGCTTCCTTACTCGTGACCCGAGAATGAAGGAAAGAAAGAAGTACGGCTTAAAGGCCGCTCGTCGCGCTCCTCAGTTCTCAAAGAGATAATTTCAGCCCTTACAAACAGCGTATTTATGCGGTTTGGGGCAATCAAGTTATCAAATTGGTCTTTATTTGGACATTAGCGAATTGTTTATGCAAAATCCTCTCCGAGTGCAATCGGGGAGGATTTTTTTATGCCGATTCCAACGAACTTTGGTGTAACAATCCAAACGGGACACCATAAGAATCAACCGAGCAGCTGTAATACACTGCAACATATATTTCACAAAAGTGCCTAACTTATTTCGCATTTTTTCCTGAATGATTGACTATTTTATCGCTTTATGGTAAAATAATGATAGTGATTTTACCCAAATAAATCGGGGGCGATAGTATGACCGAAAAGGAACAGAAAAAAGCGGCAAAGGAGTTTGCGGAGCGCTGGAAGGGCAAGGGCTACGAAAAGGGCGAATCCCAGAAGTTCTGGATTGACCTTCTTACAAAGGTTTACGGTGTGGACAATATAGCGGAGTTTATCAGCTTTGAGGATCAGGTGCAGCTTGACCATACTTCATTTATTGACGGGTATATTGAGTCAACCCACGTTATGATTGAACAAAAAAGCATTGGAAAAAACCTTAAGGCGGCAATAAAGCAGTCGGACGGCACTCTTCTTACACCATTCCAACAGGCGAAGCGTTATGCCGCCGAGCTGCCCTATTCAAAACGCCCTCGCTGGATAGTTACCTGCAGCTTCGAGGAGTTTTTGGTTTATGATATGGAAAAGCCCAACGGTGAGCCGGAGCAGATTTTCCTGAAAGACCTTGCAAAGGATTATTATCGTCTGCAGTTTTTGGTTGAAAAGGGAAATGAAAACCTTAAAAGGGAGATGGAAATTTCCCTCAAAGCAGGCGAGCTTGTGGGTAAGCTGTACGATGCGATTTTGAAGCAGTACAAAAACCCCGAAAATCCCGAAACACTGCGGTCGCTGAATATGCTTTGCGTAAGGCTTGTGTTCTGTCTGTATGCGGAGGATGCGGGAGTGTTTGGTTCCCACGAAATGTTCGGTCGGTATTTGCAGAGGTTCGGGGCAAGCGAAGTTCGCTCCAAGCTGATTGAGCTGTTCAGAATTCTTGACACCAAGGAAAGCGAGCGTGACCCTTATCTCGATGAAGAGCTGCTTGCGTTTCCCTATGTAAACGGCGGACTTTTTGCTGATGAAAATATCGAAATACCGAAATTTACCGAGGAAATTGTAAATCTTCTTATAAAGAACGCAAGCGAAGGCTTTGACTGGTCGGAGATAAGCCCTACAATCTTCGGCGCAGTTTTTGAGTCCACCTTGAACCCCGAAACAAGACGTTCGGGCGGTATGCATTACACCTCAATCGAGAATATACATAAGGTTATCGACCCGCTTTTCTTAGACGATTTAAAGGCGGAGCTTGCTCAGATAAAGACCTATAAACAGCCGAAAACCATTGCGGAAAAGGTTGCGGCATTTCAAGAAAAATTGGGGGAAATTAGCTTTTTAGACAAAACCATAATCAGATTGATACAAAAACACGATAATGAAAGTGCCGTAAAACCGCCGTTTCTGGGCGGTTTCTTTATTTTCGGGGCTTCGGC
>JAJQIG010000030.1 GCA_021199335.1 Oscillospiraceae bacterium | reverse complement strand
TGGCTTGCAAAATTGCTTCGCAATTTTGGCAGCTTGTTAAAGCTGCGCTTGAATGTCCGTGCCGACCTTGATAAAAATTTTTTGCATAGCTATTGACAAATTGAAATTAAAGTGGTATAATACATAACGTGATTTAGCACATCAAAGCATAAAAACAGTAAAGCACTAAATTTATGTCGGTGATGCTTTAAAAGTACGCATTTGAATTAGGAAAGGATGTTTATTATGTCAGACAAAAAGGGAGATTTAATTTCTTACAGGCCCGATATTAAGCTGCTTGACGCAACTATCAGAGATGGAGGATTGGTTAACGATTTCCGCTTCTCGGATGAATTTGTAAAAACGCTCTATGAAACGAATGTTAAAGCGGGCGTTGAGTATATGGAATTTGGTTATAAAGCATCAAAGGAGCTTTTCGATGTAAATGCTTTCGGAAAGTGGAAGTTCTGCGATGAGGAGGATATAAGGGCGATTGTCGGCGATAATAATACCGACCTTAAGCTCACCGTTATGGCTGATGTCGGACGCTGTGATTTCAAAAAGGACATTATCCCCAGCGATGAAAGCGTAATCGATACAATCCGTATCGCTACTTATACTCACCAGATGCCCGGCGCGCTTGAAATGATTGATTATTGCCATGACCTCGGCTACGAAACAACCATTAACATTATGGCAATTTCCGCAAGCAAGGATGAGGATGTAAAGAAGTCCATTGAGCTTGCCGTTGAAAGCCCCGTTGACGTTATTTACCTCGTTGACAGCTATGGTTCGCTTTATCCCGAACAGGTTAGGGAGCTTACAAAAATGTACTGCGAAGCCGCTGAAGCAAAGGGCAAAAAGGTTGGCGTTCATATGCATAACAACCAGCAGCTTGCATTTGCGAATACAATCGAGGGTATCGCTTACGGAGCAAGCTATGCCGACGCTACAATGAGCGGCATGGGCAGAGGCGCAGGCAACTGCTACATGGAGCAGATGCTCAGTTTCCTCAAGAACCCGAACTACAAGCTCTCTCCCGCGCTCAAGTTTGTTGAAAAATATATAGCTGAGGAGAAGGCAAAGGGTTCCGTATGGGGCTATGATACGCCTTATATGATGACAGGCGCACTTAACCGCCACCCAAGAGCCGCTATTGCTTTCATCAAGGAAGGCAATACCGACTATGACGGACTCTATCAGGATCTTCTTAACGAGCTTAGCTGAAAATAAAAGAGCGAAAACGGGCGCAGTTCGTTAATGCTGCGCTTACCCCTCGGAGCAGATGGCACAAGTAAAAGCCTTCGCCCTGCGCTGAGGGGCTTTTTATGCGTGTGGGCAGCAGCGAATGGAAAGGTTTTGCATAAAAAGACAGGAATTAGGAGAGAAAAGCTTCTTTTTTTCCATTGGAAGAAAATTTTTTTGAAAAAGCTATTGACATTTCAGCGGAGGTTTGATATAATAAATAAGTCGGTTGACAGAAGCGGCATGGAGAAGTCGCCTAGCCCGGTTTATGGCGCACGACTGGAACTCGTGTATGTGTTGATAGCACATCGAGGGTTCGAATCCCTCCTTCTCCGCCATAAAAGCCCTGCAAATTTTGTTTGCAGGGCTTTTGTTTTGCAATTTTTCATTAGAATTTTCAGAATAAACCTGCATATGCTCAGGGCAAAATTTGGCATCAAATCAACAGACAAGGTAAAATCCATGCAAAAATTGACCGAGAATTTCCTTACCGCCAAAAAAATATTGATTTATTCTATTTTTTATTTGTAATTTAGTGATTTATATGTTATAATGTTTCTATGCTGCAGTGTTTGGAATATATACAATGCTATGGCATAAAAAGGCATTTTTTAATAAAATTTTAAAGGAATTAACATAAACGCTCGGAATCGGAGGTTTAATATATGTCATCGAAAGCATTCAAAGAAAAGGAAAAAAGCTCGGCTTTTTTCGTTGTTGAGGTAATTGTTGTCATTTTGCTTATCATCATAATCGCGGGAATGATTTTCTGCAACGTTGTTTTCCACAGCGACAATAAATCAACAAGCATATTCGGGTACAGCTTCTACAAGACCCGCGCTGTCAATATGATTCCCGAAATTCCCGTTAATACCGTCATTATTGCGAAAAAATCGGAAATCCCGAATATCAAGGAAAACAGCGTTATTCTGTGCAACATCGGCGAATACACCGCCCTTATAAGAGTTACCGAGATAACCCAAGAGGATGACGAAACCTATTACATAGTCAAATTTGACACTGCGCCCGCAAACGAAACCTTCCGTGTAAGCAGCGAGGATGTTATAGCAAAGGCTGTGTGGCAGCTTGAATCATTCGGAAAATTCCTTGATTTCGCAACATCCGTCCCGGGCATTGTTATAGCCGTGGTAATCCCCCTTGCAATAATAATTATCATTCAGGTTGTGCGGATACGGAACATAAGGGAGCTTGAACGTGAAGCCTCCTCGCTTGACGATTTTGACGATGTTATCTTCTCCGACAAGAGGAATTCAACGCCCGCCGTTACCTTTACCGAGCCGAAATTTTCCGAGGACGTTACGGACAAGGCTACGCCCGTTCGCCGTGAGCTTCCCAAGGTAGGCGGCTATGACTCCCATGAGGATGAATTGAAATCAAAAGCGGAGCTTACCATAGACAGCAGCGGAAAGGCAGCCTACAGAGCGGCGGAGAAAAGCCCTGCCGAGGATAATTCAGGCATAAATTCCGCATCCAAACAGCTCTCCGCAATCGGCGCATCCGCAAGGGCATCATCGGGCAGCAACCCTTCATACATAAGCAGGCCAACCAAAATCGAGCCCAGAGTAACCGAAGGCTTCACCCCGAAAACAAACAGCTCGCTTAACTCCTCCGATGAGGAAAGGGTCGTCTTTACCCCCCATCTCAGCAACGTTATCCCCGACAGCCTTGTCAATATCCAGGAGGAGGCGGCTTCGTCAAACGGCAAAAGCAGCTTCGATGAGAGCGTTAAGGCATATTTTGAGAAGAACAGCGACAAGCCTGCCCCCGAAGCAATCCCCGCCGATGAAAAATCCGTTTCAACTATCCCCGAAAATGCGGCTGTTCCCAAGGAAACCATTGCCCCTGTCAAGAAAAACAGAAGCAGCAAGACCCTTGAGGAGCTTATGAGCATAATCGATGCGGAAGAAACTAAGCTTAAAAAGTGACATAAATTCAGATTAAGGAGACTTTTAAGTGGTTTTTTCGGATCTATTCTTCGTATATATTTTTCTGCCTGTCTGCCTGATTTTCTACTACTCGGTTCGAAGTCGGACGGGCAGAAACGCTGTGCTCGCCGCCGCTTCGCTGATTTTTTACGCATGGGGCGAGCCTGTGTGGGTAATTCTGCTTGTTTTAAGCGCAGTCGTTGATTACTTCAACGGTCTGTTTATAGATTTTTGCAAAAGGAAAAACAACGGCAAGGCGATATTAGGCGTTATAAGCTCCCTTGCAGTTAATCTCGGCATACTTATTTTATTTAAATACAGCGGATTTATAATTGAATGCATTAATGCGGTCACAAATCTCTCCCTCAAAGCGCCGCAGTTTTCCCTGCCGATAGGAATTTCATTCTACACATTTCAAACTATTTCCTACACCGTTGATGTTTACAGGGGAAGGGTCAGGGTTCAGCGCTCTTTTCTTAGCTTCCTGCTCTATGTTTCGATGTTCTTTCAGCTTGTTGCGGGCCCGATTGTTCGCTATGAAAGCGTTGCGGATGAGATTGACGAACGCAGGGTAAACCTTGAGGAAATAAACAGGGGCTTTATCCGCTTTTGCTGCGGTCTGGCAAAAAAGGTCATTATTGCAAATTCGATGGGCGAGCTTGCCTCCTCATCGCTCACATTTGAGAATGCGCCCTCATCAACGGCGGCGGCATGGTTCGGAATAGCGATGTTTGCGCTTCAGATTTATTATGATTTTTCAGGATATTCCGACATGGCAATCGGTTTGGGATTAATGTTCGGCTTCCATTTCCCCGAAAACTTTAACTACCCCTACATATCACGCTCCGCAACCGAGTTTTGGCGCAGATGGCATATTTCGCTCGGCTCATTCTTCCGTGACTATGTTTACATTCCGATGGGCGGAAACCGCAGGCATATGTATTTCAACCTTGCTGTAGTGTGGTTTCTCACAGGATTATGGCACGGCGCAAGCCTGAATTTTATCGTGTGGGGCTGCGACTTCGGACTGCTGATAATTCTTGAAAAGCTTTTTCTTCTCAAATTTCTTGAAAAGATTCCCGCTGTATTTTCCCACATTTACGGCTTATTTGTAATTTTAATCGGTTGGGCGGTGTTCTATTTCACCGATATGGGTCAGCTTGGGAGCTGCCTTAAAGCAATGTTCGGCATCGGAGTTCCCCTTGCGGATGAGCTTACAAGGTCTGCGCTTCTCAACAATATTTACCTTATTGCGGCAGCGGTAATACTCAGCGCGCCTGTTTGCAGATTTGTTTCGGATAAGCTGCAAAAAGCGGAGCGCAAATCAACCGCCGCTTTCACTGCGATAAAATGTGTCCGAACGGTTATGACTGCGGCGCTGCTTACCGTATCATCGCTTATGCTTGTTGGGCAGACCTACAACCCTTTTCTTTATTTCAGATTTTAAGGAGCAAGCCGAATGAAAAGCAATATCGAATACCAAAACTCAAATTCAACCGAGCCTTACTTTAATTCGGAGCTTAAAAAGCAGATTAAAGCGGCTAAGAATTACAAGAGAAACGTTAATATTTACAGCAAAATAAGTCTTGCTGTATTTGCGGCGGCAGTTCTTGCGGTTTCGGTTTGTATGGTTTTTATGGAAAGGCCCACCGTGTCGGAAATTGAGAAACGTAACCTCACGGAAAAGCCTGTGTTCAGCATTGAATCATTTTTCAGCGGAGAATATACAAGCGGATTTTCACAATATTTCTCCGACACCGTTCCCTTTAGAGAAAAATTGGTGGGCATAAGCGCATACCTGAAAAAAGCGAAGGGCATAAGCGCACCCGTTTTCTACGGCTCAGTTGAGGTTGTCGCAGACGACGACGGCACGCCAATCGAGAGTGAGGAGCTGACGGTTACATCTGTCATATCCTCCGTTGTTACAGATGAAAACAGCGAAACCTCAATCGTCAGTGAGACTGTAACCGCCGCATCGGAAACAGCCGCATCCGAAACGGACAGTGAAGAGCTTAATATTGCCGACTTTTCCAACAACGGAATTGTTGTTGACGGCGTCAAAATGTACGGCGAAAGTGCGGGAATTATGCTTTTCGGAGGAAACAAAACGCAGGGAAAGCGCTATGCCGACATTATAAATGAATACCATGAGGCACTGGGCGAGAGCGTTAACATATGGGATATGGTTGTTCCCACATCGGCGGAATTTTATCTTCCCTCACGCTTCAGCAAGTATTCCTCCTCCGAAAAGGATGCGATAGATTACATTTACTCAAGCCTTGCCGATGGAGTAACGGGCATTGATGCTTATTCCGCCATTGCGGAGCATACGGACGAATACATCTACTTCCGCACGGACCATCACTGGACGCCCCTCGGCGCTTACTATGCCTACACCGCCTTTATGGACACCCTCGGAATGGAGTACGCCCCCATTGATGACTATACCGAAAAGGTGAAAACGGGCTTCGTAGGCTCTCTTTACGGCTACACAAATGATGTTACCCTGCTTAATTCGCCCGATGAGTTCCATTATTTCCTTCCGAACAATGTTGAATACACCGTCACAAACTACAATTACGCAACGCTTGCTCCGAGCGGAACGGGTGCGCTTTTCCATGAATATGTGGAGGGCAGCAACTGCTACGGAATGTTCCTCGGTGCGGACGCGCTTCATCTCAAGGTTTCGACCAATGTAAAAAACGGTAGAAAAATTGTTGTTTTCAAGGAATCCTACGGCAACGCATTCATTCCCTATCTTGTCAATAATTTTGAGGAAATATATGTTATCGATATACGCTATTTCGGCGCTAATGCGGTTGATTACATAAAACGTATCGGCGCAACGGATGTGCTTTTCATCAACAACTGCTTTGCGGCGAACACCTCCTCACTTATTTCGGGAATAGAGCGGCTTTATGAATCTGATATGGGCACTATCACCACAACGATAGCCACCGAAGAGGAAACGGAAATTTCCTCCGTAACAAGCGGTCAGACGGCACCTGCGAGCGAAAACGCCGCAAAATCGCAGGAAACCGCTGTAATTTCCTCCAAAGCTACCGAATCGGCATCAACCGCTTCCACGCCCGCAGTCGGCGAAGCGGCTCAGACGACGACTGCCCGAGGGACACAATAGTTTTATGTAAAAAGCAGCTGCCGCACAAAGCATAATGTGCGGCAGTTTTTTATGAGAGGTTCAATAAGGGACATTGCCCTCGTCATTTAACGAACGACCGGTGGCTTTATTCAGTGGGGGACCGGGTCCCCCATATGCTCCCCCCGCCTGAAGAGACGGGGGACATCAGTCGTTGGTTATTTTTCCTTTGATTTAAAGATAAGAGCAACGCAAAGGGCAAAAATCATTGCCGCCGTTATTCCCCCCGCAGCTCCCGTCAAACCGCCCGTGAATACTCCCAGAAAGCCGTTCTCATCAACGGCTTTTTTTACACCTTCAACAAGGACGTTTCCGAAGCCCGTAAGCGGCACGCTTGCTCCCGCTCCCGCAAAGTCAACAAGCGGCTTATACCACCCGAATGCGCCGAGGATTACCCCCGCAACAACATATGCCGTAAGAATTCTTGCGGGCGTGAGCTTTGTATAATCGATAAGAACCTGTCCGACAGCGCAAAAAAGTCCGCCGATGACAAATGCCCATATATAGTCCATTATCACTTTATTCTTCCTCCCCTGTTAAGCTCCTCCTCAATGCGGATAAGGCGGTTATATTTTGCTGTACGCTCACTTCGGCAGGGCGCTCCCGTTTTAATCTGACCTGCGTTAACGGCAACGGCAAGGTCGGCGATGAAGGTGTCCTCGGTTTCTCCGCTTCGATGCGAAACTACAGCCTTGTAGCCGTTTTTCTGCGCAAGGCGGATTGCCGAAAGCGTTTCGGTAAGTGTTCCTATCTGGTTAAGCTTAATTAAAATTGCGTTTCCGCAGGAATTGTCTATGCCCTTTTTCAGACGTGTCGGATTGGTTACAAAAAGGTCGTCCCCGACAAGCTGAATTTTATCCCCAAGCTCTGCCGTTATCTTCTTCCATCCGTCCCAGTCCTCCTCATCAAGCGGATCTTCAATGGAAACGATGGGGTAACGTTCGCATAGTCCTTTCCATTCTGCGATAAGCTCATCGGTTGTTCGTGAGGATTTCTTTTTCGGCAAAAAATAGTCGGATGAATCAGACTTCCATTCGCTTGCCGCAGCGTCAAGGGCGATTACAAAATCCTCACGGGGATGATACCCTGCCCTTTCAACAGCCTCAAGAATAAGCTCGATAGCCTCCGCTTCGCCCGATAAGTCGGGGGCAAATCCGCCCTCATCGCCTACGCCTGCCGAAAGCCCCTTTTGCTTAAGGATTGCCGCAAGGCGGTGATAAACCTCGGTACAGCGGCGCAGTCCGTCATGAAAGGTTTCCGCACTTTTCGGGATAATCATAAATTCCTGAACATCAAGATTGTTTGCGGCGTGCGCTCCTCCGTTAAGGATGTTCATCATCGGCATAGGCAGGGTTACTCCGTCTATTCCGCCAATAAAGCGATAAAGCGGTAAACCGTAAAAATTTGCCGCCGCCTTTGCCGAAGCAAGGGAAACCGCAAGAATCGCATTAGCTCCAAGCTTGCTTTTATTCTCTGTTCCGTCCGCTTTTATAAGCGAGCTGTCCACAAGAGCCGTGTCGTAAGCGTCCAACCCCTTCAAAGCCATATTGATTGTATTGTTAATATTCCCAACAGCCTTTGAAACTCCCCTGCCCAGGAAGCGGCTTTCATCGCCGTCACGAAGCTCATGCGCTTCAAACGCCCCTGTTGAAGCCCCGCTGGGGGCAGCTCCCCTGCCCGATGTTCCGTCCGAAAGAATAACCTCCGCTTCAACGGTCGGATTTCCTCTTGAATCAATAATTTCACGTCCGATAATCTGTTCGATAATAGGCTTTTTTGACATTATAGCAATAACCTCCTTGGAATATGCCGATTAAACGGCACCTTTTCAAATAGGATAACCGAACATACCGAAATTATGCGGATTTTCCCTGCATTCAGCTGACCCTCGGCATGGTTTTTACCCGAAAAACAGCCTTACGGTAAGTACGCTGAAAATAAATCCCGTTAAATCTGCGGAAAGCGATGAAACGAGTGAATGCCTTGTGTCCTTTATTTTGGTTGCTCCGTAATAAACGGCGAGCGTGTAAAAGGTTGTTTCGGTTGAGCCGAGAATTACGCTTGCCGTCCTCCCCGCAAAGCTGTCGGGAGAAACCTCCCCAAGGATGCTTTCAAACATCGCAAGCGCACCGCTCCCCGATACGGGCCGCATTAATGCCAGCGGCAAGCACTCCTCGGGAAACCCAAGAAGGCTTGTAATCGGTGAAAGCAGCTCAGCAATAAGCTCCATTGCCCCCGATGCCTTAAGCATTCCTATGGCGGTTATCATTGCAATAAGCGAGGGAAGAATTTCAATCCCCGTTTTAAGGTTTTCCTCTGCGCCGCCAAGAAATTCATCAAAGACGTTTACCCTTTTTATACAGCCGTAAAGTATTATAAAGCCTATAAAAATCGGAATGACAAGGTTCGTCATCGGCTTTTCACCCCACGCTTTGCGCTGAAGCCCTCTCTCTGCGGCGGCTTTAGGGCGGCGGGCTTTACGGCTTTGTCAAGGACTATCGCAAGAGTAAGCCCGACCGCAAGCGCAGCTGCGGAGGTTATAAGCACGCACGGAAGAATTTCCATAGGCGCAGCCGAACCGTGCTTTGAACGAAGCGATGCCGCCGTTGTCGGAATAAGAGTTATTGAAGCCGTGTTAAGGACGGTGAAAACAACCATGCTGCGGCTTGCCGTGCCGTCGGTTTTCTCCTCCCTTTCAAGGGCTTTCATAGCTTCAATTCCAAGAGGGGTCGCAGCATTGCCAAGGCCAAGCATATTTGCTGTAACATTAAGGCAGATAGCATGAAAAGCCTTTCCGTTAAGGTCAAGATTTTTGAAGATAAGCCTTGCAAGCGGACGAAACGCAAGGGCAATTTTATCGGTGAGCTTCGATTTTTCGGCAATGCGCATTAACCCTCCCCACATACACATTCCGCCGATAAGATAGATGAAAAGCTCAACCGCTTCAACGCAGGAATTTATTGCGGCATCCGACAGCTCGGCAGCCCTCCCCGTCGCCATTCCGCAAATTACCGACAGAATTATCATTGCCGCAAAAATTTTGTTCATCATAGCGATTGCCGCTCCATTCTCCCAAAAGGTTAATTTAAGGCAACACCGCACAATGCCGCCAAAAATTATCACAAATGAAGTTGAACG
>JAJQIG010000059.1 GCA_021199335.1 Oscillospiraceae bacterium | reverse complement strand
TGGCTTGCAAAATTGCTTCGCAATTTTGGCAGCTTGTTAAAGCTGCGCTTGAAATGTAATGAAAGGATTTTGTTTATGCTTTACGAAAAAATCAAGCTTAACGTTCCGTACGAAAAAATCGGCGTTTCCGCCGAGGGCTGCGAAGCCGTTCTTACTGCGATTGTCCCTGATAGGATTGAGAACAGCGCAGAAAGACCCCCTCGCAGGGCTGTAATAATCTGCCCTGGCGGAGGATATGATTACTGCTCCAACAGAGAATCCGAGCCTGTTGCGATGAGGTTTGTTTCACACAATATAACGGCGTTTGTTCTTAATTACAGCTGTTATAAAAAGCCTTTTCCCACAAATCTTGCGGAGCTTGCGGCTGCGTTCAAATTTGTGCGTGATAATTCCGATAAATTCGGGATTGACCGTGAAAAAATCTTTGTCTGCGGCTTTTCTGCGGGGGGACATCTTGCCGCAAGCCTTGGCGTTCATTGGAATAAGCCTTTCCTATATGAACCGCTGAACGTTTCCCCCGAAGAAATAAAGCCCTGCGGTCAAATTCTTTCCTATCCCGTTATAACGGCGGGGGAGAAGCGGCATGACGGCTCGATACTGAACCTTATCGGGGATGATTCCAACATAAAGCTAAAGGAGCTTGTTTCCCTTGAGAAGCAGGTTAGCGGCGATACTGTTCCGACATTTATATGGTGCACCTGCGATGACAGCCTTGTGCCTGTTGAGAATACATTATTGTTTACGACGGCTCTGGCTGCGAATAAAGTGCCCTTCACAAGTCATATTTTCAGTAGCGGAGCGCATGGACTCGCCCTAAGTGATGAAACAACCGCCAACTGCGATGCGCACATTAATAAGGAATGCGCAGAGTGGATAAGCCTTGCTATGGAATGGATGCAAAGGCAGTAATTACCTGCTTTTGTGAAGCTCGGCAATAACAAGCTCGGGAGGGTTAAAAAAGCGTATTCTTCCCAAACCCCTGCTTACAACAAGGCGGGAGACGCCCTTTTTATAAACACCCTCCTTATATTTCGGGAAAAGCCGCCTTTCGGGGGAGATTATTCCCTTAACGATAGGCAGTCGAATCAATCCGCCGTGAATATGGCCGCCGAAGGATAAATCCGCTCCCCATTCCGCATGAACGTCAAAATCAAGCGGATTGTGCGCAAGAAGTATGGTGTAGTCCTCGCCCTTTTCGCCGCAGTAGCGAAGCATATCCTCAAGGGCAAATGCGGACCAATTCTGCTTATATTGCCGCACACCGCGGTAAAAGCGCGCGGGATAGCTCAGACCGCATATTTTGATTTGCGCATTTCCCTTTTTGAGCGTAACGGAGGAATTATCAAGGCATATCGCTCCCGCATTCGAAAGCTCCTTTGCGGTTTTGTCGAAAAGCTCCTTGCCCATGTCGGAATATTCGTGATTGCCGTTGACATAGTAAACGGGAAATCTGCGGCAGAGCATATTCACCATTTTGATGAAGTCCTCCCTGTTTTCACAGCCGTGGCTTATCATATCTCCGGTCATAACAACGATGTCGGGTCTTTCAAAAACAATGCGTTTGTAAAGGAGGATGTCGCCCTCGCCGTATTTTTTGTTATGCAAATCGGAGAGGTGGGCTATTCTCAGACCGTTAAATTCCTGCGGAAGCCTTGGCGAAGCTATGCGGAAATGGGTGGTTTGAAGCCTTGTTCGGCGCCTTGCTCTTTTCGGCAAAATTCTTCCGCAGGCTGAGGAGATAATTTTGTTAAGGTAATCATTCATTTTGCGGCGGTTTCCTTTCAAAAATATTTTTGTGATTACCATATATTATATTACAAAAATGCGCATCAATTCATTGCAATTTACTGCAATACAAAATTAACAAAGCATTAAGTGGTCTGAGCGGAAATGACGAAAATTGCAATATGGGATGACGAGCTGTTCAATAGGGGCATTGCCACGTCATTCAACGAACGATCGGGGACATCAGCCGTGAGCTATAGTGGGAATTACAGCAAATTTTGTCCTGACCCGCACTGTTTTCTGTGACAGAATACAACCCGAAGCTGTCCATAACAGTGGTCGGCGCTTCCGGTCCCTTTTCCGAACCCTTACATATGCTCCGTTTTGCATTTTTTGCAGAACAAGCATAATGATAAAAAATAACCGCCACGTCTGCAAAACACGGCGGTTATTCCTTAACCAACGAGCGGCGCCGTTTATCGGGCTGCTCTTTTTTTCAATAAGGGGCATCGCCCCGTCATTCAACGAACGACTGGGGGCGTTAGCCTCTTAGGGGTTTCAGTGGGGACCCAATCCCTCACTGAAAGACCGTATGCTCCCCCGCCTGAAGAGGGTGCGGGTGTCCGGTGGACACCTCTGCGAAGCAGAAGCACCGACCGAGCCGACAGGCGAGAAGGGGACATCAGTCGTAAGTTATATCCTTAGCATACTTCCTTTTGATGGAAGTGTTAACAGTAAATTCGGCTTATTTATTAAAGCCGCAATTCCTTGCCCTCATAGCGTTTATGATGGCTATGAATGCTACTCCGACATCGCCGAAAACGGCTATCCACATGGATGTTATGCCCAGCGCGGTTAAAATAAGTATAAGCAGCTTTACTCCAAGGGCAAAAACGATGTTCTCGGTGACAATTCGGCAGGTTTTTTTGGAAATCGCAATTGCTTCATTGATTTTGGATGGCTCATCAGTCATCAGAACTATATCGGCGGCTTCAATTGCCGCATCCGAACCAATAGCCCCCATTGCAATGCCGACATCCGCACGCATAAGCACAGGGGCATCGTTTATTCCATCTCCGACAAAGGCTGTTATATCCGATTTTTCCATAAATCCTTCAAGGCTTGAAACCTTATCTGTGGGAAGAAGCTCTGCGGAATATTCGTCAACGCCAATCTCGGCTGCGGCGGCTTCCGCCGACTCCATACGGTCGCCCGTGAGCATAACGGTATGTATTCCCGCTTTTTTCAGCGCAGCCACAGCAGACTTCGAATCGGCCTTTATTTTATCGGAAATTCTTATATATCCTGCATAATTTCCGCAAACAGCGATGTACACAACCGTTCCTCCGTTTTTAACGCTTGGAATGCCTGTTATTTTATTTTCATTCATAAGCTTTGCGCTGCCCACAAGAATGGTTTTGTCGTCAATAACGGCTTTTACACCTTTACCCGAAATTTCCTCCGCGGCAATATTTTCGGGAACCTTGCCCCCATAATAATTCATTATGGAGCGTGCGGCAGGGTGATTTGAAGCGCTCTCGGCATATGCCGCAAAGCGTACAAGCTCATCTTCACTCATATTTACGGGACTTACCTCCGAAACCGCAAAAACGCCTTCGGTAAGAGTTCCCGTTTTATCAAACACAACGGTATCGCATTTTGCAAGGTTCTCAAGGCAAATTCCGCCCTTTACAAGAATACCCCTTTTTGATGCTCCGCCTATTCCGCTGAAAAAGCTGAGCGGAACGGAAATAACAAGCGCACATGGGCATGATACAACAAGGAATGATAATGCCCTGTAAAGAAAATCGGGGTCATATTGCCTTTTTATTATCATAGGAACGACCGCAAGGAGTATTGCGGCGATTACAACGCAGGGTGTGTAAATCTTGGCAAAGCGTGTAATAAAATTCTCCGTTTTAGCCTTTTTTGCGGCGGAATTTTCCACAAGCTCAAGGATTTTTGAAACGGTAGATTCGCCATACTCCCTTGAGGTCCTCGCTTCAATAAGACCGTTTAGGTTAATGCATCCGCTGAGAATTTCGTCGCCCTCCCTTACGGAACGGGGGACGCTCTCGCCTGTCAAAGCGGAAACGTCAACGGCGGAGCTTCCCGAAACGACTATGCTGTCAAGCGGGATTTTTTCGCCCGGCTTAATAACGATAATCTCGCCTATTTGAACGTCTTCAGGGGAGCAGGTTATAACCTCTCCCTTGCGCTTTACATTTGCCGAATCGGGACGTATATCCATAAGCTCGGAAATGCTGTTCCTTGAACGGCGAACCGCATAGCTCTGGAACATTTCCCCAAGCTGATAAAGAAACATTACGGCAACACCCTCAGGGTATTCTCCCACAAAAAAAGCGCCAAGGGTCGCAATTGTCATAAGAAAGCATTCATCAAACGCCCTACCCTTTAAAATATTAGCCGCCGCTTTTATTACGACATCAAGACCTATTATAATATAGCCCGCAAGAAAGAGGAAAAGCGCATAGCTGCTGCTGCGGAAAATCATACCCGCAGCGAAGAATAATGCCGAAACGGCAAGCCTTGCCGCCGTCCTCCCCGAAATCATTCCTTCCTTTTTGACAGCTTTGGCGGAAACGGATTCCGAACCCGCCTTTATGACCTTCACATCGGGTTCCACTGTGTTTACAAAACCCGTAACAGCGGCAGTAACGGTACTCTCCTTTCCCGTTGAGGAAAGAGTTATTTTCAGTTTTTTGGTCATAAGGTTTAGCTCCGCCTTTTCAACGCCGTTCATTTTCTCGGCGTAGGAGCGGATTTTTTCTCCGCATTCGGGGCAGTCAAGTTCTTCAAGAATAAGGGTAAACGAGGCTTGGGGCGCTTTGATTTCCTCGGAATAATCACTGTGACGGTGTTCACAAGGATTTTCGCCGTAGCTCTCATCGTGATTATGCTCATGAGAATGTTTATTTATAATAGTCGGTTCGACATCAGGCTCTGCGGATTTTATGATTTTTACAATGTCGGAGTAAACAGCATTCTCGTCCGCCCCGTCCTTTAGCAGTAGGGTAAGCCTTTGCGCCATAAAATTCATTTCCGCCTTTTCAACGGATACGTGCTTCTCGGCTGCGGAGCGTATCTTTTCCGCACAATGTGGGCAGTCAAGCCCTTTCAGCAGCATTTCCATAATATTTCTCTCCTTAAAATTACTCCATGACGTGTTCAAACGCCTGATTGAAGATGTGATTTATATGGTCGTCGGCAAGTGAATAAAAAACGGTTTTCCCCTCACGGCGGTATTTTACAAGGCGCGCTTGTTTAAGCACCCTTAGCTGGTGGGAAATTGCCGACTGAGTCATGCCCAGAACCTCGGCAATATCGCAGACACACATTTCACTTTCGAAAAGCGCGCATATAATCCTAACCCTTGTGGAATCACCGAAAACCTTAAAAAGCTCCGCAACGTCATATAAAATTTCTTCATCAGGCAGCTTTTCGCTGACACGTTCTACAATATCGCTGTGTATAACATTTTCTCCGCAAAGCTCGGCAATGCCCTCGTTCCCGTTAGCAGTCATTTTGAACGCCTCCTCAATAATTGTTCATATGAATTATTGTTCATATGTTAATTATAATTCCAACGACAGCGTTATTATAGGTGTATTTATAGAATGTTTTTTGAATAGTTTGTGAATTTTGGAGTATATACTATTTAAATAGTATAATCTATTAATAGAGCAATTTGTCCCATCATCCCCCAATTATCAAAATATACAAACCGTCGAAACGAAACAGTAATATTTTTGTGATACAATAACTAAAGATAACTTCTGTTCTTAGGAAAAAACTCGTTTTTTCAAATAAAAATTACCTTATGAAAGGGAGTGCCTGTTTTGTCGTCCGATGGTTCAAAGAAAATGCGAAAGGATACTGCAGGCGACAGCCTGAATTGGCGGTATCAGGATAAAAATTATAACGAGCTTTTTAAAAAGTGGCGAATGCAGTCAAAGGATTCAATGGGATTTTATTATGCGGGCAATCCAAATGAGCTTACCTACCGTGACGGATATGGCTTTGTAAAAAATTACCCCGAGGCTGTCGAAAGCAAGGCTCTCAGGAACGTTTCCGGACTTATCGGAATAACGATGCTGCTCGTTTCAATTCTGGATATTATGTCCTATTATGTAATTCCGCCGCTGCTTGCGCGCTTCGGAGTAAATATATACTATGACTTCTTTGCGAATCAATATTTCGGCAGCGATTGGGCTATTATTGCGCTCAAAAGCACAGTCGGAGTTTTAAGACGGCTTCTGCCGCTGCTCTATTGCTATAAACGGCTTAATATGCCGTTTAAGGTTATGATGCCTGTTAAAGTAACAAACAAACCGCTTTTCAAGTCGGCTGTTCCGATGATGCTTGCTGTAGTAGGAATATGTACAATTATGTCATTTTTTAGCTCCGAGCTTCTCGGATTGATTCATATTGAGCAAGAGGAATGGGTATGGCTTCCGAAAAGCGGCGCTGCCCTTGCGGTTTTCCTTGTGATTGAAATAGTGATTATACCGCTTATATCTGAATTTTACACAAGGGGAGCGGTTATGCAGCTTATGCGCCAGTTCGGCGATGGAGCGGCGATACTCTTTACAGCCGCATTATCCGCCATTACAACATATAATATCCATTATTTCGGCTATGTTTTTGTGTGCGCCGTTGTGATAGGTTATTTTACTGTAAGAACAGGCTCGGTTATAACGGGAGCTTTGATGCGTTCGACATCAAGATTTGTGACCTATGGCATATGTATTGCAAACGCTTATCTTGATGAAAGCATAAGCTCGGTAATAACGGCGGCAATCCTGTTTCTTTCGATAATGATCGGCTTGGTTTCTTCCGTAGCATTTATGATTAAGCACAGCGACAGCTTCGGAATGAAATTTCAGGAAAGATACCTTGCCTTCTCCGAAAGATGCATGATCGCAGGCACAAGCGTTCCTGTTATTGTCAGCCTGACCGTGATTTTTATTATGACTGTTTTAAGAATTAATATAAGGATCTGAAAGTGGACGATATTTATTATATGAAATGCGCCCTAGAGCTTGCCGAGAGGGCGGCCGCCGAGGGTGAAGCGCCGATTGGCGCCATTGTAGTGAGAAATTCCGATGGAAAGATAGTAGGTATGGGCGGAAACAGCCGTGAAAAGCAAAGAACCGCCTTGGGCCATGCGGAAATTTCCGCCATTTCCGATGCCTGCAAAAGCCTTGGGGGCTGGCGGCTGAGGGGATGCACTCTGTATGTTACGCTTGAGCCCTGTCCGATGTGCGCGGGGGCGGCGATAAACGCAAGGCTTGACAGTGTTGTTTTTGGGGCGTATGATAAAAAAAACGGCTCTGTAGGTTCCGTAATAAACCTCTTTGAGCTTCCGTACAGCCATAAGCCCACAATCAGGGGCGGGGTTATGCAGGAGGAATGCGAGGAAATTCTTAAGCTTTTTTTCGGAAAATTAAGGAGCGTTAGAAAGATGAATGATGTTAAACTTATTCCCGTTGAAACGGACGAGCAAATTTCCGTTCTTGCCGAAATGTGCGATGAGATATGGCACGAATGGTTTCCGAGAATTTTATCCCCCGAACAGATTGACTATATGGTGGAAAAATTTCAGTCTGTCCCTGCTATTACCGAGCAGGTAAGAAACGGCGGATATAAATATTATTATATCCACAGAAATGGCGCTCACATGGGCTATACCGCCATCCATGCCGATGATGACGGCAGTCTTTTCCTTTCCAAAATTTATCTCAAAGCGGAATATAGGGGAAAGGGATATGCCCGCAAGGTTTTTGAGCAGCTCAAGGATTTCTGCAGGGAAAATGGGTTTAATGCAATATGGCTTACAGTTAACAAATACAACGCGAACTCCATTGCCGTCTATGAAAGGATTGGCTTCAAGCGTACAGGGGACGGCGTAACCGACATCGGAAACGGTTATGTAATGGACGATTATTACTACCGTTTGGATATAGAATAAATGAGGGGAGAATTTTGCTATGAGTATAAGATTTTACAATTGCCGAATCCTGACTATGGATAATTTTGACGTAGTTTACGGTGAGGTTCACACTGACGGAAATGTGATTTCATACGTCGGTGATGAAAAAAATGCTCCTAAAGACGTTAAATTTGAGCGTGAAATAAACCTTAACGGAAATTTAATTACGCCTTCCTTTAAGAATGCGCACGCTCATTCCGCTATGACCTTCCTTAGGTCATATGCGGATGATATGCCGCTCAATGATTGGCTTTTTAAGCAGGTTTTTCCTATGGAAGCAAAACTCACGGGGGAGGATGTCTATTGGTTCTCCAAACTTGCGTTTGCGGAATACCTTACAAGCGGAATGACGGCTTGCTTTGATATGTATTTTGAACCCGATTTTATGGCAAAGGCTGCCGATGAAACGGGGTTTAGAACAGTAATGTGCGGCTCAATTTCGGGTTCGGCGGAGGAGTGTGACTCCGCTCTTGCAAAACTTGATATACTATATAATAAATTTAAGGACAGAAGCGAATTTGTAAGCTACCGTCTTGGCTTTCATGCGGAATATACAACGGATATGTCCATAATGAAGGGCGTTGCGGAAATGTCGAGGAGATATAGAGCGCCTGTCTATACGCATAATTCCGAAACAAAGCCAGAGGTTTTGGGCTGCGTTGAGCGTTACGGAAAAACTCCGACAGCGCTTATGGAGGAGCTTGGTATGTTTGAATACGGCGGCGGCGGCTTCCACTGTGTCCATGTTTCCGATGAGGATCTGGAAATCTTTAAGCGCAGGGGCTTGTGGGTGGTAACAAATCCCGGCTCAAATTCAAAGCTGGCGAGCGGCATTGCTCCGCTTTGCAAAATGGCTGATATGGGGATAAATCTTGCAATCGGAACAGACGGCGCGGCGAGCAATAATGCGCTTGATATGTTTAGGGAAATGTATCTTGCAGTGGTTATGCAGAAGCTTGCGCAGGACGATGCGGCGGCTATGCCCGCAAATAAGGTACTTGAAATGGCGGCAAAGGGCGGGGCGCTTGCGATGGGGCTTGACAATTGCGATACCATTGCAAAGGGAAAAGCTGCGGATCTTGTTGTTATCGACCTTAATATGCCAAATATGCAGCCTATAAACAATATTGTGAAAAATGTAGTGTACAGCGGTTCAAAAAGTAATGTTATTCTTACGATGTGCGCAGGAAAAATCCTTTTTGAGAACGGCGAATTTACAACTATTGATATTGAAAAGGTGCGGAACGAGGCAAATTCGGCAATACGCCGAATGAAGGCCGAATAAAAAAACGGCTGAACGGACGGTCATGCGTTTTGCGTTTCGGAAAAGGGACGAGAAGCGCCGACCGCTGTTATGGGCAGCTCTAATATTCTGTTTTGTTACAAAAAAATCCAAAAGTCAAGGAAAAATTTGTTTTCTGCGGCTCGTATCGGTGCGATTACGGCGGTTTGGGTCTGCGTATCGATAGCGGGTGCGGGCGAATCTATTCTGCGGGAAATATTACACAAATGTAACTAAGGTGTCACAATGGTAACAGGGAGGGGCGGCAAAACGACTGTTTTTTGTGCGTTTTTGGTGAAAAGTGTGAGTAATTAATGAAAAGTGATATTAAATTTTGGTGTAGATGTACATTGACACATTCGTCACCAAATGTTAAAATAATAGCGTGATGTAGAGAACGGATTCAACCGTTAAGGTCATCACAATTTAATATTTGATTTCCATTATTACTTTGGAAATAAATAAAGAAAAAAATTAAAACAAAACAAGGAGGATTTTTTCATGAAC
>JAJQIG010000004.1 GCA_021199335.1 Oscillospiraceae bacterium | reverse complement strand
CTCTTTCTGCTTCTTTCTCCCTTTATTCGGTTTTCAGGGCTTTGGCTTTGAAAAAGTCGGTGTTGATAGCTATGAGGTACCACCTGTTCCCATTCCGAACACAGAAGTTAAGCTCATAAACGTCGAAGATACTTGGTTGGCGACGACCCGGGAAAATAGATAAGCGCCGGCACCGGGAAGATCTTTTTCTTCCCGGTTCTTATATTCCTCCGTAGCTCAGTCGGTAGTAGCACCTGACTGTTAATCAGGGTGTCGCTGGTTCGAGTCCAGCCGGGGGAGCCAGTTATATCAAAGGCGAATCACTTGAGTTGTTCGCCTTTATTTTTTTATTTTAAGCTGTATTTGTGTGTTTTCCATTTCAGTTATGCTGATGCTGTGCTGCTCTAAAAATGGAGGTACCCTTTGTAATTTTCTTCAAAAAAGGCAACAGGCAATTGAAATGGTTTACGAATACTTTTTCTGCAAATGGTTTGCTTTCATGAAGGAAGGACGGGCAATTTATGTTGTATAATGTTGATTTTGAATTAACAGGAATTTTGTGTGTTCTCATAATCTACATAGCATTGTCGCTCTATTATTCCAAACAGACTGAGGTAAACAGAAAATTCAGCCTGTTGGTCTTGAGCGTTCTCAGCACGGAAATTCTGGATGTCGCAACGGCGTTTACAATCAGCTATGGGGAGAGTATTCCTCCTGCAATAAATACAGCTTTGAACACCATATACTTTGCATCGGCTTTTTCAACGGGATACGCATTTTTGCGATATACCGAAAGCTATGTTTATCAGGCAAAACAGAAAACAAGGAATATACAGTGCAACAGAATTGTTTTCTTTATATTTCTCGTGTTCCTTTTCCTCAATATATTTGTTGGATTCTTTTTCAGCTTTAATGAAAATGGGGAATACATTCATGGGGACTTATATCTCTTGGTGTATGCCGTGCCGCTGTACTATATCTGTTATGCGCTGGGCGTAATGCTGAGACATCGCAGGATGTTCAAAACGAAACAGATGGTGTCGGGCATATGTACATTGTTATGGCTGCGCTGGGGCCGCTTATGCAGATGTTGTTTTTCCCCGATATTTTGTTGAGCCTTTTCTCCTGTTCAATTGCGCTGCTTATAATTTTATTTTCCATGGAAACACCCGACTACCAAATGTTAATGAAAACACTTGCAGAGCTTGATGAGCTTCAGAAAAATCTTCAGCAGGAAGTAAAAAAGCAAACACGCAAGGCGGAAAACAGAGCCGAAGATTTGGCGCAGCTTTCAGGGGAAATTGTGTTAACACTTGCCGAAACGATTGACGCAAAGGATAAATACACAAGCGGACATTCCGAGAGAGTGGCGGATTATTCCGTCCGAATTGCACAAAGAATGGGCTTCACCGAAGATATGCTTAAAAAAATCTATTATATGGGTCTTTTGCATGATATTGGCAAAATAGGAGTTCCCGATGCAGTTATAAATAAAGCAGGGAAGCTTACTGACGAAGAATTTGAGCTTATAAAAATGCATCCGTCAGTCGGTGAGGATATTCTAAAGAACATTACAAAAATTCCCGATATTTCAATCGGAGCAAAGTTTCACCACGAAAAATATGACGGCTCGGGTTACCCTAATCGGGTGTCGGGGGAGGATATTCCGCTTTCGGCAAGAATCATAGGCATTGCAGATGCTTATGATGCCATGACATCAAGAAGAAGCTACCGTGATGCTTTGCCGCAGGAGGTAGTCCGAAACGAGATTTTAAAGGGAAAGGGAACGCAGTTTGACCCGAAATGCGCCGATATAATGTTGAGTATGATTGATGAGGACACAGAGTACCAAATGAGAGATACGCATACAAACATTCATACCGAGGCATTCAAAATCAAAGCCGTTCCATAAAAGGCTTTCTGTCCTTATAAACGGCATAATATTCAAATCCGCAGCCTTTCAGCATTTCTCCGCACTCCTTAAAGAAGCAGCCTAGGGTTTCGGGGGAATGGGCATCCGAACCGAGTGTTATAAGCTCGCCGCCAAGCTCCTTGTAGCGTTTGAATACATCTGCACCCGGGTTCGGATCGTTAAGTCCCCTTGAAATTCCTCCCGAGTTGCACTCAAGAGCCTTTCCATCGGTGATAATTTGCTTTAAAATGGGGTCAATGTAGTCCGCAAATTGGCTGTAGGAGTAATTTAGACCGTGTTTTTTTCCGTATCGGACTATGTAATCGAGATGTCCCAGGCTGTCATAGCATTTTATGCGTTTTATGCAGTTCAAAGTGGTTTCAAAGTAACATTCATATGCTCTGCCGTTGTTTACTTTGAAAAATTCGGGGTAATATGGGTCAAGACCGTCAATAAAATGCACAGAACCTATTATAAAATCAAATGGGTATTCTTCTGTAAGATTATTAAGATAATCGGAAATATGCTCCTGAAGCCCAAGTTCAATGCCGACACCAATATCAAGCTTGCCGCCGTATTCTTCTTTAAGGCGGCTCATTTTTTTCATATAAAGCGGAATGTCAAGATTAAAATCAATATTCGAAACAACGTCATAGTCATGATGGTCGGTGAAGCAGATTTTTTTCATACCGAGGGAAGCGGCTTTCTTAATTTGCTCGGTCGGTGGAGTATCACTGTCGCCTGAAAATTCGGTATGGAGGTGTTGGTCTGCGTAATAATCGGTCATAATCGTGACTCCTTTAATTGTTTTTATTTAATTATATCATAATAAATTACGGTGTGTCAACAAGGCGCATTTTTGTGATTGGGCTTGACAATTTATCAATACGGTATTACAATGTAATCAGAGAGGTGTTTTATATGAAACAGAAAAAATTATTATCAATATTTATGGCTTTCGTTATGGTCATTTCGCTTATGCCGCTCTATGTGTCTGCCGTTAAAAAGGGAATTTCACTAAATAAATCTGTGATGACGATGATGGAGGGCAGTACATTTTTGCTTGAAGCGGCTGTAAAGGGAATAGATGATTATGACATTTCATGGTCATCAAGCAATAAAAATGTGGCTGCCGTTTCAAAATCGGGCAATGTTACAGCAAAGTCAACGGGAACAGCAATTATAACCGCAAAGGTCAAGGGCACATCTTACAAAGCAAGATGCACCGTAACTGTCAGGACTGTTACCTCGGCGGATTTTGAGGATTACAGCAGCATAACCATTGACGAAAACAGCTACAGCCTAACCTTTGAGGATGATTTTGACGGAACGGAGCTTGATTCCACCAAATGGAAACGCTGCAATCAGGAAAAAAGGCAGAATCTGAACGGCTGGTGGGATGACAGTATGTCCTACCTTGACGGAAACGGAAACCTTATCATCGAAATGTCCTACGATGGAGAGTCCGACAGATTTTTAAGCGGCGGAGTGGAGTCGAAGGGGTTGTTTGAACAAGCCTACGGTTATTTTGAAATTCGCTGCGCTGTAAATAATGTTCCCGGATATTGGACTGCATTCTGGCTGATGGGCGACAGCGTCCTTGATGAAACGGAGGGCGGAAAAAACGGCACTGAAATAGATATTATGGAAACTCCGTATTACAGCACAGGTGAAGTTCAGAATACATTGAACTGGGACGGCTACGGTGATGCGCACAAAAGCGAGGGCGAGGTATCAAAGCTCGATATTTATGACGGGGAATATCACACATTTTCCCTCCTATGGAAAGAGGATGAATATGTGTTTTACACCGATGGAATTGAAACATGGCGCACAGATGCCCAAAAGGCTCTCGGAGTATGTGAGGTTCCTCTTTACATGATAATATCCTCTGAAATGGGAACGTGGGCAAAGGGACTTGATTCAAAAAATCTTCCCGATTATATGAAGGTAGATTATGTCAGGGTTTACGCTTAAAAATGAAATACAAAAAATGCCGCACAAATCAGTGCGGCATTTTTTATTTCTATAGAGAGGTTTATTTGAGCTTCCAAATATCTCTTGCATAGTCCTCAACAGCTCTGTCAGCGGAGAAGATTCCTGCGCCCGCAATGTTGTGGAGCGACATTCTATTCCATTTATCCTTATCCTTATAGCATTCGGAAATATATTGCTGTGCAGATTGATAAGCATCGAAATCGGCAAGAACCATGTATGGATCTTTAAACTTGAGCGAGTTTGCAACCTCGTCAAACTGACAGCCGTTTATGCCTGTATACATCTTGTTGATTGCCTTTGCTATAACATCGTTGTTGTTTACATAATCCTCGGGGCGGTAACCTTGAGCCTGTTTTGCAAGAACCTCATCGGCGGTCATACCGAAGATGAAAATGTTGTCAATGCCAACCTGATCCTTAATTTCAATATTTGCGCCATCGAGAGTACCAAGCGTGAGCGCACCGTTGAGCATAAGCTTCATGTTGCCTGTGCCTGATGCTTCCTTGCCCGCAAGGGAAATCTGCTCCGAAACCTCAGCGGCGGGCATAAGCAGTTCGGAAAGGCTTACGCAGTAATTCTCAAGGAAATAAACCTGCAGCTTCTTGTTTACGGCGGGGTTCTTCCTGATTTCCTCGCCAAGCGCCCATATCATCTTGATAATCTGCTTTGCAAGGTAGTAACCGGGAGCGGCCTTTGCCGCAAAAATATATGTCTTAGGCACAAAATCCGCATTGGGGTTATCAAGGAGGAACTGATATTCGGCAAGAATGTTCAGAACGTTAAGGTGCTGCCTCTTGTATTCATGCAGACGCTTGACCTGAACATCGAAAATACCGTCCATATTGAGGGCAATGCCATAGTTTGATTTAACATATTTTGCGAAGCTTTTCTTATTTTCAAGCTTGATTTTTCCAAGGGAGTCAAGAACCTTTTTGTCGTTTTCAAACTTGTTGAAATTGGAAAGCTCGGCGGCGTTTTTCTTGAAGCCGTCACCGATTGTTTCCTCAAGAAGGCTTGTAAGTCCATGATTGGACTGGAGAAGCCATCTTCTGTAAGCAATACCGTTTGTGACATTCTTAAACTTGTAGGGTGTATCGGCATACTGATTGCTGAAAACATCCTGCTTGATAATGTCGGAATGGAGCTTTGAAACGCCGTTTACGCTATGCGAAGCGCACACGCAGAGGAGGGCCATATGAATCTGGTTATTCTGAATGATTGACATTCTTGTAACCTTGCTGCTGTCGCCAAGGCGTTCCATAAGGTCTGCGCAGTAACGGTTGTTGATTTCAACAATAATGGAGAAGATACGAGGAATAATCTGCTTAACAAGGTTCATATCCCATTTTTCAAGAGCTTCCGCAAGAACCGTATGGTTGGTGTAAGCAAATGTATTTGTAACAATATGCCATGCCTTGCCCCAAGAATATCCGCAGTCGTCAAGGAGTATTCTCATAAGCTCGGGGATTGCAAGGGTAGGATGGGTATCATTAATATGGATTGCAACCTTTTCGTGAAGGTTATCGAGAGTGCCGTAAATGCTCATATGACGGTCAACTATATCGCCGATTGAAGCCGCGCACATAAAATACTGCTGGCGAAGGCGGAGAGATTTTCCCTCAAGGTGGTTATCGTTGGGGTAAAGAACCTTAGAGATAGCCTGGGCAACGGTGTTCTGTGAAAGAGCCTTTGCGTAATCGCCCTGGTTGAACATCTGCATATCAAACGAGGGTGCCTTTGCCTGCCAAAGACGAAGAACGGAAACGCCCTCGCTGTCGTAGCCGGGGACATACATATCATATGGAACGGCCTGAACCGTGCTGTAGTTTTCGTAGGAAATGTGGTGATATTTGTCGTCCCAATATTCCTTTATCTCGCCGTCAAAATGAACGTCAATGGTTTTGTCCGTTTTCGGAACAAGCCAGCTCTCGCCGCCGGGGAGCCAGTTATCGGGAAGCTCCGTCTGCCAGCCGTCCTCAATCTTCTGCTTGAAGATACCGTACTCGTAGCAGATGGAATAACCCATAGCGGGATAACCATCGGTTGCAAGTCCGTCAAGGTAACAAGCCGCAAGGCGACCCAAACCGCCGTTTCCAAGACCCGCATCGGGTTCATAATCATAAATACGGTCAAGGTTAATATCCCACTTATTGAAGATTTCCTCAACCATATCATTAATGCGGAGGTTGAAAAGGCTTGTTTTAAGGGAACGTCCCATAAGGAATTCCATTGAGAGATAATAAACCTCTTTTCTACCCTCGGAGTGAACATTGTTGCGGAACTTTCTGCGTTTAGCTCTGAGAAGCTCAACAACAACAGCTGAAAGAGCCTTATAGATCTGGTTATCGGAAGCATCGATAGGAGTAACGTTAAACTCTGTCTGTAATTCGTCACGGAGTTTTTCTTCAAAATCAGCTTTGCTAATGATTGACTGCATTAAACAACAATCCTTTCTTTCATAATCTTCCCGTCCGAAAGAGCCTGTATCGGAATAATAGGTATGGCAGGCATCCGGGGGTATATCGGTCTTTGGGCATATGCTTAGCCGTTAAGACCAAACCACCATCATTATACACTATTTCTTCCTTTTTTACAAGTGTAATATTAGACAAATTTAAATTCTTCCCGAGAAAATATATGGGTACAGTTTAATCCTCCTTGATTTCCCGCTGCATTTGCCGAAGGAAAAGAAAAAAATTAAAACAAAACAAGGAGGATTTTTTCATGAACATGAAAAAGACAATTGCAGCAGTAGCCCTTTCGGCAATGGCTACAACAGTTTCCGCTGAGAGCGGTCCTCACTACAATCTTACAAGGGAAGTAAGAACACAGTCAGGTTTTGTAACTTGCACAATGTAATATTACCATTTTGGGGAAGCAACAATGGGATATACCCACTTATCTTTGTTTATGCCATTGATTTTTTTCTGTAAGTGCAAGCTGAGTACGGATATTCAATGCAGGGTATGGAAGTGATAGAATTAAAGAAGCGTTTTGCTTTATTAACAAAAAATTAACATCCCATACTACTCCAATAGTATTGGCAAAACGTGTGAGCTGTGATATCATGTATATACAAACTACCGGAGTAGTATGGAGGCGCATTATGTCAATCAAACTTTTTGATTCTGAGCTGAATGTAATGAATATCTTATGGAAATTCGGAGATACAACTGCAAAAAAAATCTCTGAAATTCTTAACAAAGAAATCGGCTGGAATGTAAACACAACCTATACAATTATAAAAAAATGCATAAAAAAAGGCGCAATAAGCAGATATGAGCCTAATTTTATGTGTCATGCGGAAGTAACCAGGCAGGAAGTACAGCAAGCCGAATTGACTGTGTTTATGGATAAACTTTTCGACGGAGCTGCGGATAAACTTTTTGCCGCATTGATTGATACAAAGGACATGTCCCGGGATGAAATACAAAGGATGAAAGATATGGTGAACAATTTAAAATGAAAACATTATTTTTATGGCTCAATAATGGTTTGTATTGTTCTGATTATGCGAAAATTAATGCTATACAAATTGCCTAAGCGGTTATTTAAATTCCTTTGGATATTAACAGCTTCCAGATTGATTATTCCGATTTGGATTGACGCTGAAGTAAAATCAGATAGTTATTTTTATGAGGGCATGTCGGATATATCTTATGTCAGCGAAATTCCTGTTTTCCCTCAAAATCCGAATTACACCTCGTTGGAATATGCGGATGTATTTATAAATTTGCCCGTTGCTATCTGGATTGCAGGATGCGTTTTGGTGACAATATTTTTTGTATGTGCTTATTTTGCAAATATAAATAAGTTCAAAAAATCAACCAATATTTATTGTGCGGACATATCCAAAACAATACAGAAAGTTGTTCACAGAAACATTGATTTGAAAATATGCAAAGAAATAAAAGTTCCCATAAGCTATGGAATTTTATTTCATGAACTGACACATATAACTCACGACTGATGTCCCCCGCCTCTTCAGGCGGGGGAGCATATGGTCTTTCAGTGGGGGATACAATCCCCCACTGAAACCCTTAAGGGGCTAACGCCCCCAGTCGTTCGTTGAATGACGGGGCGATGCCCCTTATTGAAAATCCTGTGATGGATTGCTTAAGCTGATTGTAATTTTAGCTGTTTGCATTCATTGGTTTAACCCGTTTGCATGGATCATGCTGAAAGTGTTCAGTTGTGACGTTGAATTAGCTTGTGATGAGATTGTTTTGGAAAAATATGTATCCGGTAAAAAGCAATATGCGCTTACACTTATAAGCTTTAAGGAAAATAAAGAAAACACATCATTACTTACAGGTTTCGCCGGTGATGAAATAACAGAAAGGATTGAGGTTATGGTAAAAAATCGTCCGTTTAAAACAGTTGCTGTGATATCAATAACATTTTTAATATGCTGTTTCATGGCAATTTTTGCTATAAAAATATGTGTAACCGACAACAAAAAAGTGCCGGTAACAACATCGAATGCCGTATTGCCTGCAACAGAAATCACAGAAAGCATGACAACACCTCCTGTTGTTGAAATTACTCAAAGCAATACCGAAGGATCTTTACCTGCCAAAATAAAATCCGTATCGGAAAGTGACCGTCTTGCAGGAAATGACGCTCTTGCACTTTTAAGCGGCAAATTTTCTGACTTTTTCTGTCCGACAGAAAAATATTCAGAAATTGCATTTTATGGCGCATTTGAATTTAAAGCTGCTGAGGGAACAGATATTCAAGCAATGTCTGACGGAACTGTTTTAACCACGGATTATGATTACAGATATGGGAATTTTGCGATAATCGACCATGACGGAAAATCTTTTTTGTATGCAAATTGCAGCAATATAATTGTTTCGGAGGGCGATTATGTAAGTGCGGGAGATATAATTGCACAAGTGGGAATTAGCGGCATGACTGCATATCCGAGGTTATTTTTATATCAATTTGAAGATTCGCTTGAACGCAGGTATCATTCTTGATTGCTACTGTGGGAGTTTTTTGTGGACGGAATTGGTTTGGATGACGTTATCGTTGACGATGCTGTTGAAAATAATTGATTTTTGGGGCCCGTCTTAATTCCCGCATTGACTTTAAAGCCAAAATGAAGTATAATTGGTAGAGAATTATGCGGCAAAGCCGATTTACGTAAATTTATTTTAAGGAGAATAAAATGTATGTTTAAGAAATATGCCTGTGTCATAACGGCTGCGGCTATGATGCTGTCGATTATGACCTCGTGCGGTTCCTCCGAAAATGAAACGGCTTCGGGGAGCGCTGAGGCAAGCTCCGCAGTGACAACCGCTGTAACGGAGGAAAATTATGACGAGAAGCTCAGCTCGATGACCTCAGCCGAAATTGTGGAGGATATGACCTTCGGTTGGAATCTCGGGGACACCCTTGACGTATGCAATGCCGACAGGGATGGTGACGGAGAAGCAAACGAAACCGCCGATGTTGTTGACGAAACCCTTTGGGGAAACCCGCAAGCAACGGCGGAGCTGTTCAAATCGCTTAAGGATGACGGCATAAACGCCGTAAGAATTCCCGTTACCTGGCGAGATCATCTTGATAAGGATAACAACATAGATTCGGACTGGATGGACCGTGTTCAGGAGGTTGTCGATTATGCCTACAGCCTTGATATGTACGTTATAATCAACGTCCACCATGACGGCGGAGATGATGAAAAATTTGGCGCATGGGTAAGAAAAGCCGCAGATGATTATGACAGCTTCTACGAAAGGTATTCCTCCATATGGAATCAGATATGCGACCGCTTTGGGGATTATTCCGAAAGGCTTATTTTTGAATCGATGAATGAGGTCGGCTTCGATAATCTTAATCAGGCGGAGGCGTACGAGCTTCTTAATAAAATAAATCAGGATTTTGTTGACCTTGTGCGTTCAAGCGGAAAGAGAAACGATACCCGACATCTTCTTATTGCGGGCTATTGGACGGATATAAGGGAAACCTGTTCGCCGCTTTATAAATTACCCGATGACCCCGCAGGAAGATGCATCGTGTCCGTTCATTATTATACGCCCTGGCAGTTCTGCATAACGGGGGAACACAGCACATGGGGAACGGATGAGGAAATAAAGGAAATGGAAAGCCTTGTCGGAAAGCTGAGCGATACATTTTGTTCAAACGGAATCCCTGTCATTGTTGGGGAGTATGCCGCAAGCGGAAGCGATAAGGCGAGCTGTGTTGATTTTATAGAAAGGTTTGTGAGCCTCTGTAAGCAGTCGGGAATAGCGGTTTTCTACTGGGATAACGGCAGTCAGATCGACAGAAATACATATGAATGGCGCGATCCCGAATTTCTTGAAGCAATGCAGAGAGCGGCAGCATAAAAAATATAACAATGCTGCCGATGTCCCCCGCCTCTTAGGCGGCGGGTTCCATCTTCG
>JAJQIG010000049.1 GCA_021199335.1 Oscillospiraceae bacterium | reverse complement strand
CGCTGATTTAAAGCCCTCCTCACTGCCGAAATCGGATTTAATAAGCTTTTTCATATACTCCGACGGCTCTTGTTCATCATCGGTAAGGGAGGAAAAATACAGCTCATGCGCAAAAACGCTTCCTGCGGCTCTTTTAATGTCGGTATTACTGTTCTCGGCAAGCTCCTCAAGGGACATATTCTGCATAACGGGCACTTCTTCAACGAGGGCATTCAGCTTTTCGAGGGCAGGGAGATAGTGTTCATTAAAGTGGAAGAATACCGTATATTCCCCGATTTCAGGCTCAAGGGCGGAATATTCGTATTCTAAGGGTATAATCTGAAAGGGATAATACTGATTGTACAACATATTTATTACCTCACAAAATCTTTATAGCCGGTACCGCACAGGGCTCTCAGGCATTTTTGGTGCGGCGCCGCCTTTATACAAGTATATTCTTCACAACCGCAATTTATCAAATAAATGCAAATAAAAACCCTCCCGACTGTCTTTAAGTCGGGAGGGTTTTTAGGAGCTGCGTTCTGCCGCAAGCAATTTCTTATTCCGAATCCAATATCTTAATTCCAAGAATTTCAAGGCTGTCATTATCGACCTGCGCAGGGCAGGACGACATAAGCTCGGATGCGTTCTGAACCTTCGGGAACGCTGTAACATCCCTAAGGCTATCCGCTCCGCACATTATCATTGCCAAACGGTCAAGTCCGATTCCCATTCCGCCGTGGGGCGCCGCGCCGTATTTATAAGCATCAACAAGGAAACCAAATTTGGCTTCAATTTCCTCATCGGTAAGTCCTAACGCTTCAAACATTTTTTGCTGAAGCTCATAATCGGTAATACGAATTGAACCGCTTGAAAGCTCTGTTCCGTTAAGAACGAGGTCATATGCCTTGGCAAAAACCTTTTCGGGTGCGCTGTCGAGATATTGCAGGCACTCATCCATAGGCATTGTGAACGGATGATGCATTGCATCCCAATGCTGTGTTTCCTCATTCCATTCAAAGAACGGAAATTCCGTAATCCAAAGGAAGTTGTACTTGCCCTCGGGGATAATATCAAGCTGCTTTGCAGCCTTAAGGCGAAGCGCGCCGAGCGTAGGGAGGACAACGCTGTTCTTATCGGCAACAATAAGAACCACATCTCCCTTTTCAGCGCCGACTGCATCAAGAATAGCTTCAAGCTCTCCCTCAGCCATGAATTTGGAGAACGAACATGACGGAGCATCATCGTTCCAACGAATGTAGGCAAGGCCCTTTGCGCCTATTCCCCGAACATATTCCGTAAGCTTGTCTATTTCCTTTCTTGTTAAAACCGAAGCCGCATTTTTCGCCGTAATCGCTCTTACCGAACCTCCCGCTTCAATCGCAGAGGTAAACACGCCGAAGCCGCAGTCCTTAACCTTATCGGAAATATCGACAATTTCCATGCCAAAGCGTGTATCGGGCTTATCCGAACCGTAACGGTTCATGGCATCGGTATAGGTAAGCCTTGGCAGCGGAACGGGAATATCGATTCCCATAACCTCCTCAAACTCACGCTTAACAAAGCCTTCCGCCATTTTCATAATATCCTCGGTATCAACAAACGACATTTCAAGGTCAATTTGTGTAAACTCAGGCTGCCTATCCGCCCTCAAATCCTCATCACGGAAACAGCGGGCAAGCTGGATATAGCGGTCAAAGCCGGCAATCATAAGAAGCTGCTTGTAAATCTGCGGTGATTGGGGAAGCGCATAAAACTTTCCCGGATGAACTCTTGAGGGAACGAGGTAATCCCTTGCTCCTTCGGGGGTTGACTTAATCATCATCGGGGTTTCAATTTCAATAAAACCGTTTTCGGCAAAATAATCCCTTGCAACCTTGGCAATCCTGCTTCTCTTTATAATATTATCCTGAAGCTTTTTGCGGCGGAGGTCAAGGTAGCGGTATTTCAGCCTAAGCTCCTCATTGGTGTTGGTATCATCGACAATTTCAAACGGCGGTGTCTGCGCCTTTGCAAGGATTCTAAGGTCGCTCGCAAAAATTTCCACATGGCCTGTAGCGATTTTATCGTTAACGCTTTCGCGCTCCCTTACCTCACCCTTTGCCATAACGACATATTCCGAATGACATGACGCTGCCTTTTCAAACACCTCTTTATCCGTTGTTTCGTTAAATGTAAGCTGAACAAGGCCCGTTCTGTCACGAAGAACAATAAATATAATTCCGCCCTTATTGCGAACCGTATCGACATATCCGCCAACCGTAACGGTTTCCCCTGCTTTAAGCACCTCGCCGCAGTAATGTGTGCGGTGAAGTCCTGCCATTGTATCTGCCATTTTATCTTCCTCCAAATTATTGTAAATTATGCTTTAGGTCATATCCTCAAGCACGTTGCTGAACATTTTGGCAACGGCGATATTTGAAAAATTATCTATAAACTTATCTCCCAAAGAAATTTCGGTTTGCTCGCCCGTTTCCATATCCTTAAGCATAGCCTTTCCGCTTTCAATTTCATTGCTTCCGAGGACAAGGGCAAACTCGGCGCCGATTTTATTGGCATATTTCATCTGTGCCTTTAAGCCCCTTCCCGCAAGGTCATATTCCGCCCAAAAGCCTTCATCACGGAGCTTTTTCACCATAACAACCGTTTTTTCAAGGGCGCTGTCATCCATTGCGGCAATATAAAGGCTGCACCTTTTGGGCTGTTCAAAATCACAGCCCTCATTTTCCATTGTCATAATAAGGCGTTCAAGCCCCATTGCAAAGCCGAGCGCAGGCACGCTGTTTCCCCCAAGCTCCTCGATAAGTCCGTCATAACGTCCGCCGCCGCAAATTGTACCCTGCGCGCCGATATGGGTTGAAACAAATTCAAACACGGTCTTTGTATAATAATCGAGTCCTCTTACAATTTTGGGGTTAACCGTATATTCGATACTCATTGCCTTGAGCATTTTTTTCAGCTTTTCAAAGTGGTCGCTGCATTCCTCACAAAGGTAATCAAGAATAATCGGCGCATCCTTTGCTATATCCTGACAGATGGGGCTTTTGCAGTCAAGGATTCTCATAGGGTTCTTTTCCAAACGCTCACGGCAGGTGCCGCAAAGCTCGTCCTTTCTTCCCTCAAAATAATTCTTGAGCTCCTTGTGATATTCCGCGCGGCATTTGGGGCAGCCGATAGAATTAATATTAAGCTCCACGTCCTTTATTCCAAGGCGGCATATATAGGTTTTAGCCATTGCGATCATATCCGCATCGGCGGAGGGCAAAGCGCTGCCGTACATCTCCGCCCCGAACTGGTGGAATTCACGGAGCCTTCCTGCCTGCGGCTTTTCGTGGCGGAAGCATGAAATAACATAATAAACCTTTTGCGGAAGCGCATCGTTAAGCATACCGTTCTCAATTACCGCCCTCGCTGCGCCTGCCGTACCCTCGGGGCGGAGGGTAAAATCATCGGGATCCTTTCCGTTTGCGGCGCTTTTTGCGGTCACGCTGTACATTTCCTTTTGCACAACATCGGTTGTATCGCCGACACTGCGGTTAAAGAGCTTCGTATTCTCAAATGTGGGGAATCGAATTTCCTTAAACCCATAGCTTTCGGCGGTGTCTGCGGCAAGCTTTTCAACCGTATGCCATTTATAAGCCTCCTCCGGTTTAACGTCCTGGGTACCTTTGGGCTTTTGCGTAATAAGTGCCATTTTTTTCTTCCTTTCTTCATGGATTAGGGCTTACTTTGTGCATATTTTCAAGCGCACAAAGCTATTTATAACCAAAAACACAAAAAGCCGCCCTTGTATTCAACAAGGGACGACTTTAACATCGTGATGCCACCCTGATTCAGTGAATTTCCGCAAAAATTCACCCTCATTGTCCTTTAACGCAGGAAAAAACGCCTGTGTTTAATCGCACAGAAGCTCGGAAGTGTCCTTCATGAGCGTTTATGCAGGCGGTTGCACCGAAACCCCGCCCTCTCTGAAGCATATTCGCGCACTACTCTCTTCGTCATTGCTTTATAGATATAATAACTCAATTTTACCCAATTGTCAAGAGCAAAATAGGAATAAAAACTGCGGCAAAGAATTTTTCGCCGAAAGTCCTTGCCGCAGATAATATTCAAGGCTTAACCTGCCGAACCGGGATTGACAATATCACGCCAATCGAGGTCGCCCCTTTCAAGGGCATGAATCAAAGCCTCGGCAGTGGCAATATTCGTTGCAACGGGGATATTATGGACATCGCAGAGCCTTAGGAGATTCATCTCATTGGGCTCATGGGGTTTCGGGGAAATAGGATCTCTGAAAAACAGCAAAAGGTCAATTTCATTGCAGGAGATACGGGCGCAAATTTGCTGATCTCCGCCCTGCGAACCGCTTAAATAGCGTTGTATATTAAGACCTGTAGCCTGAGCAACCATCTTGCCCGTGGTACCTGTAGCGCAAATGTTATACTTCGATAAAATTCCGCAATAAGCAATGCAGAACTGAACCAGAAGCTCTTTTTTTGAATCGTGTGCAATAAGAGCAATAGTCATGACCTATCATTCCCTTCTTAATATTAATTACTGTAAATCAACAGCCGTTTTTACTGGAGAAGCATTTTGAAGCTAAGCGGAATATCTTCGCCCTTAATACGCCTTGAAATGGCATCAAACGCCTTAAACGCATTCGAGTTTGAGGGCAGAGGTATACCCATACCCGTTGAAATTACAACTGCATCATCAATAGGGATAACGCCGATAAGCTGTACGCCAACCGTATTGATAATTTCATCAAGGTCGGTAATAATATCCGTCTGGAAAATGGTCGGATCAACCTTATTTATGATAAGGCGCTGCTTTTTGTTGCCCCTTTTATAGAACTCATCGGACATCGCCCTTGCATCACGGATGCAAATGGGGTCCGCAGTTGTATTTATAAGGATAAGGTCGGACTGTTCGACAACATCGAAAACGCTTTCATTTGTACCTGCGGAGGTATCAACAATTATGTATTCGTAATATTTTCTCATCTCGGTGCAAATATTTTTGATTGTTTCCGCATCGACTTTGGAGAAAGGATCTTCGGGGGCGCAAAGAAGGCTGAGATTCGAGGCAATTTTGACGGGAGTCGTAGCCTTGTAAACGTCGCATTCGCCGCTTATAACGGAACCAAGGTCATATTTCACATCATCCTTAACGCCAAGCATAATATCAAGGCATCTCAGTCCGAAATCAAGCTCAATAATAAGAGTCCTGTGTCCTTGCTTTGCAAGCGCAAAACCAAGCTCAGCGCAAATCGAGGACTTACCCGTACCGCCCTTGCCCGAGGTAATAGCAATTATTTTAGACATATGAATCTCCTTTCAGGAATTGCGCACAGGAAACCCCATGTGCGACTATTAGCTAAATTAGATTGTACCACACATCTCGTCAAAAGTCAAAGATTTTTTTGATAAACCTGCACAATTTCGTTAGGTTAGCTTTATTTATTTTGACTTTTTTGTGCATTTTGTATAGCGTAAGATTTTTGTCCGCACATATTCGACTTTCAAAAAGAAAATCCGCATCGAAGTCATCGACACGGATTTGCAATCATTCTTCGGTTTCGGAAATTCCCGCAAGGATATCAAGCTGTTCCTCCTCCGAAATCTTAATCGGGGAGGCTACCTCATAATTATCATCATAATAAGCCTCAATAATCTGCCTTATCATAAATTTGGAATATTCGCCATGCTCTACGAATCCTGAAAATGCAATAACGGGATCATCGGCGGGATAGAAGCCTATAAATGCCGAGCCCGTATCATCGGATGAAGTCATCTGCGGCGTACCTGTTTTGATTGCCGCCTGTTCGGGAAGCCCCGTAAGAAGGTAATCGGTATAATACTCATTTACGGTGGGATATGAATATGCCGCAAAATTCGCAGCCTGTTCCATTCCCTGTATTATCGTTTCAAATGTAACGCCCGTTTCATCGGGAATTACGGCGGCGACCTCGGGCTGGGTTTCCTTTATAAGGCTTTCCATATTATAGGTATATACGCTGTCCACTACATATGGAGTATACCTTGTTCCTCTGTTTGCGATAGTGCTTGCCTGCATCGCCATTTGGAGGGGAGTAACATAGGTTTCCGACTGGCCGATTGCCGCCTGAACAACCAATCCTGCCTGCCATTCAAGGCGACGCGCGGTAAAGGTTTCGGGTGTAGCGAAATATCCTGCGGAGTCGCCCGTTTCAATGCCCGTATTCTGACCGAAGCCGTAAAGCTCCGCATACTCCGCAAGCCTATCTATTCCAAGAAGCCTTCCCGTTTCATAAAAGAAAATGTTGCAGGATTTTTCGATGGCGGTAATAACATTTATGCTGCCATGCCAGCTTGTGCATTTTGGCTGGTAATCGTCCCAATAGGTATAAACGTTATTGCAGGTAATCGTAGTTGTTGGAGTAATGATACCGTAGTTAAGCCCCGCTGTTGCTGTAACGGTTTTAAAGGTTGAACCCGGGCGGTAAAGTCCCGATGTCGCTCTGTTCATAAGAGGGGAATTTTCTCCGTTTGCAACGACGGCATAATTATCGAGGTAATCGCTGATATTATATGTCGGAGCGGTTGCCGCCGCAAGAATCGCGCCTGTTTTCACATCCGTTACAACGATTGCTCCCGCATTGCCGTTTTCGCCTTTTTTATTTGAAGATGTCTGATTTTGGAGCCAGTAGATATGATTTTCAAGAATGCTCTGAACCTTTTGCTGATAGTCCATATCTATAGTAAGCTTGATTGTATGCCCGGGGATAGCCTCCTCAGTGACCGTATCCGAAACAACCACTCCGCTGAGAATTTCTATCGAACGTGTTCCGGTGCTTCCCCGAAGCTCCGACTCCATAGCCTTTTCAACGCCGCTTTTGCCGATAACGTCATTGAGCATATATCCGCTGTCTTTAAGCTCCTCATATTCCTCTGCGCTTATCGAACCCACCGTGCCGACAAGGTGCGGAGCATAATTTGTATCCTCATAAACCCTTATAGCCTCTTCAACAATATCCATTCCGTCAAGTCCGAACGAGGATTCCTTGAGCTTTACAACCGTATCCATCGGAATATCCTCCGCAAGGGTATATCGGTTTGAAAGCGAAAAACTGCGAATATTCATTTCATACCTTATGCCTGCAATAATTCGCTTTTGGTCGGCGGTATAATCATCGCTTATCTCGTAAAGGCTTATCATCGCATCAATGCACTCCTCCGCCGTAGCATAAGGCTGGACGGAGATATTGGTTCTCAGCTTTGCAATATCGCTCTCACGGGATTCAAGGAATTCGTACGGCCTTTCGAAGGTAATCGGGAGCGTGTCTATCCAGCTTACGTCGTCTTCAGCGAGGATTTCGGCAATTTCAAGAACAATTCTGTTAACCTCCTGCTTATCGGAGGATATAAACGCTTTTTCGAGGATAACGTTATAGCCGACCTTATTGCTTACGACCTCATTCCCTGCCGCATCGACAATTTCACCTCTCGGCGCTTGAATATCCTGTTCGGCAATGGAGGTGCTGTCCGCCATTTGGAGGTATAATTCGCCGTCCACCACCTGTATTTTCATAAGTGCGGCGGCGCAAAGCGCCATTGCGGCAAGAACAACCGCAAAAAACAGCACCGACCTTATTTTTTCAAAAATTGACATAAGCAAAAGCTCCAAAACTCATTCCCTGACAATATCGTCAGACTTCTCCTCAACGTATGTTTCACGGATTTCCCCAAGATTATTATGCATAAACCTTATAAGGGGATAAAGCAGCCCCGATGCAATAACCGTTGTAATCATTATAGGAACAAATTCATGCAGATAAATCCTCCCGTTGCTGTCATATCCCCATATTAAGTAACTGAAAATGTACCAAAATCCCGTTTGAATGAATGCGGCAGCAGCCGAAAGCAGCAGGACGTTAACAATATGCTTTCGCATAACAAAATAAAAAAGCAGCGAGGATATAAGGCAGCCGAACATCAGCATTATACCGTTTATCCCCATAAGCGTTCCCTCGGCGGAATCAAGCATAAGCCCCGCCACGCATCCCGTCAAAGCCGAATCAAACGGATCCTCAAAAACCGATATGCATACGGCTGTCGATAACATCAGCAGCGGCAGCGGAATATTCGCCTGAACCGTTGTCATAACGACATATTCAACGGAGAGCAGCAAAAAGTACAGCACCCAACGAATAACGGTTTTTGTTTTTTCGCGTTTTCTTTTCTTGTCTATATTCATTTTTCACTGCCCTGTCCGTTAAAATCGGTAATAACAAAAACCGTACTTATTGCGTCAATGTCAACAGCAGGTTTTATTACGGCATATTTTGAAAGTCCGCTGTCCTCCATATTAACCTCTTCAACCGTTCCCACAAGCTGACCTTCGGGGAAGGTTTCGCTTCCCGATGCATAAATAACATCGCCCACTTTTATATCCGCTGTTTTTTCAATATAGCTCATTCGGCAAAAGCCCTCTCCCGCAAGCTCATATTCGCCCTCAACAATTCCCGTTGCCTTCGAGCGCACGGCGGTTACCCCAACAGCTGTCTTAGGCGAATAAAGCGTTTGGACCTTTGCTGTACTTCTTGAAACGTCATAGCAAAGCCCGACAAGCCCCTCGGAGGTTATAACGGGATCATAAGGCGCAATTCCATCGTCACTGCCCCTGTCTATTGTAAAGGAGCCGTAGGGGTCGTTGACGGTTCTTGCGATAATTGTGCATGGAGCGGAAAACACAAAATCATCGTTTTCCTCTTTGAGGTTAAGAAGCTCCCTAAGCTCGGCGTTTTCATACTGCAGCTTGTCATAATCTATAATATCGTTGTAAAGCTCGTTAAGGCGGGATTTAAGCTGTTCGTTTTCCTGACGGTATTTATTCGCATGAACAAGGGTATCTATGGCATCCGTAACCCTCTCCGAAATGGAGGTGGACGCCTTTTGAAACGGTTCAAAAAGTATGCTGAAAAAGGATGCGCTGTCGGAGGAATATCCGCCCTTTGTAAGGGAATATATCATAATGCCGATAATAAGCGCAGTCAGCGCAACAATAATCTTGAATTTTGTGCTTTTAAAAAAGTCCCTCAAAGCTGTTATCCCTCCTTTTTCAATAATTGCCGCATAAACGCGTTTCGCAAAAAGGCGGATAAATTCCTATATCCGCCTCTTAACCCAGTATTACTCTTTTCCAAAAAGATTAATAATATTTTGAATCATCGTTGAGAACCTCATGGAGCTTCTCAATATCCTCAAGAACCTTTCCCGTTCCGTCGGCAACGCAGTCAAGGGGAGTTTCCGCAACATAAACAGGCATACCTGTTTCCTTGTTTATAAGCCTGTCAAGTCCCCTGATAAGAGCGCCGCCGCCCGCAAGGGTAATTCCCTGGTCGATAATATCCGCAGCAAGCTCGGGAGGAGTTTTTTCAAGAGTTACCTTAATTGCTTCAATAACGTGTGAAAGCGGTTCGGCAAGCGCTTCCCTTATTTCCGCAGAGGTAACAAGGATATTTTCGGGCAGGCCGTTAAGGAGGTTACGTCCCTTTATTTCCATTTCCGATTCTTGTTCCATGGGGAAAGCCGAACCAATAGCGATTTTTACATTCTCGGCAGTTCTTTCACCGATGAGGAGGTTATATTTTTTCTTAATGTAATTTATAATAGCCGTATCGAAGGCATCTCCCGCAATGCGGACGGAGCGTGAGGTTACAATTCCGCCAAGGGAAATAACGGCGACCTCCGAAGTACCGCCGCCGATGTCAACAATCATCGAACCCTGCGGCTCGGAAACGGGCAGACCCGCACCGATAGCGGCAGCCATAGGCTCTTCAATAATATTAACCCTCTTTGCTCCCGCATTCTCGGCAGCCTCCTTTACGGCACGTCTTTCAACGGCTGTAACGCCTGAGGGAATGCAGATAATAACCCTTGCCTTTGTAAAAACGGAACCCCTGAGGGCCTTTCTTATAAATTCCTGAAGCATTGTTGTTGTAATTTCAAAGTCGGCGATAACTCCATCCTTAAGGGGTCTTACGGCAATAATGGAACCGGGGGTACGTCCGATAACGTCCTTAGCCTCCTGACCCACATATTTTGCGCGATCCGTGCGGGTATCAACGGCAACAACAGAGGGTTCTCTTATAATAATTCCCTTTCCTCTCATGTAAACAAGGGTATTTGCCGTACCCAAATCGATTCCTATGTCCTTAGTAAACATCTTTTTACCTCCCATATAAATAACGCATAAGCGAAAAAAGTCCTGTCTTAATGTATATTTGGGGTTAATCGCAATCAGAATTTTCCGTATTAACCGACTTTTTCTTCACATATATATATTATTATATCACTTGGAACTCTTATCTACAACATTTTTTTCAAGTTTTTTTCAAATTTTCAATTTTTGTTTTTTGTGTCTAACGGCGCAGTTCCGCAAAAATTTTTTTAGTGCATTTTATACAACCGCAATTCAAAGAAAAACGGCAGGCCTCTAACCGATATGCACACCGAAGATTGGGTATGCATTCCAAATCAGCCTGTCGTTTTTTCAGCTGCTGTACTTTTTAAAGAATCACAGCAAATTTATATCCTTATGCCTTTGCCTTATGTGGTCCTTAAGGATACGCTGATTAAATGACCTTTAGGCCAGAAAAATCGGCTTCCAAGACA
>JAJQIG010000044.1 GCA_021199335.1 Oscillospiraceae bacterium | reverse complement strand
AAGCTGTAATATTAGGTTTTGAATTATGAAGAATTTATCCAATGTTATGTTTATAACAGATTTGGACGGAACACTTCTTCCGTCAAATAAGAAAATTAACCCGACAGATTTAGATGCAATAGATACGTTCAGACAATTCGGCGGACATTTTTCTGTTGCAACAGGACGTTCAATACAATCGGCACAGCGTTATTTTAAACCTTTGAAATTGGATGAACCAGCCATTGTATGCAATGGCGGAGGTATTTATGACTGTTCCAATGAATGCTTTGTGTGGCAGGAATTTGTTGATGGTTCTGCATGCGAGCTTGTTGAGAGTATCTTTGAGAATTTTCCCGAAATTGGCGGAGAAATAAGCTTTAGCAACGAAATCGTTGTGCCGAGACTTACAATCCAGGAGGAATATCATCTTGATATTTCCTACAAAAAAACCGAATACAGGATTGATAAATATGAGAATATTCCAAAAGATGGTTGGTGCAAGGTTCTCTTTGCAGCAATGCCCGATGAAATAGATAGGCTTATTGAATATGTTGGTAAAAACGGAAGCGGTAAGGTCACGTTTGTTCGATCAAGCAAATATTTTTACGAAATCCTGCCTTGCGGCTGCTCAAAGGGAGCGGCTCTTGAGAGGCTGGTTGATTTATACAAGCGTAGGGGCTGGATTATTGCCGCCTGTGGAGATTTTGATAATGATCTTGAGATGATAAATTTCGCTAACATTGGAATCGCGCCCTCAAATGCTCAGAATTGTATAAAAAATGCCGCATCCTTTGTTACAGATGCGGATTGCGAAAGCGGAGCGGTTGCCGATGCTTTGAATTATGTAATGAATGCTGTATGATATTGATTTTCGGCAAAATTTTGTCGGCTGTCGGTATAGAGGCGTTATATAAAAATACGGAGGTATTAAAATGGATGCAACTATAAGAAAACAACTTGAAAAAACTGCTTGCAAGGTCAGAATGGGGGTTATTGAAGGCGTTTATAATGCTAAATCGGGACACCCGGGCGGATCCCTTTCCATATGTGATCTTCTGACGTATCTCTATTTTGCAAAGTTAAATGTTGACCCCAAAAATCCGAAAATGGAGGATAGGGATAGGATTGTTCTTTCAAAGGGCCATTGCGCTCCCGCACTTTATTCGGTTCTTGCTGAGAAAGGATATTTCGATGCTTCCGAGCTTAAATCACTTCGCCATATAGGCGCAATGCTTCAGGGGCATCCTGATATGAAGGGTACTCCCGGAGTTGATATGAGTACAGGCTCCCTCGGTCAGGGTATTTCCGCTGCCTGCGGTATGGCTCTTGGTGGAAAGCTTTCTTCCGCTGCTTATAAGGTATATGCAATTCTCGGTGACGGAGAAATTGAAGAAGGTCAGGTATGGGAGGCTGCAATGTTCGCTGCCCATAATAAGCTTGACAATCTTGTCGCTATAGTTGACAACAACGGACTTCAGATTGACGGTAAAATCACAGATGTTTGTTCTCCTATGCCCATAACCGACAAATTTGCCGCTTTCGGCTGGCACGTTATTACGATGAACGCTCATGATTTTGATGATATTGAACGTGCTTTTGACGAAGCTGAGAAAATTAATGGAGTGCCTGTTGCAATTGTTATGACAAGTACAAAGGGAAAAGGCGTTTCCTTTATGGAAAATCAGGTAGGTTGGCATGGTTCTGCACCGAATACCGAACAGTATGCTCAGGCTATGGATGAACTTAAGAAAACTTTAGAAAGCTTGGAGGATTAAGAATATGGCTGATGTTATCAAGAAAGCTACAAGAGAAAGCTATGGCGAAGCACTTGCTGAGCTTGCAGATAAATATGAGGATTTGATTGTACTGGATGCTGACCTTGCCGCTGCCACAAAAACAGGGATTTTCAAGAAAGCACATCCCGAACGCTTTATAGACTGCGGTATTGCAGAAGCAAATATGATGGGCATTGCGGCGGGCCTTTCCACAACAGGAAAGAAAGTTTTCGCAAGCTCTTTTGCCATGTTTGCTGCAGGCAGAGCTTTTGAAATTGTACGTAATTCTATTGGCTACCCTCACCTTAATGTTAAAATAGGGGCAACCCATGCCGGTATTTCCGTTGGTGAGGATGGTGCTACACACCAGTGCAATGAAGATATCGCACTTATGAGAACAATCCCGGGAATGACTATTATCAATCCGGCAGATGATGTTGAAGCAAGAGCCGCTGTTGAGGCTGCACTTAATATTAATGGTCCTGTTTATATGCGCTTTGGACGTCTTGCTGTCCCTGTTTTCAATGATAAGAATACCTATAAATTTGAAGTAGGTAAGGGAATTGAACTCCGTGATGGCAATGATGTTACCATTATTGCAACGGGGCTTATGGTAAATGAAGCGCGAATTGCTGCGGATAAGCTTGCGGAGGATGGTATTTCCGCAAGAGTTATCAATATGCACACAATTAAGCCTATAGATAGGGACATTATATGCAAGGCTGCTAAGGAAACAGGAGTTATTGTAACCGCTGAGGAGCACAGTGTTATTGGCGGACTTGGTTCCGCAGTAGCTGAGGTTGTAACGGAATGCTGCCCTGTTCCTGTAATCAAGGTTGGCGTCAATGATGTATTCGGACATTCGGGTCCTGCTGTTGATCTTCTTAAGGAATTCGGACTTTCTGCTGAAAATATTGTCGAAAAAACTAAATATGTGTTGACACTAAAGAAGTAATTTAGCACGGCATTCCAGCTGCTTCTGACCCGGAATTGTCAGAAGCAGTTTTTTACAGCCCTTAAAATAAGGCATACTTTTAACGGAGGAAATGAATGAATAAAGCTGTAACAGAGAGGGTAAATGAGCTCCGTGCTGAAATTGAACAGCACAATTATAATTACTATGTTATGGATAATCCCACTGTGGATGACTACACCTACGATATGCTTATGCAGGAGTTGAAGCAACTTGAGGAGGAGTATCCCGAGCTTGCGGATAAAAATTCACCAACTCATCGTGTAGGCGGTGAAGCGCTTAATATGTTTGAAAAGGTCGAGCATAAAGTCCAGATGGGAAGCCTTCAGGATGTGTTCGACTTTGGTCAGGTGAGAGCCTTTACAGAAAGATGTGCCGTAGAAACTATTAAACCGCAGTATGTTGTTGAACCCAAAATAGACGGATTGTCTGTTTCCCTTGAATATGAAAACGGTGAGTTTGTTAGGGGTTCGACAAGAGGTGATGGTTTCATTGGCGAGGATGTTACGGCTAACCTAAAGACGATAAAATCAATCCCTTTGAAGCTAAAAAATGCCCCCAAGTTTATTGAGGTGAGGGGAGAGGTTTATATGTCCCGCAAAACCTTTGAGAAGCTTGTGGAAAAACAGGAGGACAATGAGGAAACTCCGTTTAAAAATCCACGCAATGCGGCAGCAGGGTCGCTTCGTCAGAAAGATCCTAAAATTGCAGCTTCAAGAAATCTTGATATATTTGTTTTTAATGTACAGCAAATTGAGGGTAAGGAGCTTAATTCTCATAAGGAATCACTTGATTACCTGAAAGAACTAGGGTTCAAGGTCATTGCCGATTATACGCTTGTCCAAAATTATGATGAAATCAAAAACCAAATCGAGTATATAGGCGATATGAGGGGTAAATATTCCTTTGATATCGATGGGGTGGTTGTAAAAGTAGACAACTTTACACAAAGAATAGAGCTTGGAGCAACTGCAAAGGTGCCCAAATGGGCGGTTGCATATAAATTTCCACCTGAAGAAAAACAGACAACGCTTATTAATATAGGGGTCAGTGTTGGAAGAACGGGAGTAATTACTCCCGTTGCAATTTTTGAACCTGTTATTTTAGCGGGAACTACTGTAAGCAGGGCAACACTTCATAATCAGGAATTTATTTCTAGCAAGGATATCCGTATAGGCGATGTGATAACAGTCCGCAAAGCGGGGGAAATTATTCCCGAGGTTCTATCCTCCGTGTCCCATGCCGGAAATTCAGAACCCTATGTGCTTCCCCAAAAATGCCCCGCCTGCGGAGCAGAAACGGTGCGTTATGAGGACGAAGCTGCTTTGAGATGCACAAATGTAGACTGTCCTGCGCAGCTAAAGCGAAATATTATTCATTTTGCTAGCAAGGGTGCAATGAATATCGATGGTATGGGCGAGGCAGCAGTTTCAGCTCTGCTTAATTCTCACCTTATAAAAAATGTTTCTGATCTGTACAGCATAACAGCTTTACAGCTTGAAACGCTTGAACACTTTGGCAGTAAGTCAGCCGAGAATCTTGTAAATGCAATAGCAAAGTCCAAGGATAATTCGCTCGAACGTGTAATTTTTGGTATAGGCATAAGAAATATAGGTCAGGCGGCAGCTAAACTGCTTTGCGAGAGGTTCGGGAATATAGATGCGGTTATGAATGCATCTGCTGAAGAAATCTCTGAAATTGACGGCTTTGGTAAGGTAATGTCGGAGAATGTTGTAAAGGCCTTCAACGATGTGCATCTTGTTAATTTAATACAATCACTGCGTGAAAAAGGCGTAAGAATGGAGTATGTTTCCGATAAATCCGAGGATGCACGGTTCAGCGGTATGACATTTGTCCTCACAGGCACTCTTCCGACTATGACAAGGGATGAGGCTAAGGCTATAATAGAACATCAAGGCGGAAAAACTTCAAGCTCTGTTTCAAAGAAAACAACCTATGTTCTTGCAGGGGAGGAAGCGGGAAGCAAGCTTATAAAAGCACAGGATTTGGGAATAACGATTATAAGTGAAGATGATTTTATGAGGATGCTTTCATGATAAATTTGGGGACAAATTCTGTCCCCAATATCCTATGCAAATAAAATTAATTATAACATCAAAAAATATCCTTGACAAAGTAAAAAAACAGGTTTATAATAAAAGCATATGTTAAATGCAATGATGGGGACGGAATGGTTGATCTTCATTCAGAGAGCTGTTGTTCGGTGCGAAACAGTTGAAGTAGGCTAAATTCATATCACCCTTGAGCATCGCCGCCGAAACGCTCCTGCACTTAGGCTGCGACGGATTCTCCCGTTAAAGAGATTTTCGTTGGTTGACGGATTTGAGTGGCTGCCTGTTGGCGGCAATAAGAGTGGTACCGTGGATGCTATTTGTGCTTTCACCTCTTGATTAAAAGTGGTGAGGGCTTTTTTATTTGTCGGCACTCAAGAATTAATTTTATAAGGAGAGATTTCTATGCTTACCCTTGATAATGTGTATAAGGCTTCCCATAAGTTAAAAGAAGTCATCAGACAGACTGACCTCATTTATGCTCCGAAAATTCGCAGCGATTGTAAGGTTTACCTTAAAACAGAAAATCTACAGGTTACGGGCTCCTTTAAGGTAAGGGGCGCTTACTATAAAATTTCGCAGCTTTCTGATGCGGAAAAGGCAAAGGGTGTTATTGCTTGCAGTGCAGGAAATCATGCGCAGGGTGTTGCTCTTGCCGCTGCAAAGAATGGAATCAAGGCTATAATTTGTCTGCCCGATGCTGCACCTATCTCAAAGGTGGAGGCTACACGTTCTTACGGTGCGGAAATTTGCCTTGTTGAAGGCGTTTATGATGATGCGCATAATAAAGCTGAACAGCTTCGTGATGAAATGGGTTATACTTTCATTCATCCGTTTGATGATGACGATGTTATCGCAGGTCAGGGTACAATAGCCCTTGAGCTTTTGGAGCAGCTTGACAATATCGATGCGGTGGTTGTCCCCATAGGCGGTGGCGGACTTATTTCGGGGGTTGCCTTTACGCTTAAAAGCTTGAAGCCCGAAATAAAGGTTTATGGAGTTCAAGCGGCAGGCGCACCTTCAATGCTTGAATCTATTACCGATGGAAGAATCGAGTGTCTTGATCATGTTTCAACCGTTGCCGATGGTATTCAGGTTAAAGAACCCGGTGTTAATACATTTGAATATGTAAGGAAATATGTTGATAAGATTGTAACTGTCACCGATGATGAAATTGCAGCCGCAATACTTACCCTTATTGAACAGCAAAAGCTTATTGCCGAGGGCGCAGGAGCTACTCCTGTTGCGGCTGTAATGTTCGATAAAATTCCCGATATAAAGGGCAAGAACGTTATCTGCCTTGTTTCGGGAGGAAATATTGACGTTACCATCCTTTCAAGGGTTATCAAGAGAGGACTTCTCACATCGGGAAGAACAGCCAATTTCTGTATTGAGCTTATCGATAAACCAGGTCAGCTTAAAGGCGTTTCCGATACCATTGCCGATAAGGGTGGAAATATCATTTCTGTTCATCACGAACGTGCAAGCGAAGGTTCGGACATAAACGGTTGTTATCTTAGGCTTGTTCTCGAAACAAGGAACTTTGATCATATTAATGAAATCAGAAAGGCTCTTGAAGATAAGGGATTTAAGCTGGTAGATAAATAATTTTATGTACATAGGAGGTCTTTACGATGGAAAAAGTCTACACAAAAAATGCGCCTGATGCAATCGGACCATATTCCCAGGCGGTAAAGGTTCAAAACCTTGTTTTTACATCGGGTCAAATTGCAATCAACCCTGCAACGGGAAATGTCGATGCTGAGGGAATTGAGGCCCAAACAAAGCAGGTCTGCGAAAACCTTAAAGCAGTTCTTGAGGAAGCCGGATCTTCTCTTGAAAAAGCGGTAAAAACAGTATGCTTCCTTGATGATATGGGGGATTTTGCAAAATTTAACGAGGTTTACGGCACATATTTTACGGGTAAGCCTGCACGCTCCTGCGTTGAGGTTTCAAAGCTTCCCAAGGGCGTTAAGGTTGAAGTTGAGGTTATTGCAGAGCTTTAATCCGGTTTTAATTTGAAAAATAATAGGAAAACGGGACGTTGTTTGTACTTCGTCCCGCTTTTTTGCGTGTAATGGAGTTTTATGCAAGTTCGCTCATAACGATATTTTTAATTTTCCTTGTAAGAGAACCTGATTTTCCCACACCAACCTGCTGAACACCGACCAACATCGTTATTCCGTGGGCGGGTTCGTTGGAGAAAAATGTTCCTAGCCAGCCATCCCAGCCGTATTCGCCATTTGATGAAAATAATGAGGTAAGTGATTCATCTTTGCATATTCGCATAAGATTTCCGTAAGAATAACCGCTTAACCATTGCCAACCTGAGATTAGCTGAAGCGACTGTTCAGTAGTGATACCGCTTGTTGTCATAAATTTAACTGCCTGCGGCGGCATAATTCTCCTGCCATTATATTCACCATTATTAAGGAGCATTAAGCCAAATTTTGCATAATCATCAAGTGTTGAACAAAGCCCTGCTCCGCCTGATTGGAACAATGGGATTACATCACGTTCATACCTTAAACCGAGATGATTGGTTTTGACTTCTGTCAGACCGTTTTCAGAGTAATCATAAACCTTTGCAAGACGGTATGATTTTTCTTTTGGCACGTAAAAATCCGTATCGTTCATTTCAAGCGGTTCAAAGAAATTTTTTATAAGAAAATCCCTAAACGACATACTGCTTACATGTTCAATAAGTGCGCCGAGAATATCTGCCGATGCACCGTACATGAACTCTGTTCCCGGTTCAAAACACAAATCAACCCCCGACATCATACTCGCAAACTCTGCGGTTGAAACAGGACTATCCGAATAAAGTCGCTGATCTATTTTCCAAAAAATCTCACCGCTCTGTTTAACGCTTTCGCACCATTCGCCAGGGTAGGGGATACCTGAGGTCATATTCATAAGGTCTTTTACGGTAATATGGTTTTGGCAAGGAATTTTTTCTCCATTCGTATTTATGTACATATTATCAAATTCAGGAATATAATCTGAGAGCCATGCCGAAAGGTCAATCTTTCCCTGAGAAACGAGGAGCATTACCGCCGCAGAGGTTACAGGCTTTGTTTGAGAATATAACCTGAAAATAGTGTCCCGAGTAATCGGCAGACAGTTACCGATATCACGTAAACCGTATTCACAGTATGCCTTTTCCTTGCCGTTTTGGATAATAAGCGTATTAACGCCGGCTGCATCACCATTGTCAACAGCATTTTTTATTGCGGAGTAAATCTTGTTATACATTGTAACTTCACCATTTTCTTTGTTAATGCGGAATATCCGTCTATCTTTGAGATATTTACAAAAATCCGCCGCATGGGTTTCCATACGGCGGATAGGGAAAATTCCCTATAACTGTAATTTATACATTAAAGAGAAGCTGCCTCGTCAACAACCTTCTTAATTGCTGCAACAGCATCATCGGGGAGCTTGTCATAGCCGCCCTTTTCAGTTGCAAACTTTTCAACGTTGTCAAGACGGTTCTGCATAGCATTCTTAAGAGCTTCTGCATAGTCCTTATCGGAGAGGTTAACGTCAAAGCCTTCCCAATCCATGATTTCAATATCCTCAAAAGGACCCCACTTCTTGAACTCAGCCTTCTTCTCAACGATTGTTTCAAGAATACCGAGCGTGTCTGCGGGCTTTACCTTCTTGCCCATAAAGTCACCTGTATTGATGATGTAGCAAGCAACATTCTTTTCCTCAACAAGCTTCTTAAACTTAACATAGTCATTAGCAAGAGGGTAGGTTCTGAATGGGTTAGCGTAAGGAACAATACGAAGAGCGTTCATATCTGTGCCGGCCTTTACACGTTCTGCTGTAGATGTCTTTGTAGCAAGTGTAGCACCCATTACAGAAGCAAGTGAAGCGCCCTTGAGCTTAATAACAGGAGGAATTGTAGGATCCTTCATGATCCAGAAAATAGCGTTAACAGGGGAATCAATTCTATCAACACGGTTAGGTGACCAAAGCTTGGATTTAATTGCACGACCGTTGCCGTTTCTGATGTCCTCTGTTACGAGCTGAATCTTGCCGTCCTCATCCATTGTAGCGGAGCAGTTCTGGCAGGAAAGGAGATACTTGTTATCGGGACAGCCTGTAGGATAGTCAGCTGTCTTGTCGAAGTATGTCGGTTCAAGAGCGATAGATGCGCAAGTATCGGAATTGATGATGAATGCATCATCATGAAGAACCTTAATGTCGTATTTACCGCCGTGCTTAGCATGAGTAAGAGTAGATTTACCCGAGCCGGAAAGACCATAAACGGAAGCAACAAACTTTGAACCGTCAGCAAGAGTGTATTCCTTCTGACCGCCGTGGCAAGCAGCATATCCGTTACGGTTAGCCAATGCCCAAGCCATTGTAAGGGTTCCCTTTTTATGTTCACCGAAGTACTTCATGCCGAGAATAGCTGCACAGTTCTGATTTGTATCGAAGTAACAGAGTGTAAGCGGATCGGAAAGACAGCTGTAATCAACGTCAGGGCTTTCTGTTGGCTTCCACTGAGGATCGGAGAAGATATAAATATCAGGTTCCTTTCCATCGCCGATAGGCTTGGAATCCTTATACATTTTAACATATTCGTCAGACATATACTGGAAATTAAGCATCCAGTTGTAGAGAAGGTTCTCTTCGCCCTCAGGAATAAGGAGATGGGCTTTTGCGATGAATTCCTTATCAAGACCAACGAAGCAGGTTGCATGATAAAGCTTCTTGAAACGTGTTTTGTAAACAGCATCCATAACAACCTTATCAAGCTTAACATCATCAACGCCCGGTTCACCCTTGATGCGGCGAGCAGCTGCATAACGACCTGTAACGGCACCGTCATTGAAAAGAAGAACCTTAGCATCGGCATCGAGTCCGAACTCCTCGCCACGGTAAATAGGCATATCTGTTACGATTGTGCCAGGGGAATTTTTTGCAAGGTTATAAGCCTCTTTAAGAGTATCTACCTTAACTACGTTGTTGCCGTAGAAGGCAGCCTCAATGATTGAACGAGTTTTGGAGAAACCGACTTTGCCTGCGCCGATTTCACTGATAGGGTAATTAGCTTTGGTTGACATAGCATAGACCTCCTAAAAAAATTTAATAAGGGCATTTGTCGGAATAAGGGATATTCCCAATAAAAACACACTTATTATTCCATAATACATTTTACAATATTCCCGTCTCTAAGTCAAGTCATTTTTATTAATTTTTGTTTTATTTTTAACAAAGTCATAGTTTTTATGCAATTCAGCGTCCTGCTTTTGTGTAGTACCCTTATTGTGAAAATTTGGCTGATTTAATTTCGATGTCATAACGAAAAATCTTTTTTCAGCAGTTTATTATATAGCTGTAAATTTCATTCCAGTTGTATACCCTTGTTATATTTTTGTGTTTTGCCGATTTATTATACGGCGCATCAAAAAGGAGAACCCTAACTCCGTTTTCCGCCAAATAAAGCGCAATATCCGGCTTGTCGTCTATCATAATATCTGCCGAAATCTGCCTGCAGTATTCAAGCTTTTGCGGCGGTGTGTTTTTCTCGGAACAGAAGAAAATTTTTTTGAATTTAAGCCCGTTTTTATTACTCCATTTCCTGAATAAATTTCTGCTCAGGCTGCCCAAGGGGTTTTTCATCGTCGAAAACTTTCTTGCCGTTATGACATACATATTATGGCCCTTTGTGCAAAGCTCCCTACATACTTCAGAGGCGTTTTCACGGGGTTCTAAACGATAACAGTAGTCATAAAAATGCCTTAAACCGAAAAGAAATTCACGCAATTTGCTTTCTCCGAATATTTCAGCCGTTGTGTATCCTGAAGGATTCAACGGCTTATGTCCAAAAAAGCTTTCGCCGTATGTGTAGTTAAATTCGGACATATCTGTAAGTACGCCGTCAGCATCTGTTGCAATTACCATTATTTTCATTCCTTCTCATTTCAGCAATTTGCCGCTTTATTTCATAGGTAATCTGTTCCAAGGATTTTTGCTTTGGCTCAATGGGAGTGCCAAAGCATATTTTAAGCGGATATTTTTCCATTTTTATTATATTAAAAAAGTGGGGAATGCCTTTATTGATTGGGTATATTTCCCGTGCGCCTTCAATGAAAACGGGAATTACCTTAACCCCTGTTTTTTCGGCAATTAATGCCGCGCCCTTTTTGAATTCGGAGAGCCTACCGTTTCTGGTGCGTGTACCCTCCGGATGTATAAGCAAAAACTGTTTATCATTTTTTAGGGCAGTGATTGCCCGCTTTAATGATGGAGTAAAATCGCCGCGTCTTTCAATGGGTATTCCGCCGGATATTCTGAATATCCGGCGCGAAATGTCCTTATCAAGATGCTCCGCCGCAATTAGCGCACATGTATTATTTAAGGCAACACCGCACAATGCCGCCAAAAATTATCACAAATGAAGTTG
>JAJQIG010000006.1 GCA_021199335.1 Oscillospiraceae bacterium | reverse complement strand
TGCGTTCAACTTCATTTGTGATAATTTTTGGCGGCATTGTGCGGTGTTGCCCTAAAAAAGATCGCCTAAATCATGGATTTGGTCTTTCAAACATAGAAAACGTTGTTAACAAATATGATGGTAAAATGCAGATTTCCTGCAATGATGGTATGTTTACATTAAGCATTACACTTAATAACACCGAAGCGGATTTATTTTCACAACATTCCCTTTGATATGGCATAAATACATAATTTGCTGTTAATATCGGAGCGTTAAAAAGAGTCCGAAGCAATAAGCCTCGGACTCAAAATATTTTTCCTATGCTGCTTTATTCAGCTGATATACAATACTGTACAACCAAAGGATTGAAAATTTCCTTTGCAATATCGGACGCCAAGCCGCTGTAATTGCCGCAATAATCTGACAAATCATCGTTCCAAAATTGAATAACCTCTTTTTTAAAGATGGAATAACGAATTTCATACCATAAAGTTCTCTTTCAACTGCCGTTTCAAAAATAGGATTACCCGAAAAAGCATCTTCAAAAATCTCCGTTATAGGCTTTTGACAAACATCAATTCTATCCTCCGTAGGTCCGAGAATTACAGCTTCGATTGTTATATTTCCGATTTTTACAGTCTGTGGAAGGAGCGCCTTAATCGCATCCGCCTTTTTATCATTGTAAACTAATATCATATAGCTAAATTTTCCATCACCGATATCAGCCAGCTCTTTAACATGAACCTCGGGATCTCTCCCAAACATAGACTGAACTTTTCTGTGGTAAACATACCACGGCGGCGACAATTTTGTTATTATTGGATTTTCCATAATAACATCTCCTTTTTTATTTTCAATAAGGGACATTGCCCCGTCATTCCACGAACGTCTGGGGGCGTTAACCCCTTAGGGGTTTCAGTGGGGGATTGCATCCACCCACTGAAAGACCGCATGCTCCCCCGCCTGAAAATGCGGGGGACATCAGTCGCGAGTTATATCAGCATAAATACTGATATAATTCATAATAAAGTACAGACCCTGCCGAATGGTTTAACGGTACAGCTGCTGCCTATGCGATTCTCTTAATTTTTTATTATCACCGCAGAAACATATTCGCACAGTCCCTGAATTCCCTTCCCAAATAAATTCTATATCATACATTTGCTAAAATCAATTATTTTTTCCTAAATGCCGTTATTCTTTCCTGAGCGCCGAAATGTGAGATTATTTTTATCACTTCTAAATTGTGCAATCGAATTTCTGTTCCCAATGCATAATTTAATTTAAGTTTTCCGCCGCCTTTTCAATAACATTTCTAAGGGTATTCGGGAATTTATCAATTGTCATTGATTGTTTCATGAGTAATATTTACTACTGTATTAAGATTTGAAATAACTGCCGCTTTTATATCCATATATACTCCATATACTCCTCCATAAATTCTGATTTGCACTCGCATACAACAGGCAGTATATCATATCAGAATGAGAAAGGCCAGACTGCACGTCAAATATTAGGAAAATTCTATTAAAAGCACAGGTACACACAAAAGGAGCGGCTGCAATAGTCGCTCCTTTGTAACGCATTATCAATTTACCTTACGCAGACAATTTATTCCTTTTCGTATTTTGGCTGCCATGCTGCAAATCCTGCAAGGGCTTCGTCCGTGCGATTGTAATAACGGACATCCTTATTCAACGTTGCAATTCCCGCCATATCATCGTCCGACAGCTTAAAATCGAGAATATCAAGATTATCACGAATGTGATCCACATTCTTACTTCCCGGAATCACCACAAAACCCATCTGTGTATGCCAACGAAGAATAATTTGTGCCGATGATTTGCCATATTTCTTTCCGAGCTTCGCAAACACAGGCTCCTCAATCAGCGATTTATCTCCGTGTCCCAGCGGATACCACGACATCAGCTTGATTCCGTTTTTATCAAGATTTTTGCGAAGCTCATCCTGTGTAAAATACGGATGTGCCTCTACCTGGATAAATTGGGGGACAATTTCCCATTTTGTCTCAAGATCTTCAAGATATTTTCCCTCAAAATTAGAAATGCCGATTGCCTTTGCTTTGCCGTCCCGATATGCTTTTTCAAGCTGTCTGTACCCTGCAAGCCAGTTTCCTGCGGGTTGGTGGATATAAAGCAAATCCACATAATCCATGCCAAGCCGTTCCAGTGTTTCATTAACAGCGTTCTCATTTTCATATTCGGTTGCCCAGAGCTTTGTGGAAAGAAAAATCTTTTCTCTTTGGACACCGCTTTCCTTGATGCCACGTCCGACAGCTCTCTCGTTGCCATAGGCATTTGCGGTATCAACGCATTCATATCCCATTTTAAGGGCTTCTCTGACGCTGCGTTCAGCATCAGCCGGTCCAATCATATAAGTTCCGATACCGATTACCGGGCATTTGCCGCCATTGTTCATTGTTACATATTCCATTTGAAATATCCTCCTTTGATTGATTTATTGTCTATACGGCTCTAAAGCCGCCTTAATCACTGTGTCGCAGAACATATCTGTTTTTTCCGAACCTGTCATTTCGCCGTCTGTCATGCACCACGCTATCATTAATCCGTAAAGCTCTGCGTTAAAAAGAAGCGCAAGGTCATCAATCGGCAGATTATCAGCTAATTCTCCGCGCTTTACCCCTTCCGCTAAAATAGACTGCATGGCACGATAATCGTATTGGTACTTAGTCGTTTCCTCGCCCTCCAACAGCATATTAGTGGGCGACAAGTTGTTTCTTGTCCACTGTCTGCATATCTCGATTCCCGTGTCCTCAATTCCCTTCAGAAAGCCTTTGCAGTAGTAGCGAAGCCGCTCAAGAATATCCTTATCCGTCATCCCATTCGCAATTTCCGCTAATCGGTAAAAATCCGTTTGGTTCAGTTCCTCAACAACATCCTCTTTCCGTTTGAAATATGTGTAGAAAGAACCCGTGGAAACACCTGCTTCCTTTGCAATTTCGTCTATAGATATGTTTTCAAAGCCTTTTTCAGAAATCAAAATCTTTGCGGCTTTCATGATTTTCCGTTTTGTTTCCATAGCACGAACCTGCCGAGTTGTCATCTTTTTTTCCAATCCACCACCTCATTTCTTCGTTATGCTTCAATTATAGCGTAAAAATGAATATGGTTCAATGAATTGCGTTCAGTTTATGTGTAAAATTTCTATGAATATAACAATGCTGCCGATGTCCCCCGCCTCTTAGGCGGCGGGTTCCATCTTCGCCATCAGTGGGGGTACAATCCCCCACTGATGGCTTGCAAAATTGCTTCACAATTTTGGCAGCTTGTTAAAGCTGCGCTTGAACTCACGACTGATGTCCCCTTCTCGCCTGTCGGTTCGTGCGGCGCTGACTTAATATTAATACTCCAACGAATATAAGTTTTTTGAGGAATATGGTCAAGAATAATCTTATCTAATATTCAAAAAATGCATATGATTTATTTATCCATACTTTGTCAGCTCATCACATTTTTCGGCTATTTCAGCGTTTTTGGGGACTTGTCCGCTTTTACACAAAAATGAATAAAAAATGCTTGCAATTTTGAGCGGAATGTGTTATAATAAGGATGCCATAAAAATTTTACTTATATTGATTTTTGGTTATATACCAAGAGGAGCAGCGGCGAAGCTTTAGGGCTTTGCCGCTGCTTTTTTATAGGCATTATTGCAGGTTCTATCTCATGCATTTTGCAAAAAGGCGTTTTTATTTGATAATATAAAACACAAAAACCGCATAAGTACGCTGAAAAACGTACCTATGCGGTTTATCTGTTGGAGCTTGTGACGGGACTCGAACCTGCGACCTGCTCATTACGAATGAGCTGCACTACCAACTGTGCTACACAAGCAAGCCACTATAACAGTATACACATAAATTTGCAAAATGTCAATACCTATTTTTCAAATTTTTTTGATTTTATTGAAGTTCAGCCGACCTTAATATCAACTGATACAAAGGCAGGCTGAATGAGAATCAATCGTAAATCGTGATTATAATATCAGGCTCTTCTTCAATAATAATAACCTCGGTTTCTCCGAGATCGGGTTCGGTAACAACCGCCTCAGTGGTAGTTTCGGGGGGATTTTTTGCAATATAAACCGTCAAAATCTCTCCCGACTCAACATCTATTTTCTCGCCCGGCTCCTTGCTCAGCGAAACCACATAGCCCTCCTTAACATCAGAGGTTTCAACCTCGCTTTCTTCGTATTTGATACCAACCTCACCAAGGAGCGCAAAGTAATCCTTCTTGCTAAGGCTTGTATATTCGGGAATTGAAACATATCGGGGGCCCATACTTACCTTAACGATAATTTCTGCTCCCTCTTCATAATTTTCATCCTTTTGAATGGACTGCTCAAAAATAATTCCCTTTGGTGTGGTGTCGTTATATTCGTATATGGGGTTAAAAACAAGGCTGCTGTAGTTTTCCGAACGCTGAATTATTTCAAAATTCTTTCCCGTAATATCATTCATTACATAAATTGTTCGGCTTTTGCTTGAAGATGTACTGCTGCTTTCGGTGTGGGATACAGCGGACATCTCCGTAATGGACGATTCCGTGGCAAGCTCGCTCGTTATTGATTCCGCTGCAGTGGATATTCCATTCAATTCAAGGTCATCATCCGACCCCGTTTCACTCATTGCAAACAGCATAATAAGCAGGAAAAACATTCCTATGCCAAGGATAGCCGCAACTATTGCAATAAACAAACCATGTCTGCTTAATCTTTTTTTCTTCTTTTTTGAAGAAACACTTGAACCGCCCTGCTTTGGGATAGCAATAGTTTGAGTACTTGACGAAGAAAGCCTTACCGAATTATACTCGGGCTGCTCAAAAATTTGTGTAACGAGCTCTGTAATGGTTTGGATTCGCATTTCTCCGTTAAGATTAAGTCCGCTCATTATTACCCTTGAAACATTTCTCGGAACGTTAGGATTGAGCTTTGCGGGTTCAATGAGATTGTCCCCGGAAATACGGTCGGAGGCATCCGCAGGGGCAACGCCTGTAAGCGTTCTGTAAAGCACGGCGCATATGCCGTAAACATCCGTCCATGTACCCTGCCAATTGGCTGAATTATACTGTTCGGGAGCCGCATAACCGCTGAAAAGCTCGGGGGCAAGATCAGTATTTGCAGTTCTTTCATCTGAAATAGCGAAGCCCGTCAGCTTGATATCGCCGCCATTTCTTCCGATAAGGATTGTTTCGGGGGAAATACCTCGGTGGACAAGCCCCGCATTATGTACGAGGGATAATGTTGTAAAAATTGGAGGAAAAATCTTCTTTACTTCTTCCCATGAAAGCTCCCCCGCATTATTTTTCAGGTATTCGCCAAGAGTTATACCGTCAAAATAATCGAAAACAACATAACCCGTATTATTATCGCCGAACATATCCGTTGCAGGTATAATATGATTAAGAGTACGCATTTTGGAGAGCATCTTGTTAAGTTCAACAAATTCGGACATAAAGGTTTTATACTGCGCAACAAACTTCTGATCAACGTTTACAACGGGACTTCCCTTTTCCCTTGAACAAAGTGTATCGGGCATATATTCCTTAATAATAACCCTCGTCTGCTTAATCGCATCAAAGCCGATATAATCCGCGCTTTCGCCGTTATAGGATCTAAGTTTACCGACAAAATATCTGTCGCTGAGGACAGTACCGGGAGCAAGATAAGACGGAAGATAGGGAGCGTTTTCATTATATCCGCAGATGGTGCAGCAGCCGTTTTCATCAAGGACCTTGGGATTCATACAGCCGCAGCATAAATTAAATTCACTCACAATACTTCCTCCCTTCACGCAAAAAATCATTCATCAAGCATAATAATATCAGCCATTCGCACAAATGTCAATCTTTAACGCCGAATTGTATATAAATTGTATTTGATTTGTAATAAATCAGCTTTAAAAGCTCTCAACCGATTAATTATACCAGAAAACACGCAAAACGTCAAGAGGGAATTTTCGCCTTACAGCTATTCCGCATTAATATACTTATCAACAATCTCCCGAAGCTTTCCCGAATCCTTGAGATTTTGCACAGAAGCATTGACTTTTTCAAGGAGCTTTGTGTTTCCCTTTGCAACGCATATAGCATATTCCTCATCCGTAAAGGATTCATCAAGAATTGCAAGTCCGCCATTCTGTGAAACATACACTTCGGCGAACTCCCTGTCGATAACAACGGCGTCAACCTTGCCCTGATCCAGAGCCTGAATAGCCTCATATCCCCTGTTGTAACGCTCAACCGAGGCATCCTCGATATTCTCTGAGAAGTCATCGCCTGTTGTTCCGAGCTGAACTCCGACACGCTTGCCGACAAGGTCAGCAAGGGATGTCACATCAGATCCTTCTTTAACAATAACAGCCTGTGAAGCCTCGGCATATATATCGCTGAAATCGACTTCTTTCAGTCTGTCCTCGCTCACGGTTATTCCCGCCATGCCTATATCAGCCTTGCCGCTCTCAACGGCGTCAATGATTGAATCGAAAGCCATATCCTCAATAACAAGCTCGCATCCCATATCCTCGGCAATGATTCGCGCAATATCAACGTCTATACCCACAATTTCTTCGTCCGAATAAAATTCATAAGGCGGAAACTCGGCATTTGTCGCCATAACCAAAACATCGGCTTCATCATTCCCGCAGCCTATGAAAGCCGTACACATTACACTGAACAAAGCAAATAAAATCCCCGTTTTTCTCATTCTCTATCTACCCTTTCATCCTTGCGAAGCCGCAAGCTTTCAAAACAACAACCACATATATTGTACACTTTTATCTCAGACAATTCAATAACTTTTTTTAACAAATTATGCTTATCAGCAATCCTACGCCGCACAATATTGCACAAAAAAGTCGCCGCAGGGCACAAATTACAGTACCGATGCGGCGGAAACATTCATATTTTAACATCAAAAATCAGTTTTTTCTTCAAGATACTTAACAAGATCCTCAATTTTTACTCTTTCCTGCTCCATAGTATCACGGTCACGGACAGTTACGCATCCGTCCTTTTCAAGGGTATCAAAGTCATAGGTAATGCAGAACGGCGTACCGATTTCATCCTGGCGGCGGTATCTTTTACCAATCTGACCCGCCTCATCATATTCAACGTCGAACTTCTTGGCAAGCATGGAATAAACCTCCATTGCAGGTTCCTTCAGCTTCTTTGTAAGAGGAAGAACGGCAGCCTTAACGGGCGCAAGCGCAGGATGAAGATGCATAACCGTTCTTACATCGCCCTCGCCGATTGTTTCCTCATCATAAGCATCGCAGATAATCGAAAGGAAAAGTCTTTCTACGCCGAGTGATGGTTCAATAACGTACGGAATGTACTTGGAATTATCATCGGGGTCAAAGTATTCAAGGGATTTTCCGCTTGTATTTTGATGCTGAGTAAGATCATAATCGGTTCTGTCGGCAATTCCCCAAAGCTCGCCCCAGCCGAATGGGAAGAGATATTCAAAGTCGGTTGTTGCCTTTGAATAGAAGCAAAGCTCCTTGGGGTCATGATCTCTCAAACGAAGATGCTCCTCCTTTATACCGAGGCTGAGAAGCCAATTTTTACAGAAGCTTCTCCAGTAGGAGAACCATTCGAGGTCGGTTCCGGGTTTGCAGAAGAATTCAAGCTCCATCTGTTCAAACTCACGAACACGGAAGATGAAATTTCCCGGTGTAATCTCATTTCGGAACGATTTACCGATCTGACCTACTCCAAAGGGTACTTTTTTGCGTGAAGTTCTCTGAATATTATTAAAATTCACGAAAATACCCTGCGCTGTTTCGGGGCGGAGATAAATCTCCGACTTGGAATCCTCGGTTACGCCTTGAAATGTTTTGAACATAAGGTTAAACTGACGAATATCAGTAAAATCAGCCTTTCCGCATTCGGGGCACACTATTCCTTTTTCCTTTATATAAGCAACAAGCTGTTCATTGCTCCAACCGCCTGTGTTTGTTCCGTCAAAATCCTCGATAAGCTTATCTGCTCTGTGACGTGTTTTGCAGGCTTTGCAGTCCATGAGGGGATCGGAAAATCCGCCAAGATGTCCCGAAGCGACCCACGTTTGGGGGTTCATAAGGATAGCGGAATCAAGTCCGACATTATATGGGCTTTCCTGAACAAACTTCTTCCACCAAGCTCTCTTTATATTATTTTTCAGCTGAACACCCAGCGGACCGTAATCCCATGTATTTGCAAGACCACCATAGATTTCCGAACCGGGGTAGACGTAGCCCCTGCCCTTACAAAGGGCGACGATTTTATCCATAGTTTTTTCTGATGCCATTTCAATAACCACCTTTTTCTCTGATAAATACTATTATATGACAATAATTCCATGTTGTCAAGACCTTTGGTTTCTTTGCGGTCAAAATTCCGTTTCTGTTAAAAATTCATTGAGCTTACGATAGTTATTGCATAAATCCTCCACTGACTTAAATCCGCTTCTGTAAAGCTCTATCACAATATCTCCCTTATACCCGATTTTTTTCAGCTCACGGAACAAGCTTAGGTTGTCATACTCGCCGTCGCCGAACTTCAGGCAATCGCCCTTTTTCCCGTAATCGGAGAAATGAACGTGAACGATATGTTCGCCCAATACTCTGACAATCTTAATGGGATCAATACCCGAACGGTGCGCCTGCTTTGTATCAAGGACAAATTTTGCGTCATCGCCGAGATTGTCCGCCATTTTCTTCAAGAAGCCGAGCGAGCGGCTCGTACACCTTGCAACATTCTCCTGAACAGCGGTAATTCCAAAGCTCCTCGCACGCTCCTGAACGGCTCTAAAGCGCTCGAAATAAAATTCATCCTCGCAGAAATTCTGTGTTTTATTACCATGAATGACGAAATATTTTGCGCCGAGCTTATTCATAAAATCAAAAAAGCGTTCGAAATAGTCAAGCATATCCCACAGTCGCCGTTCGTAATCGGTAAAAAGCATCATCGGCTCAATTCCGCAGGTATAAGGATGGACGGAGGAAACCCTTACATCATACATCTTTTGAATTTCCAGAAACTCCTTCAAGTACGGGTCACGAAGCTCGCAATCCGAATTAACAAATATTTCCGTGAGCTTTACGCCATTTTCGGCAAGGCTGCGGAATGCCTTTTCCACTTCAAGGGGGTATAAACAAGCTGTTGAAACCCCTGCTTTCATACTGCGCACTCTCCTTAAAAACAACAGGGCATCAAAGCGATAATGGCAGACACCGTATATCGCCTCATGATACCCTGAATAAATACGTTTTTATGCTTTGCTTGGAGCAGTCTTTCCCTTGTTGTTTCCCTTGCTGCCCTTTCTGCCGTCATTTTTGCTTTCAAGAAATGCCCAAAGCGGCGTTGTGAAGCAAACGGAGGAATAAGTTCCGATAATCATACCTATCATTACAGGCAATGAGAAGGAAATAATGGACGTTACACCGAATATTGCCGCAACAACCGTTACCGCAAGCATTGCGAACACAGTTGTAATTGAAGTATTGATAGAACGTGTAAGACACTGATTAATACTCATATTAACAAGCTCATCCCTTGTTTTGGATCTGCCGTATAGCTTCATATTTTCACGGACACGGTCATAAACAACGATTGTATCGTTAATCGAATATCCGAGAATTGTAAGAATAACCGCCATAAAGTTGGCATTAATATTCATTCCGCAAACCACAAAGGTTCCGTAAACTATAACGCAGTCGTGAATAAGCGCCAAAATAGCGCAAATTCCCGCAAGCCAGCCTCCTATTTTCTTAAATCGAATTGCAATATAAATAATAAGCACAATTGCAGAGAGAATTACTGCGACAATACACTTGAGGAAAAATTCTTTACCCGATGAAGGCGAAACATCAGATGATTCAATAAGCTCGACATTGTTCTCGGCATATTTTTCAGTAAGAGCCGTTGTAAGCTCAAACTGCATATCGGACGAAATACCCTCATTTGAAACAAGCGAAAGCTGGATATTGTTCTTACCTGTGGAAAAATCGACTCCCGTGGTATAGTTTACGCCCATTCCGCCGAGAAGCTCCTTTGCATCGGCGACAAAATCATCGGCGTTAAGATCTCCTTCGTAAACATAGGTAATAATCGTACCGCCCTTGAACTGAATATCAAGCTCTACGCCGAATATAAAGGTTGAAAGAATCGAAAAAGCAACAATGAGAGCGGAAATTATAAAGAAAATTTTTCTGTGCCCTATAAAATCGATATTAAACTTCTTATGCATTTTTTACACCCCCGTAAAGCCTTGGATTTCTCAATGACTTAAACTTTGAAAGGGAGGAAATCATAAGCCTTGAGCAGAACACGCCAAAGAAGAGGGTGAGTACAACGCCCGAGAGAAGCGTAAATCCGAACGAGTAGATAGTTCCTGCGGTTGAAGGTCCGAACATAAAGAACGCAAAGTTGAGAAGCTTAGCAAAAATGCTATCGGGAGTACCGAATGCGCCCATAAGAATTATTGCAACCAAAACCATTGTTACGTTTCCGTCAAGAATTGCGCTGAATGCGGACTTAAATCCCATTTCAATCGAACCGTCGAGGGTTTTTCCCTTTTCAAGCTCCTCGCGGATTCTCTCGGCGGTAATAATATTTGCATCGACGCCCATACCTACCGCAAGTATGATACCCGCAATACCCGGGATTGTAAGAATCGAGCCGTTCATAAATCCAAAATATCCCGAAACAAACGCAAGCGTTCCCGCAACCTGTCCGATAAGTGCAATTACAGCAACTGCGCCTGGCAGACGGTATGCAAAAATCATAAACACGGCAATAAATATAAACGCAACAATTCCCGCAACAATCATAGCTTCAAGCGCACCCGAGCCAAGGCTTGGGGAAATTGTTGAGAAGCTCGCTGTTACAAGCTTAAAGGGAAGCGCGCCCGAGTTGATTTTGTCGGCAAGGGTTTTAGCGCTTTCCGCATCAAAATCACCCGAAATTTCAGCTTTACCGTCCGTAATTGCGGCGTTGACCGTTGGATAGGAAATGCAGGTTTCGTCCATCCATATGGAAATAATTCCGCTTTCCTGGTAAAGTCTTGTTGTTGCTTCGGCAAATTTTTCCGTTCCCGAATCGGTAAGCTCAAGGCTTACAACCCAGACATATGAACCGTCATCGCCCTGTCTGTAAGCGGCATATGCCTCCTGGACATCCGAGCCTACAAGGATAACATTTTCGGCGGTAACTCCCGAAGGAGCGCCGAGATCATCCACCTCATATCCCTCACGGAAGGTCAGCTCAGCCGTTTCGCCAAGCTCCTTTACAGCGGCTTCGGGGTCAAAATCGGCTTCGCCCTCTTTCCATGGGAAACGCACGATAATACGCGTATTATCGTAGTCAATATAGCACTCATAATCGGTAATTCCGA
>JAJQIG010000016.1 GCA_021199335.1 Oscillospiraceae bacterium | reverse complement strand
AGAAGAGAGGCTAATTGATTCTTTACCCTTACGGGAAACAGTTTTTAGCGCAAGCGTTTGAGTAAATTAATAAACGTCTTGACAAACTGGCAGAGATAGTATACAATCTTATCATATAATGGGCGATTAATTCGTTAAAAAATTGAAGCAATGCGCAATTTCTGCCAAAAAAAGAGAGTGAGGAGAAAAATCTATGGCAAAGGTTCTTGAGGTTAAGGGGCTTTCCAAGAAATATCCGAAAAAGGATGTTTTTGCGGTTGAGAATGTTTCGTTCGATGTTGAGGAGGGCGAAATTTTCGCTCTTATCGGCCCTAACGGAGCGGGAAAAACTACCACTATAAGGATGATTTCAACCCTTATACAGCCTACGTCGGGCGATGCGGAGGTTGCGGGGTACAGCATTGTAAAGGAGCCGTCAAAGGTGCGTGAGAACATAACCTACCTCCCCGATGAGGCGGGCGCATACAAAACCATGACGGGCAGAAGGTACCTTTATTTTATGGCGGGGCTTTTTTCGGGCGACAAAGCCGTCTGCGAGAAATATGTGCGCCGCGCCGAAGCGATATGCGGTCTTGGTGATCGACTTAATGAGAAAATCGGCGGTTATTCAAGAGGAATGATAAGGAAGCTGCTGCTTTCAAGGGCGGTTATGACCGAGCCGAGGCTTGCCGTTATGGACGAAGCAACCTCGGGTCTTGACGTTATAAATGCGCTTGAGATCCGCAAAATGATAAAAAATCTTGCAAAGGAGCAGCATATGTCCTTCCTGCTTTCCTCGCATAATATGCTTGAAATTGAGTATCTTTCCGATCGTGTGGGAATTATAACCGGCGGAAGGCTCATGGTTACGGGGGGCATAGACGAGCTCAAGGAGCGTTACAATGCCGCTAATCTTGAAGAGGTTTTTGAAAGGGTGGTGCTTGAAAATGAGGTTCGGTAATCTTCTTAAAAAGGAATTGGGGGAGCTTATAACGGTTCAGGCAATTGTCAGTATGGTTTTTGTGCTTGTCCTCTTTATTTTTATGGGGCAGGTAATGGGCGGAGCTATGGAGGAGGGCTTCGATACATCAACCATTACCGTTTGCAATAAGGATAATTCGGAATTTACCGAAACCGTACTCAGCAATGTGCAGGAGAATACCTATACGGAAATTAATTTTGTTGATATTCAGGGCGAGGATTACGCCGCCGAGCTTGAACGGCTTGATATAAAAAATGCCGTAATAATTCCTGAGGGCTACGGCGAAAGCATTCTTACCGATAACGAGCCTGCAGATATTATTTTTGTAAGCGTTGTTCAGACGGGTGGGCTTTCCGCTTCAATGTCCTCGATTACCGCAACCGACGCTGTCGAAACGATTCAGGAGCAATCGACCGATGAAATTCTTCTTCGAACCTATGGCTTGAGCGAGGAGGAAATCGCAAAGGTAAAAAATCCCGTTAATCTTATTGAATTTTCCGCCGCAAACGGAAAAACCGCAAGGATTTCCTCTTCCGCTCTTCAAGCCATGATGATGATGCAGTCAATGATTGCTCCGTTTATAATATTCTTCCTTGTGCTTTTGGCTTCGCAGATGATTATGACGGCAATTTCAACGGAGAAAATAGATAAAACCCTTGAAACGCTTCTTTCAACCCCCGTTTCAAGGCTTACCGTGCTTATGGCGAAAATGGCTGCCGCCGTTATTTCGGCGCTTCTTAATGCGCTTTTTATGGTGGTTGGATTTATTTTCTATATGGTAGGAATGATGGGCGGCGCCATGAGCGAGCTTACGGAATTGGCGGATGGCGCGGCGAGCGTGACCGAAACGCTTACAACGGCTCAGGCTATGGCGGAGCTTGGGTTCGCCCTTTCCCCCGTGAGCTATCTGCTTTTCGGACTGCAGCTTTTCCTTACAATTGCAATTGCGCTTTCCGTTTCGCTTATTTTGGGCGCAATGGCGACCGATGTAAAGTCCGTTCAAACGCTGGTAATGCCCGTAATGATTGCGGTAATGATTCCGTTTTTTATTACAATGTTTATGGATATGAGCGAAATGTCCGCTGCGGTTAAGACGATAATGTTCCTTATCCCGTTTACGCATTCATATACGGCTCTGACAAACATTATGAACGGCGATATGCTTATGTTCTGGGGAGGGTTTGTTTACCAGGTTGTGTTCTTCTGCGTGTGTATGTTCCTTGCGGTAAGGATGTTCACAACGGATAAGCTGTTTACAATGTCCGTTTCGTCCTCCGATAAAAAGGGCGGGGGAGGACTGTTCCGAAAGAAAAAAACAGCCGATAACGAATAAAAGTTAAATAAACTGCATCAAAATGTGACATTTTTTTCTTGCAATTCATTTGAAGATGTGTTAAAATAATCTTGAAGATGAATGAATAGGGGTGGGTTTTATGCAAAATAATAAGGAAGCAAAAAAGAAAATTCGTGAGCTTGAAGCTGAAATTAAGGAAATGCAGAAGGACCATGCGGGCATCTTCGGCTATCAGATTAAGGAGGAGCCGAGCTTGTTTGATTTAATTATGGTTGTTTCGGGGATAATCAGCCTTTCGATAGGGCTTATATGGATGTTCTCAAACTTTCAAACGGCCCTTGATTTGGCAATATTGAAGGTCGGCAGGCTTAGATTAACCCCGTCAATTTGCTATCTGCCGCTTATGATTGGTATACTTATGACCCTGTTTTCGGCGAAGAAAGCGGTTTCGGCTGCCGTTATGGGCGTGGGAATTATTTTTGCGGCATTCGGCATGGTCTTTGGCATAAATTCTTCGGTGAGCGACACTCCGATTTCGGTGTGTATGGTAATGCTTGCGCTGACCCTTGCGGGGGCTGTGCTGCTTGTAACTGCGGCGGCAAGACTTACTAAGAAAAAGAAGCTTAATGACGAATAAAATACATTTAAATTCGGCGGCGGTGTAAAAAAAGCATCGCCGCCCTTTTTGGTTAAGCCGTAAGGGAATATTCAACGAAAAATCCGTTGTAATTTTGTATAAAAACTTTGTGATTTTGCTTGCATTTTATGTGCAAGTATGATATAATTTAGATGAATAAAGCAGATTACTGCGAGAAAAGGAGGCTTTTTTATGAGCTATAAAGTTATTACAATAGGACGTCAATTCGGAAGCGGCGGACATCTTATAGGAGAAAAGGTTGCGGAAAAGCTCGGCTTTGCATATTATGACAGAAAGCTTATCGAGCTTGCCGCCGAGAAAGGCGGAATGAGTCACAGTATCGCTTCCTCCGCAGATGAAAAAGCCGCAAATCCGTGGCTTTATGCGGCAATGAGCCAGTCGGGTCAGACAAATTTCGGGGTTAACCTCAGCACAAATGATGCTCTGTTTAACGTTCAAAGCGAGCTTATAAGAAATATTGCCGATTCGGAGAATGCCGTTATTATCGGCCGCTGTTCCGATTACATACTCAAGGACAGGGATGTTAACCTTACGAATATTTTCATCTATGCGCCCATTGAAGCAAGAATTAAACGCACTATGGAGCGTGACAGTCTTAGCGAAGCGGAGGCTCTTTCCAAAATTAAACGGCATGACAAACAGCGTAAGCTCTATTATGACTTCTATACAGACCGCAAGTGGTCGTCCCATGTCAATTACGACCTTACCATTAACAGCGAGGTATTCGGAATTGACGGCAGCGTTGATATTATCTGTTCGGCTGTTTTGAATAAATAGGCGGATGATTTAACAAAATGCTGCGCCCGCAAATTAAATAGCTGACGACAAAACTGCCGCCCTGCGCTAAAGCAGGACGGCAGTTATCAATTCTATTGATTATGTATGTATCCTTAGAAATCAACCTCTGTGTCATAGTAGCAGCATTTAAGCAGCTTTTCCATTTCCTCCTGAGAGGGCTGACGGGGGTTAGAACCTGTGCAGGCGTCGCCGATTGCATTCTTAGCAATTTCGGGAAGCCTTTCGAGGAATACCTCTTCGGGAACAAAGCCCTGCTCTGTGGGATAGCTGTCTGCGCCGTAATTCTTAATGCAGTGAGGAATTTTGAGCTTATCATTCATATCTCTGAGGAAGTCGATGAGGAGCTTAACCTTTTCGTCATCGTTTGCTCCGCCAAGACCCATATAGTCAACGATTACGCCGTAGCGCTTCTTAGCGGTTTCATCCTTTGCGTTAAATGCGATAACCTTAGGAAGATACATTGCGTTTGCTGCGCCGTGGATAATATGCGCACCGTAATCTGCGAAGGCTGCGCCTGTTTTATGAGCCATTGAATGAACAATTCCGAGGAGAGCGTTTGAAAATGCCATACCCGCAAGGCACTGCGCGTCATGCATTCTGTCACGCGCTGCCATATCTCCGTTATAAGAATCAACAAGGTCATTCTGGATCATTTCAATTGCATGGATAGCGAGCGGGTCGGAGTAATTGCTGTTTGCGGTTGAAACGTAAGCCTCAACTGCGTGGGTGATAGCGTCCATGCCTGTATGAGCAACAAGCTTCTGGGGCATTGTTTCGGCAAGATCGGGGTCAACAATGGCAACATCGGGCGTAATTTCAAAATCAGCGATAGGGTACTTAATGCCCTTGGAATAGTCGGTAATAATTGAGAAAGCGGTTACCTCGGTAGCTGTTCCCGAGGTGGAGGAAATTGCGCAGAACTTAGCTTTTTTGCGAAGCTCGGGAATGCCGAATACCTTGCACATATCTTCAAAGGTGCAATCGGGATATTCATATTTAATCCACATAGCCTTAGCAGCATCAATAGGGGAACCGCCGCCGATTGCTACAATCCAGTCGGGCCCGAAATCAAGCATAGCCTGGGCGCCCTTCATAACGGTTTCAACGGAGGGATCGGGTTCAACGCCCTCATAAAGAGCGACCTCCATTCCCGCTTCCTTGAGGAAATCCTCAGCCTTTTGAAGGAAGCCGAAACGCTTCATAGAACCGCCGCCGACAACGATCATTGCTTTTTTGCCCTTAAAATTTTTAAGGTTTTCGATAGCGCCTTTGCCAAAGTAGAGATCTCTCGGTAATGTAAATCTTGCCATAATAATCAATCCTCCGTTTTTAATTCAGCTTGATAAATTTTACATAGTTTTTATGAAAAAAGCATAAAAACTGCGTTTTAAATCAAAACAAACTATTTGTTTTGACTAATTTTATTATAGCACAACTTCAAATAAAAAAGAAATATATAAATTTATATGATACATTCATATTTTTACATATCACAGATGGATTTTTGTTTCATTTGTGTTAAAATTGGGACAAGCAGACCTGAATTTTTATCATATTGTTGAAATTATCAAAACAATGTGGTATAATTTATGTTATTGTTTGCTTTATCGGCATAAATAAAACCGCTGTTTGTTGAGGTGATCGGCACTTGATTGGGAAATACAGAATTATCGCTCTTTGCACATCGGGAATCCAGGATGCGTCCTGCCGTGATTTTATAAGCAGCTTGAACGGCTGTATGGTTAATTCCAATAAGCGTTTGATGGTGTACGACACTGCGGGCGATCTTTTTTGGAATACCCCGACAGAAAAGGGCGATGCCAAAATTTTTGACCTTATCGATTATTCGGCTGCGGATGCTGTAATAATTCATATAGAACGGCTTAAAAATTCCGAGGTTGTTGGGAAAATAATCAAAAGCGCGCGCAGCTTCGGAATTCCCGTTATAGCCATTGACGGCGAATGCGATGGCTGTGTGAACCTCAAATTCGACTATGCGGCGGGCTTTAAAAAGGTAGTTGAGCACGTTATTCACAAGCATTGCGTACATAGGCTTCACTTTATTGCCGGAATAAAGGGGAATGAATTTTCCGAGCTTCGGCTCAAGGTGTTCAAGGAAACGCTTGAGGAAAACGGCATTCCCTTTGACGACAGCATGGTAAGCTATGGGGATTTCTGGTCCGTTCCGACAAGGAGCGCAGTTACAAGGCTTATTAAGGAGAAACGTGTTCCCGAAGCGATTATCTGCGCAAATGACGTTATGGCAATCACCGCCGCATCTGTGCTGACGCAAAACGGAATCAGCGTCCCCGATGATGTTATTGTAACCGGCTTTGACGGAATAGATGAGATTAACTTTTCCGTCCCGAGGATTACATCATGTCTTTGCAGTCAAGAAAGGATAGCCGAAAAGGCGGCGGAGGTTATCGACGACTTTTATGAGGGCAAGCAAATTTTGCGTGAATATTTCATTGAACCGACCCTTATCGAATCGGAATCCTGCGGCTGCATACCCGAAACGATAATTAATGCGGCGGATTACCTCAATAAGCTGAACGACAGATTCTTCCGCTATAGGGAGGAAACTCTCTCCCTCGGCGATCTTTCGTCACGCATACAAGTCTGCGATGGAATTTACGAGGTATGCGAAGTGCTTCACAGTAAAAAGAGCTTGTATGACATGGCTTGTGTGCTAAAGAACGAGGTTATTGACGAAACGAAGGATTCCCTTAAAATTTATACGGAAAGCTCGTTCGGCGAGAATTTACATATCGTCTACAACACCTCAGCCGCACGTTCCGATGAGGTAAGGAGCATTGGGGTTAAGGAGCTTCTGCCGAATATGGAGGGCTTTCTTCAAGACAGGAAGTTTCCGCTTATCTTTAATGCGCTTGCATCCGTTGATATTCCGCTCGGCTATGTGTGCTTTTTCTATAATGACTGCGATATAAGCAATTACATGAAAATCAATCAGACTATAAGCGTTCTCAGCAGCGGATTTATCGGCTTCCGCAATATGCGTTATCAGAAATATCTTACAAGGCAAATCGAGGATATGTATAAATATGATTCGCTTACGGGATTGTATAATCGTCTTGGATTTTCAAAGGAGTTCCCGAGGCTTAAGGAAAGGAACAGGGGAGGGCTTATTACTGCGGTTCTTGCCGACCTTGACAGGCTTAAATATATAAATGATACCTTTGGACATGATGAGGGAGATGTTGCAATAAAGGCGATTGCCGATGCGCTGAAAAATGCCTGCAAGGGAGATGCCATCTGCACACGCTTCGGCGGAGATGAAATGTTTGCCGTTATCGGCGGCAAGGCTGACGGCGATGCTGTAAAGGAAAGCATAAGGACTTATCTTGATGACCTTAATAAAGCCCTGAACAAGCCCTATACAATTTCCGCAAGCGTTGGAATTTACACCGCTCAAAGCGATAATATGGGCTTTGAAGAGCTTATACGAAAGTCCGATGAGCTTATGTATATTGAAAAATTTCTTAAAAAGGCGTCCGATACTTTGAAGCAATAACAATGCCGCCGATGTGGGCGCAATCCCCATTGATGGCTTGTTAAAGCTGCATTAAAAAAACCTCCCGATTTTTTCAGTGGTTAACAGACCTTGAAAATCGGGAGGATATTTTATGCCAATGCCGCAAGCCGCAGCTCAAATTCATTCACGGGAAGGGGTTTATCGAAATAGAAGCCCTGCGCAAGGTAGCAGTTGTTTTCCTTCAGGAGCTTAACCTGGTCGAGGGTTTCAACGCCCTCCGCAAGGCATTCAAGCCCCATATCCTGCGCCATTGCAATAAGGTGCTTAAGCATTACACAATTGGGACTGTTCCGCCTGTTCTCCTGCGGAATAAAACTTTTATCGATTTTAAGAACCTTCCATGGAAGCTCACGGATAAGGTTAAGGGAGGAGTATCCAACGCCGAAATCATCAACCGATGTGCTTATTCCGACATTGCTGAGGCCTTCAACTATTTTTTTAAGATCCTTAAAGTCAACGTCGGTTGTTGTTTCGGTAAGCTCAATTTCGATATACTCGTGAGGGATGCTGTAGCTGTCAATTATGGAAATTATATGGTCGAGCAGGTCAACATCGCCGAGGTGACGTCTTGACAAATTGACGGAAACCTTAACAACGGATTTTCCCTCATCGATCCATCTTCTTATGTCCTTGCATACGTGCTCGAGCATATAGAAATCAAGGGTGCAGATAAGCTTGCTTTGCTCCAGAACGGGAATAAAGCGGTATGGCGCAACGATTTCTCCGTCCTTAAACCAACGGCAGAGCGCTTCGGCGCCGCCGAGCCGATAGTTTTTAAGGAATGTTTTAGGCTGATAAAAAACCCGAAATTCCTCGTTAGCGATAGCGTCGGGGAAAAGGCTTTCAACAAGCTTTGCTTCGCTGCGCTTCTTGACAAGCTCGCTGTCATAGAAAACATAATCGTTGGTTGGGTTCGCTCTGCATATTCCCAAAGCGGAGCGCACGGAGTCTATAACGCTTGAAAAGGTTTTGTCGTTATCGGGAATCATATAATATCCCGCATAGGTTGTAACCATAACCCTTTCGCCGCTTTGCTCGTCATAAACAATCGGCTGACCCTTGAGATATTCAATGACAGAATTTATATTTTCCTTTCGGAACAGCATCACGAAGTTGTCGCTTCCTATGCGGCAGACGCATTCATCGCTGTTAAGCAGCTGTTCGAGCCTTCTGACGAATTTTTTCAATATAATCGTTCCGTTATGCCGTCCAACGTGTTGATTTACAACGGAGAAGCGGCGCATATTAAAACAGCAGGCGCAATATTTATCCGCAATGCGGCTTTCAATATAGGTTTCAAGAACCTTTCGGAAGAAATAAAGGTTGGGTATTTCAAGCTCAGGCTCAAAATACAGAAGTTTATCGGAAATTTCCGCGCTTTTTGCTTTGGAATTAAAAGTAAAAAGCAGCTTAACGAAAATATCTATCCTGCTTCTTTCGTCGTCGTCCCATGAAACCTCGCCCTTTCGGGGGAAAATCTCATAGAGAAAGACATTTCCGCTTTTAACCGTCTTTTTCACAGTGAAGCAGCCACTGCTGTCGGATTCCCCGCAATCGAAGAAAACGCTCCGTTCACCCCCGATTTCATCGCTGAAATGTGCGGGAGAATCATAGAAGGTGAGCCGAACCTGTCCTATTCTGAGGACATCGCACAGGTGTGTCATGGCTTTCCCGATTTCATTGCAGTCGCTGCCGTACATTTCCTCCATGCTTGCGACAAATTCATCTGCCGCAAGAGAGTATGCCTCTACGTTAAATGCCATTGTATTCCCCTCCTCTGACTTCAAGCTGCGGAATAGTTAAAATGTATTCACAGCCCTGCCCCTTGCAGTTTTGGATGGCTATGCTGCCCGACATACGATTAACTATCAGACCGGCAACGGAAAAATCAAGAAACGAATTTTCGGAGTTATCGACAAGCCTCCCTCCGCTTAAAGAAATCCTTACGTTTTCAAGCTCCTCATCCGTCATATTCAGCATATCATCGGAAATTTTTATAACGAGAGTTGAGGAATAGGATTCCTTTTTTGAAGAAACATCCACGGTAATTGTGCCGTTTTCGGTTGCCGAAATATCATTCACAAGTATTTTGTTCATAATCTGGCTGAGCCTGCCCACATCGCCGAGCATATACATAGGCAAATCCTCGGCGGTTTTGAGCCTAAGTGAGATTCCCTTTGCTCCGGCCGATGCTTTAAGACCCTCGATAAGCTGTGTAAAAAAGCTCTTCGGGCAGTATTCCGACTCCGCAAGCTCCGCATTGCCGTTGGACATTTTTATGTAATTCACCGCATTATGGGACATGGAAAGAATATCCGCCCCATCCCGCATAAGTGTTTTTACAGCATTTTCAAGCATATCCCTGTTTTCAAGCTCAAGCGCTTGAGCGGCGGAGCTTATGAAATCCTCCAGCTTACCGTTTAAGCCTGTACAGATGTCCGTTATAAATGCGGCTTGTGAACGCGCCGCACGCTCCGATTTCATTCCCGCGCTCAGAGCAAGATAATTTTGGTAGGCGGTTTCGGAAAGAATTCCTGCGATTGCGGCCAAAAAATCGGCGGCTTTTTCAATTGTTTCCTTATCGACAAAGTATGCGTTTTTGGCGGCTTCGAAGTAGGAATCGGGGTCAAGCCCAAGGTCGGCTGCGTGCCGTTTGATATGCTCCTCATTAATCGATGCGGAGCGCACCTGCCCGCCGATGAAGCTGCCTATCATTTTATCGCCGAGCATAATGGGCGCGGCAAAGTCGGTAAGCCCCGCATGGCAGGTGTAAACGGCGGTTTTTCCGCTTTTATATGTTTCAACTGCGCCATTTTTATCGCATTCTGCGCAGAGCCTGGAGCCAAGCTCGCTTTTCCGAGTCATATTCATGCAAAAATCGGTGAAGCCGCTCCCTTTTGTGACAGGATTACCGTCCGAATCGGTAGTGAGAGCAGCTATGCCTGTGAAATGAGAGAAACGGTCTTGAATTTCCTGAAGCGTTTGGGTGCTGATTAAATCGGTCAGCTTAAAATCCTTCATAGCTTCACTTTCCCCTCCCGGTACAAATTTATGTTACAGAGCGGCTTTAGGGGGTGTCCCCAAGCCCCGACTGTTATCAAAGCTGTCTATTACCCACATAAAACATTATTCCATATTTAATTGTATCACCATTGAGATGATTTTTCAAGAAGTTTTTTGCTTAATCAACAATTTACTGCAAAACATTGATAACTTTTTGTTAAAAAAGACGAAAAATCAAGTAAAATAAATGTCAATTCACCGCTGAAATAAAGAAAAGTTAAAAAATTAGTAATCGGCTTTTTTTATTCATAAAAAAGGGCCGACTGCATTTACTCATGCAATCGACCCTTTTGAATAAATCAATAAAATCTCTTTTTACTCTTGCGAACAACAATAATCGTAACAACAACGGCTGCAATTACAACGGCTGCAATAATTACAACGAGAATAAGAATCATCGAAGGACCGCTGCTTGAGGAGCTTGAGCTTTCTGCGGGGGCTGCGGTTGTTTCTGCGGGAGCGGCTTCGGTTTCGGCTGCGGCCTCGGTTTCGGCTTCAGCTTCCGTATCAGCTTCGGTTACAGCTTCCGTTTCGGCAATGGTAACGTTTGTTACTGTAACGCTTGTTACCTTCATCTTAATTCCTCTGTCGCCGATGCAGATGTTGTTTACAGTAGAAAGGTCATCGCTTCCGTAAGCAAGAACCATGCCGTCATAATCGAAAACGGCGTATGTATCGTCATATTCAATCGGAGCTACCTGAGCCCAAACCTGCGGTTCAGCAACATAGTTTTGGAGGATAAGCTCAACCTGGTACTGGTTCTGTATTGAGGGTTCGCCCTCAAGCTCATATTCAACCCTGATTGTTGTATCGGCGGTAAAGTTTGCCGCATTAAGCTCGGCCTGACCGTATGTAACGGACTGACCCCACGCACCGTTTGTCTGAACCGCCCTTGTTACCGACATTTCCAAATCCTCGGTTGCGGCAAACGCCGTAAAAGCCATGCAGACAGAGGTGAAAACGGCGGCGAAAACGCCTGTTAAAATTTTAATCCTTTTCATATCCAAATCTCCTATCTTATAAATATATCCAAAGATGGTGCAGCGTTTGGACGGCGCCGTCTGTAATTGCGGTAAACATCGGGATATTCTCTGCGCTCGAAGGAGCGAGAGCAAAAAAGCAATGTCACCTACTTTAACGAATTAATTTTA
>JAJQIG010000055.1 GCA_021199335.1 Oscillospiraceae bacterium | reverse complement strand
CCCGCCTCTTAGGCGGCGGGTTCCATCTTCGCCATCAGTGGGGGTACAATCCCCAACTGATGGCTTGCAAAATTGCTTCGCAATTTTGGCAGCTTGTTAAAGCTGCGCTTGAAAGGTGCAAAATATGTAGTTGTTTTCGCTTATGCAATTAATACTTACTCCACTTTTGGTAAGAAACCGTCCCTTTTTTATATTCCTCTTGACCGATTCCATAAAAATTTGATATAATAATATCATTTTCACTAATCCCATAAGATAAATTTATATCTGTAATAAAATAATTTTTATTTTGAGCCTGATTTACCAGTATATCCACCTTGTAAATTTCTTCGGAAATATTTGAAACATTTTGAGTAGCAGTTAATTCAAGCCTTTCTCCTTTGATTTTAGTGGGACACAGTCAATTCGGGGCAGGAGCTTTTTTTCATATTTATACTTTTTTCTGTTAAGCTGTGTAATTTATGGCATATGTCAAATTGGTTATTGACATATGCCATAAATCGTGCTATAATAAATTGCAACAGCTTTACAGAATAATCTGTGAAGCCTGAAAATAAGCAGTAATAAGAGGTGAGCTAATGCCAAGACCGACGAAATGCAGAATGGTCTGCCGCTTTCCGCAGACGTTGGAATTTGCTCCGTCAAATGATGCGGAGGGAAAAGAACTTATAATATTGACTGTGGATGAGTACGAAACAGTTCGTCTTATTGACAGGGAGGGTATGTCCCAAGAGCAATGCAGTCAGCAAATGCAAATCGCACGAACCACGGCGCAAAAAATCTATGATTCAGCCCGAAAAAAACTGGCAGATGTACTTGTTGACGGCCGCCCATTGAAAATTGAGGGCGGTGAATATCGACTTTGCGGCGGCATGAATCGGTTTTGTGGCATCGATAAATGCTACAAGCAGGAAATCTTTCAAAATTTTCAAAAAACGAAGGGAGAAAATATTATGAGAATTGCAGTTACCTATGAAAACGGACAGGTGTTCCAACACTTTGGTCACACGGAACAATTTAAGATTTACGATGTTGAGAACGGGAAAATTATGTCCTCCGAAGTGGTTGGTACAAACGGTCAGGGTCACGGCGCATTGGCGGAGGTATTAAACGCATTGCAGGCTGATATTTTAATCTGCGGCGGAATCGGCGGCGGAGCGCAGGCAGCGCTTGCATCTGCGGGAGTAAAGCTGTATGGCGGTGTAACCGGCGATGCCGATGCCGCTGTTGAGGCTCTGCTCGGCGGAAATCTTGCCTATAATCCCGATGTACAGTGCAGTCATCATGACGGAGAGCATCACGGCGGAGATTGCGGAGGACACAACGGCCATCACGATCACGAATGTAGGCATGGCAATTGCGGAAAGTAAAATCTTTCGATAATGGCGGAAAAGAAACAGAGATTATTACCCGAAAATACTGTTAAAAAGCCTGTCAGGGATGTTTCCTTGACAGGCACAGCTGTGGATTTACAGGGTAATTAATAATGAAAAAATTAAACGGAGCTGAGCTTTTATGGATCAAAAAATTCGGGTGACGGTTTTAATTGAAAATACAACCGAAAGTTCACTTGTTTGTGAACATGGACTGAGTCTTTTTATTCAATATAACGGAAAGAAAATACTGCTGGATGCGGGAAGCAGCGAGGCTTTTTGGGAAAATGCTCACGCGCTTGATATCCCGCTTACAGGGCTTGATGCATATGTCTTATCGCACGGACATTACGACCACTCGGGGGGATTCGGAAAAATTTTAACGAATGACCCAACGGCGAAAATATATGCCCGCAAGGAGGCGTTGGATGTATATCTCTCCGCAAGCGGCAGAATTCACGAAATCAGCGTACCGCAGGAGATTGCGGCTCACCGAGATAGGTTTATTTTAACAGACGGTGTTATGGAAATACTTCCGAGGGTGTTTCTTGTACCGCACCAACATGGAATTTCAAATAAATCGTGCAGAAAGGTTAACCTATACAAAATGCGGGGAGAAGAGGTTGTGCCCGATGATTTTATGCATGAGCATAGCTTGGTGCTCGATACGGAAAAAGGGCTTGTGATTTTCAACAGCTGTTCCCATGGAGGGGCGGTTAATATTATCCGCGAAGCCGAGGATGCCTGCGGACAAAAACAGGTGTATTCATATGTAGGGGGCCTGCATATGAAGGGAACGGAAAACGGCGAGGAAATTTGCACTTTTTCAAAGTCTGATATTGATGATCTTTGCGACATTTTTTTACTTAAAGATGTTAAGCGGATTTATACCGGACACTGCACAGGCTCGGTCGGATTTGAGGAGCTGCACAGTAGGCTCGGAAACCGTATTCACAAGCTTACAACGGGAATGCAGTTTGATTTGTGATAGAAATTCGCGCTCCGCTGCAATCTTAAGCTCGTCATATTTTGCTTAGTTCATTCCGAATACGTTTCAAGTAAATATCTGCGGCTCTTGAAAAAACCTGATATTTCTTCCACACGATAAAAAGCTCCGATTCCCAAGTGGGGTAGAGTGGGCGAAAGCACAAATTGCTGTCTCCGGTGGTATTTATTAACCCGTCAAGTCCGATTACATAGCCAAATCCCTTTTTGACAAACTGGGACGCATTATAGATTAGGTCATATTTCATTACTATGTTAAGCTCCGCCTCGCTTTTCTTTAACCACTGAAATAACTCGTTATTTTTTGATGCCTGATGCGAAACAATGAGGGGCTTATCCCATAAATTTTCGGCGGAAATAACATCCTTATCCGCCAAAGGGCTGTCGTTGCGCATAAGGACTCCCCATGTATCTCTTTTCGGCAGACGAATATAGTTATATTTTTCAATATCGGTAGGCGCGGCGACAAAAAGTCCAAAATCGACAAGCCCTTTGTCGAGCTTTTCCGAAATGCGCTCCGAATCTCCGCTGTAAATGTGGTAATGAATATGCGGGTATTTCCGCTGCAAATCACAAGCGATTTCAGCCAGAAATGAAACAGCGTCGGATTCCCCTCCGCCGATATAAACATCACCCCTTATATCATAATCAGATGACATAAGCTCATTTTTTGTTTTTTCCATAAGCTGGGTAAGCTCCTCCGCGCGCTGTCTGAGAAGAATTCCGTCATCAGTCAGCGTTATTTTTTTGCTGCCGCGAATAAACAGCTGCTTGCCCAGCTCATCCTCCAAATCCTTTAGCTGTCGGGAAAGCGGCGGCTGTGTCATATGCAGCGATTCGGCGGCTTTTGTAATGCTTTCCTCCCGTGCGACGGCTAAAAAATATTGAAGAACTCGGATATCCATATGCAGTTCCTCCTTTAAAACAAATCCGTTTCAATAAAGGACCATCGCCCCGTCATTCAACGAACGACCGTATGCTCCCCCGCCTGAAGAGGGTACGAGTGTCCGTGGACACCTCTGCTAAGCAGAAGCGCCGACCGAGCCGACAGGCGAGAAGGGACATCAGTCGTGATTTATATTATAGCACTTAATGCAATACCTTTCAAGTATATCAGTGAATATTTTATATGTATTTGATATTATTAAATAATCTGCTATAATAAAATTAAGAAAAATGCAGGAGGCATTTAATCAATTAAAATTTGGAGGAAGAAACTATGAATGATTTTATTTTTCATAATCCCGATAAGGTTTATTTCGGCAAAGGGCAGATAAATAATCTCCCGCAGGAGCTGCTTCAATTCGGGAAAAAGGTTTTGCTTGTCTATGGCGGAGGTTCTATCAAGAAGAACGGTATTTACGATGGAATTGTTTCCCTTGCCAAATCCGCTGATATTAAGCTGTTTGAATTATCGGGCGTTGAACCTAACCCAAGACATTCCACGGTAAACAAAGGCGCCGCTATCTGCAAAGCTGAGGGTATCGATGTTATTCTTGCGGCGGGAGGCGGTTCAACTATCGACTGCGCAAAGGGCATTGCCGCAGCTGCGCTTACCGAAAACGGCGATGTATGGCAGCTTGTATCGGGAGGAGCCTGGGTTACAAAGGCGCTCCCCCTTGTCGCAATTCTCACCAATGCGGCAACGGGATCCGAAATGGACGCATGGGCAGTAATTTCCAATATGGATACCAATGAAAAAATCGGACTTGGCGGTTCTGCGCTTATCCCCAAAGTCGCTTTTGAAAACCCGGAATACAGCTTTTCTCTCCCCGCATACCAAACTGCTTGCGGCGCATTCGATATTTTTAACCATGTGCTTGATAATTATTACTTTGCCGGAAATGCAACGTTTGATTTGCTCTTAGAAATGCAGGAAGCTGTAATGCGAACCGTTGTGAAGTGGACTCCGATTGCAATGAAGGAACCGCAAAATTATGAGGCTAGGGCAAACCTTATGTGGGCGTCCTCGATGGCGCTTAATACGATTTTGGATGGAGGAACGGTTCACGGATGTGCCTGCCATATGATGGAGCATGAGCTGTCCGCATATTATGATATTACCCACGGACACGGCCTTGCTATCCTTACGCCACGCTGGCTTTCCTATATTTTAGATGAAGAAACCGCTCCTCCGATTTACCGCCTCGGAAAAACGGTATTCGGCGTGGAATGCAGTCTTGAGCCTAAAGATGGCGCAGAAAAGACAATTGAAGCCGTTTCAAAATTCTGTTTTGGTACGCTTGGGCTGAAATCCACACTTACCGATTTGCAGATTGATAATAGGCGCTTTAAGGCAATGGCTGAACACGCTTGCATGGGCGGCGCTATCAGCGGTATAAAATGCCTTACCGCGAGCGATGTTGAAAAAATTTATGAAATGTGCCTGTGAGAAAAAGCAATGGTTACAGTTGAAGATATAATAAAAGGATTCCGTGAGGGTGAGCCGAATGATGCGGAATGGCACGAATACGCAAATTCGCTATTTCAAGAGGCGATACGCATTGGGACAGAGCTTAACAATCGGTATCATACCCCCGAAGAAATAAGGGAAATCATGGGCAGGCTTATTGGCAAACAGATTGACGAAAATTTTCGCCTTTTCCCACCGTTTTATACGGATTTTGGTAAAAATATTCATATTGGCAGGAATGTTTTTATCAATTCTGGTTGCCATTTTCAGGATCAAGGCGGAATTGAAATGGGGGACGGCGCATTTATCGGGCATAATGTGGTGCTTGCAACGATTAATCACGATTTATTTCCCGAAAACAAACGAAAGAACCACTATGCGCCCATTAAAATCGGCAAAAATGTTTGGATTGGCTCTAACGCAACAATTCTTCCGAATGTTTCTATCGGGGAATGGGCGGTTGTTGCGGCGGGCGCGGTTGTAACAAAGGATGTGCCGCCGTTTACTGTAGTGGGCGGTGTTCCCGCAAAAGCAATAAGAGTTCTTTCCGCCCGTGAACGTGAAGGAGGAATTATATGAAACAATTGCTCACTCTTCTGTTGTCGGTTGGGATGATTATGATGTCCGCAGCCTGCGGTTCCGATTTGTCAAATGCGGGGGAAACTGACGCCCCCGAAGAGGAAACAGCTGTCCAAACAGAATCCGATACCGAAAGCGTGTCTGTAAAAAGCAATATACTTGTCGCGTACTTTTCCTGCACGGGAACAACAGCGCAGGTTGCAGATTGGATTGCCGACGAAACCGATGCTGACAAATATGAAATTATACCCGAAACGCCCTACACGGAGGATGATTTGGACTACAACAGCTCTTCAAGCAGGGCTAATCGGGAACAATCGGACGCCTCCGCCCGCCCCGCAATTCTCGGTAATGTCACAGATATAAATCAGTATGATGTTATTTTCCTAGGCTACCCCATATGGCACGGTCAAGCGCCGAGAATTATCAGCACATTTTTGGAAAGCTATGACTTTTCCGATGTAACGATTATTCCGTTTTGCACCTCCCATAGCAGCGGAATTGGTACAAGCGCGGAGAATTTGCGTGGTCTTTGCCCCGATACGGTTACATGGTCGGAGGGAAAACGTTTTTCGGGAAGTGAATCGGAAGGCGACGTAAACGAATGGATAGATAGCTTGGATTTACCGCAAGGCGAGGTGAATACCGTGGGAAAATTTAATTTTGAAACAAAAACGGTTCTCTTGAACAGCGGCTATGAAATGCCGATTATGGGACTTGGCACATACAGTCTTACGGATGAAGAATGTGCCGTTTCAATTGCCGCGCTTCTTGAGTTCGGCGGCAGGCTTATTGACACCGCATATATGTACGGAAATGAAGCGGCTGTCGGTCAAGCTATACGTGGTTCCGATGTTCCGAGGGAAGAAATTTTCGTAATTACAAAGCTTTACCCCAATCAGTTTGACAATGCCGCCGAAGCCATTGATGAAGCATTGGAGAAAATGGGGCTTGACTATATCGATATGATTCTCCTGCACCACCCCGGAGATGGTGATGTTGAGGCATATCTTGCATTGGAGCAGGCTGTCGCAGACGGTAAGGTACACTCAATCGGGCTGTCCAATTGGTATGTGGAGGAATTGGAGGAATTTCTGCCGCAGGTGAATATCACCCCTGCGCTTGTGCAGAATGAAATTCATCCTTATTATCAAGAAAATGATGTTATTCCCTATATCCAATCGCTCGGAATTGTTGTGCAGGGTTGGTATCCCTTTGGCGGACGAGGACATACAACGGAGATGCTCGGCGATGAAACAATTGCAGCCATTGCTGAAAATCACGGTGTTTCCTCTGCGCAGGTCATATTGCGTTGGAACCTTCAAAAGGGTGTTGCAGTTATACCTGGTTCGAGCAACCCGCAGCATATCCGTGAAAATCTTGACTTGTTCGGATTTGAACTTACCGATGATGAAATAGCCCAAATCAACGCTTTGGACAGGGATGAAAAACATGATTGGTATTAAATAAAGTATGGTAGGTCTGCAGCTTTCGGAGGATAGAGCCGCAGACCGTATTTTTATTTTTTTAGGCAATTGATTGGAAAAGTCTGTCCGCTTATTAAAACGCCGCCAAGTCCGCTGATAACAGCCTGACAAAAATAGTTGACGCTTTCACCAAAAATGAATTACCAATCGACTGCTCAAAAACAAAACGCATTGAAAATACGTGCATTGGATAGAATACCGATTCTTTGACAGTCGTTATTTTGTTGAATAACTTTTTTCGAAAAAAAGTCAATCATTTTAGCCTTAGCTTTTCCCCAGCTTCTCCAAAAACATACGTGCAGGCTTTGAGAAAATTCGGTACTTTTTCCATATAATATTCATTCCGATTTTAATTTCGGGTTTTAATGGCCTGAAACATAGATTGCTGTTTCCCGAAACATTTATCAATTTATCAAAGCATATCGCATAGCCTAACCCCTCATCTACCATTAATGAGCCGTTAAAGAGCAGGCTGTAGGTCGCCGCAATATTCAGCTTTTCCTGTCCGCAGGGGAAAAAGCTCTTGAACTCCGAATTCTCAAATGCTTGCCTTGAAACTATTATCGGTTTATCCATTAAATCCTCTGCAGTGATAACATTCTTTTGTGCCAAGGGTGAATCACGGCGCATAAGGACACCCCACGTATCCTCGGACGGGATAGGCAGGGAATCATATTTCGAGGAATCAACATCTCCAAAGATAATGCCGAAGTCAATTGTACCTCGGTCGATGTTTTCCAAAATAACGGTTTTATCTCCGCTAAGCACATGGAAATGCACAAGGGGATAATCATGCTGCAAGGCTTTCATCGCCTTTATAATAAAACGGTTTCCGTCACTTTCGCCCGCTCCAATTGAAATATCTCCTGCAAGAAGATCATCGGACGCTGAGATTTCCTCCTCCGCTTTTCGCACAAGCTCAGTTATTTCCTCCGCGCGTTTTCGTAGAATCATACCCTCCTCGGTAAGAGTAATTCTTCTGTTACCCCGAATAAAAAGCTGTTTGCCAAGCTCCTGCTCCAGCTCTTTAAGCTGGCGGGACAGCGTAGGCTGCGAAAGATGCAGAAATTCAGCTGCGCCCGAAATGCTGTTCTCCCTTGCAACGGCTAAAAAATACTGTAAGACACGCAATTCCATAAAATCGCCTCCTTGACTAGAGTATACCACATTTTGCTATGCCTGTCAACTATAGGAGTGTATTTGATATAAGTATTTGATATATTTTGTAGGCAGGTGTATAATAGTAACAGAAGTAAAATGTTCATATCAATTCTAAGGTCACGAGGGTTGGTATGGCGCTGAAAAAGTGACCGAAAAAAGGAGGATTATCATGCCTTTCAATAAATCAACGGATGTACTTATCCAAAATTTAAAGGATGCAGGCTGCAATTCCGAAACAATTAAGAGCATTGTGGCGGATTTCACGGCAGGGGAAGAAGAAAAATGTTTAAAGCAGCTCGCTGTACACCGTAAAAAGCTGCTTGATTCTATTCACAAAGAACAAAAATGTATCGATTGCTTGGATTACCTTGTTTATCGGCTCGAAGAAGACAAGGAAACAGCCGCAATCTGAAAGGAACGATTTTATTATGAGAACAATTGAGAATGAAACCTTTGACGAAGAAAGGGCTCTCTATGCCGCAGGGGATGTTCTTGTAAAGGAATGCGCCTTTGACGGCCCCGCTGATGGGGAAAGCGCTTTTAAGGAGGCGAACGAGGTAACCGCAGACCATTGCTTTTTTAATTTACGTTATCCGTTTTGGCATAATACAGGCTTAAAAATCAAAAATTCTGAGCTGACCGATAAATGCAGAGCGGCGATTTGGTATTCAGAGAATGTGGAGATTAACAACACAAAGCTGCACGGCATTAAGGCGCTTCGTGAATGCAGAAATGTGAAAATATCAGACTGCGATATTGTTTCGCCCGAATTTGGCTGGTCGGTGCAGGGAATTGAGATGGAAAACTGCTCCTCGGACAGCAAGTATTTTATGATGCGCTCCAACCATCTTTCTTTTCGTGATGTCCGAATGAAAGGGAAGTATTCTTTTCAGTACATTACCGATTCCGTGTTTGAAAGCTGCACATTTGACACGAAGGATGCTTTTTGGCACGCTAAAAACGTTATCGTAAAAAACAGCGTAATAAAAGGCGAATATCTTGCGTGGTACAGCGAAAATATCACCTTTGAAAACTGCAAAATCATCGGCACTCAGCCCCTTTGCTACTGTAAAAAACTGCGACTTATAAACTGCGAAATGATCGATACCGACTTAAGCTTTGAACGTTCGGATGTGGAGGCAACTCTCACCGCCCCGATTGTTAGCATAAAGAATCCGCTTTCGGGACATATATTTGTGCCGCAGGTTGGTGAAATTATTATGGATATAGAAAATGCGCATGGTGAAGTCATTGTTGGGGAGCAGGTATGCGGCAAGGGAATTTGCGGCTGCTGTGCATAATGTGGAGGGCGGATTTACAGGATGAAACAAAAATCTGTGGCATTTATTTATCTTTTCACGCTCTTTGTTATACTGATTTCAGGTTGTTCGGCTAGTCGGCACGGCGGCAATTCGGAGATTTCGGAATCATTCGACAGTGAAGCAATGTCCGCAGTCAGCTCCGAAGCATCAATTACACCGCAGGCAGAGGAATCTATTATTCAATCGGAGGAAAACACAATGAAAAAAATAACCTTGCAAATTGGGGGCAGCATCTTTACGGCAACCTTGGAGAACAACGATGCCGCAGATACTCTTGCTGATATGCTGAACACGGCGCCGATTACAATTTCAATGAACGACTATTCGGGCTTTGAAAAGGTGGGTTCATTGGGAACAAATTTGCCGACAAGCAACAGTCAAACCACAACCCACGCAGGGGATATTGTCCTATATAACGGAAACCAAATTGTCATTTTCTATGGCTCCAATTCGTGGAGCTATACAAGGCTCGGAAGTATCGACGACCTTTCAGGCTGGGAGGATGCGCTCGGCGGCGGAGATATTACGGTTACTTTTTCGTTGGCGAAATGAGTGGCGAATTGGTATGTATCAAGCCCATATACCAGAACTGCTCATAATGCTTAAACTCGGACACTGCAATTCCTACACAAAAGAAAAATACTGAGCTTAAATAACGCTCATCGGAGAAATACAAATTCTCTCCGATGGGCGTTATTGTGGGCATATTTGCCGATTTTCAGATATTTTCCGCAGTCTATCTTAAAACCAAAGCGCATTGCAGGTATTTATTGTGTCACTTCGGGTAATAATTTTTTTGTAATCAATATTCAAATCCTTCAATCCGTTTTAAGGCAAAATTATGTATTCACCAATACAGACATCGCTGCTGCCCCAAATTTTTTGCCGTTAGTCTTATTTGTTTACATGACTGATTAGCAGGTTTGCAACTCCGTCCTTGTCATTGCTTTCGATAATTCCCGTTGCTATCTGTTTTAGTTCATCAACGGCATTTTCAACAGCATATGACTCGTCAGCAATTTCAAACATATCTATATCATTCGTTCCATCTCCGAAGACAACCAGATAATCACAACCCAGTATCTCCTTCAGCTGTTTTATCGCATTCGCTTTTGATGCGCCTTGAGGCATTATTTCCAACCATTGTTCTCCGGTGTAAATATCCTTTTCATAAACACAATGATATTTGTCCTTGTACTTAATAAATAACGGATGCAGCTTCTCTTCCTTATCAATACACGTAATATAGAATATCTCACCGACCTTTAATTCCGTTTCATTATTAACAATTCGTGTCCTTTTGTCGCCCTGACGCATATTCAGAAATTTAATCATCCCCGATGTGCGTTTTTCAGAGAAAAAACTGAATCTTTCAACATTATCAATAAAAGAATATACTATGGGAAAAACGTCGTTTCTAAACAAATCTTCCAATATTATATTTGCATCTGCGCCAAAAAAAATTTTATGAATGAGTTCACCCGAACAATTATCCACAATTATTGTGCCATTGAAAGTAATCAGCGGAATATTTGCGTTCAGCCCTTCCGTTACCTTGCGGGATGTACTGTATGACCTGGCGGTTGCATAAGAAAAGAGCATTCCTTTTTGGACGAGGTTGTTGATTGTGTTGTTCGTGAATTCAGAGGTGTGTTCATCACTCCTCAGTAAGGTTCCATCCAAATCGGATACGTAGAGTGTTTTCATTTACAAGTCCCCCACCTGTATAGAGTTAATCGCATCTTCATCTATTGAGGCGCACCGTTTGTCTGTCGCTTTTGGTGACTTCCGGTTTGAGTATAGCATAATAGGTCTAAAAAGTCAATTCTCGTTATCCAAATACAAACATAATATTACAAAAAAACTGTTATTTTTTTATTATTTTACATTTTTTATGGTTCACGTTAATTAAATATCTATATTTTGCCCCTGTTGTAATGTTATAATTAATAAGGTGTTTACCGAATTTTATTATTTATGAAATGGAAGGGGTTCTGATTATGGTATGTGAAGTATGCGGTAAGGAATTGGCTGAGGGTGAGGTTTGCGGCTGTCAAAAAAACGCGGCTGACACTGTATCCGATGATGCTGACAGCACACTTGGCGATGCTGCGCAGGAATTTGATTCGAACGAAGAGGCTCAATCTGCCGAAGCGGATAACTCTTCATCATTGCCGCAGGCTGATGAGGTTGCTGCAATGGCTAAGAATGTTGCCGATTCTATTGTGAAAAATCCTATTGTAAGTGAGTTTGTTCGGCTTATTAAGGGGGCTGTATTAAATCCTGTAAAAACAACTGTTAAGTCTGCGCAAAGAACCGATATTCTATGGATTATTGCGGGCATTGCGGAGCTGCTTGTTTCCGCCGTGGCTGCCAATATGATGCTGCGCAGAGGTATCTTCAGTATAATTTCAGCAACGTTGAATTCGCTTTACGATTTGCCGTACAGTGAATATTCCGAAGTACTTGGTGAAATAAACTTGGGCATTTGGTCTACATATGGAGTATTTCTGCTCTGCGGTTTGATTACCTTTGTCGTGGCTATGATCCTGATTTTCCTGTCGGTTTTATTATTTAAGGCAACACCGCACAATGCCGCCAAAAATTATCACAAATGAAGTTG
>JAJQIG010000038.1 GCA_021199335.1 Oscillospiraceae bacterium | reverse complement strand
TCATTCGAAATAAGATATATAGACCCACTTGTTATCATGATTAAATTTCCTCCTACTCTCCAGAGCGACAATCTCTATATATTTCCGCTTTCCTTTGCCCCACGGATAAACTCATCACAGAGCAAATCGGAATTGCCCTTTGTTCTTGGACTGCCGTTTATAATTACAACATTCATAAATCTGCTTCTCCTTCTTTCTCGTGGTATAAACTGGAATTTGCATTATTCAATTCTTCTCATTTTATCTAATCGTTTTGCTTTTTGATATGCTAAATCCAAAAACTGCTGAATGGACAGTTCAATTCATTGGTTCTAAAGACGTAGCACCTTGATATCCAACATTTGATATTTCCCACATTACATGAGTCCAATCAATATGCCCGTCAAAAGGCAATTGATGCTGATTGTGCTGTCCACCGTTATCATGTAAATGCAGAGCCATTAACCGATTTCCGTATTGCTTAATCAAATCATTATCAGAAGCATAATTGTAATGGTGGCAACTATCATAGCAATAACCTACTTTTGGGGACTTAAAAGTGCCTAACACCAATGCTAAATTATTCAAGTTGTTTAGATTTTCAAAAGCAATCCGAATGTTATCTGTTTCTGCTTCATCAATAATCTTCCTAATCCTTTCAAGACCTAAACTGTTGATAGGGTTCTTGTCACTGGGCAAGTGAATAACCATTGTTGGAATACCATATTTTGCACAGTCCTTTACACACTGCAAATAGGTTTGAAACACGCTGTTTCCCTCTAAATTATCTAACGATAAGCTGTTCTGCTCATGCACTGGTGTGTGCATATTTTCAATATATAATCCTGCATCTCTTGCAAAGCAAGCATCTTTTTGATAACCTGTCCCTCTGCCGAATTTGTCACTCCACCACAGCATTACACAATCAAAACCCGCTTTTTTTATCAATTTATATCTTTCATCAAAAGGTACATCATATCCTGCACCATAACCAAAGCAATCGTATATTCCTATCATTTTAATTCCTCACAAACTTCACTCTGTCAAGCAAATCAATTCATCTCTATATTGCGATTTACCTTTCCATCCTATTATACCGTATACTTATGAACTTTTCTACCCATACAGCAAAGACCATCCGACTGAAAGACTGATACCGTTTGCGCTTGGTATTCTATGGAGTGCACCGTCACATTCCCATATTGCGCCGTCCTGGTCTTTCAGTGTTTGAATAAGGTTTTAAATCGCTTTTATGTTCCTTTTTGGTCATATTATCGTCCTGATTATTAATTGCGGTAATTATACCATAAATCGTCAAAATAGTCAACATATACTTTTTTCAATCAAAAAGTTGCAAATCTGCGGATAGTGTGGTATAATACAAATGTATTTTACGTTAGCCTAATTGAATATGGGAGAAATATGTGAAAATCATATGCAGTCACGCTACCGTGAGCAGGCTGAGCCTGTAAGTCGGATCGCCCTTAAATAAAGCTTCCCTACGAGCGATGGGGAGGTTTTGACAGTCTTTGCGCTGTTTTTCAATATCGCTTTCCGTCTGCTGCGGAGGGCGATTTTTTATCGGAAGGATTTTTTATGGAGAAAAATATTCCAAGGCTTATAATTTCCGCACCGCAGAGTGGGGGAGGAAAAACAACCGTTACGGCGGCGCTTATTTCTGCGCTTATGAAAAGAGGACTTGCCGTTCAAAGCTTTAAATGCGGGTCCGATTATATTGACCCGATGCTTCACTCGCATATAACGGGCAGAAGCGCATATCACACCGACCCATTTTTCTCCGACACGAACAATCTCAGGAGCATTGCTGCGGAGCATTCCGCAGGCTCCGATATTGCCGTTATTGAGGGGGCAATGGGGTTTTATGATGGTTTGGGATGCTCCTGCGAAGCGAGCACTTACACCGTTTCGGCGGCTTTGAACGCTCCCGTAATACTTGTTGTTGAACCAAAGGGCATGGGGTGCAGTGTGGCGGCTATGGTAAACGGGTTTATAAAATTCAAAGAGAACAGCAGGATAAAAGGTGTAATATTCAACCGCATTAAACCCGAAATGTATGGCTATTACCAAAAAATAATAACGGAAGAAACAGATACGGCCGCCGTTGGGTTTATTCCAGAAATTTCTCAGGCAAAAATAGAGAGCCGTCACCTCGGACTTATGACACCCGAGGAAATAGTGGGGCTTGACGAAAAAATAAACATTCTCGGCGAAAAAGCCCTTGAAACCCTTGACATCAAGGCAATTATGAAAATCGCCCGCTCACCGGAATACCCAAAATACAAGCCCATTCCCAAAGTACCGTGCGGCAAGCCCTTTCGGCTTGGGATTGCAAGGGACAATGCGTTTTGCTTTTACTATGCGGAAAATATTGATATTCTCAAAGAACTTGGCGCGGAAATAGTTGAATTCTCCCCAATTTCCGACAGCGTTATGCCTGATGGTCTTGACGGAATCTATCTCGGCGGAGGTTACCCGGAGCTTTATCTTGAAGCTTTGAGCAAAAATCACTCTTTTATCGACTCATTGAGGGAGTATGCATCAAACAAAACTCCGATACTTGCGGAATGCGGAGGCTTTATGTACATTCTTCAAGGAATAAAGGGCAAGGACGGAAAAATCTACCCTATGGCAAGTCTTACAGACGGAATTGCGGAGCTTGGTGACAGGCTTTGCCGATTTGGATATATAACCCTTACAGCAAACGAGGACACAATGCTTGCAAAAAAAGGAATGTCCGTAAAGGCTCACGAATTCCATTATTCGGACAGCACGGAAAACGGATGCTCATACACTGCCGCAAAATGCGGCGGCAGGCAATGGAATGCAATTGTTTCAAAGGAAAATATACACGGCGGTTTCCCCCATTTGTATTTTCCCTCGAACATAGATTTTGCCGTTAACTTTGCGGAAAGGTGCAGGGAAAATAAAAATTTATGATGATTCTTATAACAGGCGGTTCGGGGAGTGGAAAATCCCTTATTGCGGAAAAGATAGGCTTTTCTTTAAAAAAAGACAAGCTATACTATATTGCGACTATGGAAGCATACGACAGCGAGTGTCTGGAGCGCATAAGCCGCCACAGAAAACAGCGCGCGGGGAAAGGATTTATTACCGCTGAAATTCCGTATAACATTATTTCCGCAGCGGATAATTTTGAAAAAAACTCCTCCGCACTTATCGAATGTATAAGCAATCTTCTTGCAAACGAGCAGTTTGACAGATGCTCGCCCGACCCCGTTTACGAAATAACCGAAGGTATTTTCAAGCTTCGGGAAGGGCTTGAAAATATTATTATTGTCACAAACGAAACGGCGGAGGATATTCCACCCAAAAGCGGAGATATGATACAATACTTAAGAAATATCGGGAGGATAAACCGTATACTTGCGGAAAAATCAGATGTTGTTATTGAAGCTGTCTGCGGAGTACCGTTGTTTCTGAGAGGAGAGGAATTCAAAAATGAAATCGGTTTTTGAATCGTTTCTGATTGCGCTTTCAATGTACAGCACCATTCCCGTAAAATGCCCGAATTGGAACCCCAAAAACCTCCGATATGCGCTGGTGTTTTTTCCGTCCGTTGGGCTTATTTACAGTCTTGGAATATGGCTTGCTTGGCTTGCCTGCACAGCTCTTTCACTAAGCGGAGTGATTTATGCCGTGCTGTGCATTCTTGCGCTTGTTTTTATCACGGGCGGCATACATATTGACGGCTTCTGCGACACTGCGGATGCCCTCTATTCAAGGCGAGAGAGAGAGGAAAAGCTGCGGATACTTAAGGACCCGAACTGCGGCCCGTTTGCTATTTTCAGCGTTATAACGGTTTTCATCGTGCATTTCGGCGGATTTTATGAAATCTATTCCTGTGGGAAAATTGAAAACATCGGGCTTCTTGCGGGGGGATTCGTCATATCGAGATGCCTTAGCGCCCTATCTCTGACCAAATTCCCCATTGCTCCGACAAGCTCGCTCGCAAAGATATTCGGGAAAAATGCCTGCAGAAGCGTAAGCGTTATTCTCATGTGCGAAATTGCGGCAACGGCGTTTGTGCTTATATATTTTTTCGGGGTTAAAGCAGTTATTCTCACAGCTGTTTCCGCGGCTGCGTTTACCTATTATTATTTTATGCAAAAAAAGCAATTTGGCGGAGTAACAGGCGACCTTGCGGGATTTTTCCTTGTTATATGCGAAAGCCTTTGGATTCTTGCTGCGGCAATTTGCGGAAACAACTTATGATTTGGAGGAAATTATGATACTTGTTACGGGAGCGTTCGCAAGCGGCAGGCTTTCCGCTGTGCTTAAAGAATTCGGGCTTGATGAAAAATCCGTTTTTGACCTGAATTCAAATGATATTTCAACGCTTAAGGAAGAAAAGATAATTTATCACGCCGAAAAATTGGCGGAGCATTTTCCGGCATCCGCAGAAAAGCTTACAGACACCTTTCAAGAAAAAATCGTTATTACCTCTGAGGTTGGTTCGGGACTTGTTCCGATAGAAAAATCGGACAGAATTTACAGAGAATCTGTCGGCAGAATGAACGTTATTCTTGCGGAAAATGCGGAGGAGGTTTACCGTGTTTGCTGCGGAATAATGGTGAAGATAAAGGGATGATTCATATGCTTACACTTTTAAGTAATGCTGTGGGATTTATCCTTGATATGCTTATAGGCGATCCTCGGCGCATTCCCCACCCTGTAATTTTTATAGGAAGGCTTATTTCCGCATTGGAGAAACGGCTGAGAAAAATATTCCCCAAAACGGACAAAGGTGAATTTGCCGCAGGGGTAATTCTCGGAATATCGGTTCCCCTTACCGCATTTTTAATAAGCGGAGGAATTTTATTTTTATGTTACAAAATAAACGTCATACTATGGTTTCTGCTCCACACATTTTGGGCGTTTCAGATACCGGCGTCGAAGGGCCTAAACTATGAGAGCAGGAAGGTTTATTCCGCACTCAAAAACGGAGATATTCCCGATGCAAGGCTTAAATTATCCTACCTTGTCGGGCGTGAAACCTCGCAGCTCAATGAGGAGGAAATAGCAAAGGCCTGCGTTGAAACAGTCGCCGAAAACACCTCCGACGGCATAACTGCTCCTATGTTTTATATGATGATAGGCGGAGTTCCCCTCGGCTTCTTTTACAAGGCGGTCAACACCCTTGATTCAATGGTAGGCTACAGAAATGAGGAATACGAACATCTTGGAAAGTTCTCGGCCAGCCTTGATGATGTTATGAATTTTATTCCGTCAAGAATATGCGGTCTGCTTATGATAGCCTCCTCATTTATTCTAAGGCTTAACACGAAAAATTCCGCAAAAATTTTCGTTCGTGACAGAAAAAAGCATCTTTCCCCGAATTCCGCACAAACCGAATCCGCTGTATCGGGTGCGCTCGGAATACAGCTTGGGGGAACGCATACCTACTTCGGAAAAACGGTTGAAAAGCCGACCATAGGCGATGAGCTTCGCAAAGCCGAATGCTATGACATAGTGAGGGCTGACAGGATAATGCTCTGCGCATCGGTTCTGTCGGTTATTCTGTTCGGGATGCTGAGATTTCTTATTCTAAAAGGATGAAAGGGTGAAAATGCTTGATAAAACACGGCGGCGATATTTACAGCTATCAATACAGCGGTGAAATACTTGATTTTTCGGCAAATATTTCGCCCCTCGGGGTTCCCGACTCAGCTAAGAGGGCGGTGATGAACGCATTCCAAAGCCTTGAACACTATCCCGACCCGAAATGCGGAAAACTAAGGCGCGCTCTTGGGAAATATCACAATATTTCTCCCGAAAAAATAGTCTGCGGAAACGGCGCTGCCGATATAATTTTCAGGGCAGCAAAGGCTCTTTCCCCGAAAAGCATTCTCATTCCCTCACCGACCTTTGGGGAATACGGCGAAGCATTTGAGCAGCAGGGCGCAAAAGTGAAATATTATGCCATTCCCTATCCTTTCGATATTGGCAAGGACTTGATTGATACTCTTGCGGCGGGTGACTATGACCTGCTTATCCTTTGCAATCCGAACAATCCAACGGGCAAAATAATTAATGAAAAAATCCTGCATAGGATTGCGGAGCTTTCCGAAGAAAAAGGCTTTCGTATTCTCCTTGACGAATGTTTTTTTGATATGACGGATTATGCGGACCTCTCGATGATAAACCATATAAACAACTGCCGCAGTTTAATTATTATAAAATCCCTTACAAAAATGTATGCTCTTGCAGGGCTGAGAATAGGCTATGCCATAAGCTCGGACACGGAGCTTATCGAAAAAATAAGTCTTACGGGGCAGCCGTGGCCTGTAAATACCCTTGCTTCGGAGGCGGCGTGTGCGGTTCTCGGCGACCGTGAATACAGGGACAGATTTCTTGAGCTTATCGGGGAAGAGAAAAGCTTTCTTTACAGCGAGCTGGCGGGTCTTGGCTTTGAGGTTTGGTATCCCGCCGCAAACTATGTTTTTTTCAGGGCGAAGGGCTTTTCAAGGCTGGATAATGAGCTGAAGAAACAAGGTATTCTTATACGCTGCTGCGATGATTACAGGGGACTTAGCCATGAATATTACAGAGCGGCAGTAAGGCTTCACGAGGACAATGCTTATCTGATAAAAATTCTACGGAAAATAGTTATGGGGTGAAATTATGCCTGCAAAATCTATAATGATAACAGGAACTATGTCATCGGCAGGGAAAAGCTTTATAGTGGCGGGACTTTGCAGAATATTCAGCCGTGACGGTTACAAAACAGCGCCCTTTAAATCGCAGAACATGGCGCTAAATTCGTTTATTACAAGGGACGGCTTCGAAATGGGCCGCGCGCAGGTAATGCAGGCGGAGGCGGCAGGCGTTGAGCCTGACGTTCGCATGAACCCGATTCTTCTTAAACCAACAAGCGAGAGCGGTTCGCAGGTTATTGTGAACGGTGAAATTTACGGAACAATGAAGGCGGCGGATTATTACAAGCGTAAAACCCTCCTTATCCCCGAAATAATGAAGGCATACAGCTCTCTTGCCGAGGAAAATGACATAATAGTTCTTGAGGGTGCGGGAAGCCCTGCGGAAATAAATCTTAAATCGGCGGATATTGTTAATATGGGAATGGCTGAAATGGCTGACTCCCCTGTTCTTCTTGTCGGCGACATTGACAGAGGAGGGGTGTTCGCTTCACTTTACGGAACGATAGCGCTTCTTACAAACAGCGAACGCGCGAGAATGAAGGGGATGATAATTAACAAATTTCGTGGCGATGTTTCACTCTTAAAGAGCGGACTCGATGATATAGAGCGTTTGACGGGAATCCCCGTTCTTGGGGTTGTTCCCTACATTAACGTTGACATTGACGATGAGGACAGTCTTTCCGAAAGGCTGCTCAAAAATACTGCGGATAAAAATTCCGTTATCGACATTGCGGTAATAAGGCTTCCGCGAATATCAAATTTCACCGACTATGATGTTTTCGGGAGGATTGAGGGTGTGTCGCTGCGGTATGTGTCATCATACAGAGAGCTTGGATTTCCCGATGCGGTCATAATTCCCGGAACGAAAAGCACTATGTCCGACATGAAATGGCTGCGTCAAAGCGGAATTGAAACGGCGCTTATGAAGCTCAATGAAAAAGGAACGGTTATTTTCGGCATATGCGGAGGCTTCCAGATGCTCGGCAGGACTATTTCAGACCCATATAATACCGAGGAGGGCGGGGAAATTCACGGAATGGGACTGCTCGACACAACGACATCCTTTGAACTTGACAAGCGCAGGACTAGGAAATGCGGAACAGTTTCGGAGATATCGGGAATTTTCAAAAATTTATCAGGAAAAAGCGTTGAGGGCTACGAGATACATATGGGCAGGACGTTCAACAACGGAAATGCCCTGCCGTTTACCGTCCTTGATGATGGCTCTGCGGACGGTTACAGAAATTCATCGGGAAATGTTTTCGGCACATATCTTCACGGAATATTTGACAACTGCGATATGGCGAAGAATTTTGTTTCCGCATTAATGGATGCAAAGGGCATAGACCCGAAAAATATATGCGGCTTTGATTCCGCAGCATATAAAAACTCACAATATGATAAAATGGCTGACGTTATAAGCAGGAGCCTTGATATGAAAAAAATATATTCTATTCTCAACAAGGAGCTTTGAATGAAAGAAAAACTTCGGGAGGGCTACACAACAGGCACCTGTGCGGCGGGCGCAGCCCTTGCCTCGGCAATATGGAAAACAACGGGAACGCTCCCCGAACAGGCTGCTGTGGAAACGCCCTCGGGCAAAACCTTTATCCTTGACATACATCCGATAAGGTACGGCGTATGCGGAGTTATAAAGGATGGTGGGGATGATATTGACAACACAAACGGCTGCATGGTAACAGCCGAAACCATAATACATGACCATTCGGGCGAAGCTGTTTTTATCGGCGGCGACGGTGTCGGAACGGTTACAAAAAAGGGGCTGAAAATTCCTGTCGGAGAACCCGCCATAAACCCCGTTCCAAGGGATATGATAGAAAAGTCCGTGCGTGGCGTTATCGGCGACAGGGCGTTCGATGTTATAATATCCGTTCCGAACGGAGAAAGCATTGCCGAAAAAACCTTCAACGGCAGACTTGGGATAGTCGGAGGAATATCTATCCTCGGAACAACGGGCATTGTACGGCCGATGGATGAAAAAGCACTCAAGGATGCGATTGCGGAGGAGCTTTCAATGCACCGCGCCGAATACGGCACATTTACAGCCGTTGCGGCGGGATATTCGGGGGAAAGGTTTCTGCGTGAAAAATACGGGATAAACTCAGCCGTTCTGTTCAGCAACCACCTGGGTTTCGTTCTTGATAAATGCGAAGAAATGGGCTTCAAAAATATTATCGCTGTGGGGGGATGCGGGAAGATGCTCAAGCCCGCCGCCGATATAATGAACCTCCACAGCCATATTGCGGGCGGTCAAAGGGAAATACTTTGCACACATTCAGCTCTTTGCGGCGCAAATTTAAACATTATAAGAAGAATATATGCTTCAAACACAACTGCCGAATGTATAGAAATACTGAAAAACGCCGAAATTGCCGAAACGGTATTTGCATCTGCGGCGGAAAAAGCTGCCGAAAACTGCATCAAGAGAACTCATAGTAAAATAAACGTTGGGGTAATTCTTCTTGACGGAAAAAATGAAATGATTGGCAAATCACAGAACATTGATGATATACTCATGACACGGGAGGTGTAAAATAATTTGAACAGGCTTTACATCATTGGCGGAGGAAGCGGAAATGCGGATTATCTTCTCCCTGCGGCAAAAAAAGCGGCGGAAGCGGTGGGGATGCTCATAGCCTCCGAACGATTTACAGACTCCCTTGCACTTAAAAATGCAGTTCCATTGAAAAATATCCCCAAGCTGCTCGAAATGCTTCCTCAGTATCTCGAAAAATGCTCTGTTGGAATAATGGTTTCGGGAGATCCGCTTTTATACAGTCTTTACGGAACAATACTGAAAAGATATCCCGACATTAATGCGGAAATAATTCCGTCCGTCAGCTCGCTGCAGCTCCTCGGGACGGCTTTCGGGATAACTATGGAGGACGCTCTGATTTTAAGCATACACGGACGTGAATTCTCAAGCGAAAAAACGGCATCGGCGGTATATCAAAACAAAAAGGTATTTTTTCTATGCTCAAAGGAGCAGGGGCCTATCGAAATTGCATCCGCACTAATGGAATACGGGCTCCAAAACACGGAAATTTTCATCGGCTCAGACCTTACTTACAAAACCGAACGGCTTATACATTGCAAAGTATCGGAGCTTAGGCTTAGAGAAAATCCATCGCTCTGCGCTGCGGCTGTAATAAATCCAAATCCGCAAAAAATATCGGGCATACGTCATATTCCCGACAGCGTTTTTTTGAGAAATTCCTCCCCGATGACAAAGGAGGAGGTTCGTGCGGTTGTTATTAGCAAACTGCGTCTTTCACAGAACAGCATTGTATGGGATATTGGAGCAGGCACAGGCAGCATTTCTGCGGAGTGCGCTTTTTCCTGTCCTTTCGGTACCGTTTACTCGGTGGAATGTAAGAAATCCGCACTTGAAATTCTGAAGAAAAACAAAGATTTCCTTGGCATTTCCAACATGGAAATAATAAGCGGCAGGGCAAAGGATGTTATAAAAAATCTCCCTCTGCCCGACAGCGTTTTTATCGGGGGCAGCGGAAATGAGCTTTCGGAGATACTGGAATACATTTTTTCGCTTTCGAAACGAATACGCATTGTAATGACGGCTGTAACGCTTGAAACCATATCATCGGCTTACCCAACTCTTAAAGCTATGCCGCAGTTTGAAGCTGTTCAGCTTTCAATCGGAGTATCAAAGAAAATAGGCGGATACGGCATTATTGACGGAAACAATCCCATTACGATATTTTCATGCTATACCGAGGAGGAATAATTATGGTTTACTTCGTTGGAGCGGGGCCCGGAGATCCCGAGCTTCTCACAATAAAGGGAAAAAAACTTATAGACACTGCCGATGTTATAATTTATGCGGGCTCGCTTGTAAATCCCACCGTATTAGAGAGCGCCAAGGAGGACTGCGCAATATATGACAGCTCGTCAATGACCCTTGACGATGTAATTGGAGTGATGAAAAGCGCCGAGGCTCAGGGGATGACAACGGTTCGGCTTCACACGGGCGATCCTTCAATCTACGGTGCGATAAGGGAACAGACGGATGCGCTCGACAGGCTTGGAATAGCCCACGAAACCGTTCCGGGAGTAAGCTCATTCCTTGCTGCGGCTGCGGCTATGAGCATGGAGTACACCCTTCCCGATGTAACGCAGACGGTTATTCTTACACGAATGGCAAACCGCACTGCAGTTCCCGAGGGTGAAAGCATAAGGGAGCTTGCAAGGCATCATGCTTCAATGGTGATATTCCTTTCCGTTGGAATGATTGAAAGGCTTGCTGCGGAGCTTTCGGAGGAATATCCGCCATCTACCCCCGCCGCCGTTGTTTACAAGGCAGGATGGCGGGATCAGAAAATATGCAGTGGAACTCTCGAAAACATTGCCGAGAGGGTAAAAGCCGCAGGGATAACCAAAACCGCTCTTGTTGTTGTCGGAGATTTTCTCGGGGACAACTATTCCCTTTCAAGGTTATACGACAAAGCCTTTACACATGGGTTCAGGAAGGGAATATCGGAATGAGAACTGCATATTTTTATCTTACATGGCAAGGCAAAGCTCTCGCCGAAAAAATATCATCCCTTATGGGTGGGGATATAATGCCGAAGAACGGCTTTAAAGAAAATGTAAGGTTCGCATTCAATGCATATGATGCGCTTGTTTTTATAATGGCATCGGGGATAGTTGTGCGCACTGTCGCTCCGCTCCTAAAATCGAAGGAAACCGATCCTGCCGTTGTTGTTCTTGACCAAAACGGTAAATTTGTCATAAGCCTTTTATCGGGGCATCTTGGCGGAGCAAATACTCTTGCGCAAAAAATTGCAGAAAAAATAAAAGCTGTGCCTGTTATAACAACGGCGACAGATGTATGCGGCGCTTTGGCATTTGATGAATTCGCAAAGGCGAACGGACTTTTAATCGGGAATATTCACGCATTGAAAATAATAAGCGGCGCCGCTGTTGAGGGAGAAAAAATACAGCTCCTTTCGGACATACAAATCAGCGGAGAAATTCCCGACAAAATAACATTCTCCGAGAACGCCGCAGCAAAGGTTATTATTTCCGACAGGCTTATTCCAACATTCGATGAAAACGCATTGCTGCTTATACCGAAGGATATTGTTATCGGGATAGGCTGCAGGAAAAACATTTCGTTCGAACGGCTCGAAAGCTGTTTTCATGAGATTCTTCTTTCCAATAAAATAAACGAGAGGGCGGTGTTCAAGGCTGCGACTGTTTCGCTTAAAGCGGAAGAGCCTGCAATTTTGAAGCTATGCGAAAAATATTCCTTGGAGCTTGAAATAATCCGCAATGAGGACATAGAGGAGAATGCGGAGTTGTTTGAGCAATCGGACTTCGTGAAAAAGACGGCATGCGTTTCGTCCGTTGCGGAGGCGTGTGCATATCTCGGTTCAAATAAAGGTGAACGGCTAACGGGAAAAGTTAGGTTTGACGGTGTCACAATGTCATTATGCAGAAAAAGGATTTCTGTTTCTTTTGAAAGGACGGAGTAAATTGAAAGGAAAAATCTATGTTGTCGGGTTTGGCTCGGGCGACAGAAGGGTTATGACGGAACAGGCTGTGTCGGCAATTGAAAATGCCGATGTTGTTATCGGATACATAACCTACATCGATATACTGAAACCGCTATTCCCAAACCAAAATTATATTCCCTCATCAATGAGGAGGGAAACCGAACGCTGTAAAATTGCAGCGGAGGAAGCGTTAAAGGGACAAAGGGTTGCCCTTGTTTCAAGCGGCGACAGCGGAATTTACGGAATGTCGGGGATAATGCTTGAGGTTGCCGACAGGATGAATGCGGATATTGAGATTGAAGCCGTACCCGGCGTTACCGCCGCAAGCGCCGCCGCTGCGTTGCTTGGCGCTCCGCTTATGAATGATTTTGCCGTAATAAGCCTTAGCGATCTTATGACTCCCATTGACCTTATCTACAAACGCATTGAGCTTGCCGCCCTTGCCGATTTCGTTATATGCCTTTATAACCCGAAATCAAAATTGAGAACGGAGCATATCGGGAAAGCGGCGGAGCTTATAATGAAAAGCCGCCCGAAAAGCACCCCTGTCGGGATAGTAAGGAACGCAGGACGCTGTGACTGCGCTGTATGGACAACAACGCTTGAAAAGCTCGGCGATGAACCTATAGATATGCTCTGCACAGTTATTATCGGGAATTCGGAAAGCTATATAAAAAACGGAAAAATGATAACTCCGAGGGGATATTTAATAAAATGAAAACAGCAATAATTGCGGGGACAAGCGAATCGGTTGAGCTTATAAAAGCGGCGCAGGATAGTTTTGATATAACCGCATTTGCGGCAACCGACTATGGCGGAGAAATACTAAACGGATTGAAGTGCAAAATCAGTATCGGCAGGCTTAACAGGCAGGATTTTTACGCCGCTCTCAGAGGTTTTTCCGTTGTTGTTGACGCATCGCATCCGTTTGCTCAGGAGGTTTCGGAAAATGTCAAATCAGCCTGTATGGAGCTTGATATTCCGTATCTCAGAATGGGCAGAGAACGGCTTTTTTACGATTACAGCGAAATATCCTATGTTTCATCAAAGGAACAGGCTGCGGAGCTTCTAAACAGAAGTAACGGAAATATACTTTTTACAACGGGTGTAAACACTTTGCGTTTCTATTCTGAAAACGTTCGTGATTTTTCACTCCGCTCCTATGCAAGAATACTCGACACGGTGGATTCAAGAAGAATTGCAGAGAATTTGAGGGCGACCCTTATATATGGCTTTCCCCCATTTTCGGAAAATGACACTTTTGAACTCATAAGGAAGCACAACATAGAAACTCTTGTTTCAAAGGACAGCGGAAAAAGGGGTGGAATCCCCGAAAAATTATCCGCAGCAAAAAAATCGGGGATAAGGGTTATCCTTATATCCTCCCCGGAAAGCGGAAAAGTAAATACCGTGGGAGAAATAATATCTCTCATAACGGAAATAAAGGATGGGATGCAATGAGGCTTAATGAATATCTGAAAAAAATAACCGCCGCCGATGAAAGGGCGATGGCGGAGTCGCAAAAAAAATGGGATAGTATAGCAAAGCCGCTAAGAAGCCTTGGGCGGTTGGAGGAAATGGTAATAAAGCTTGCGGGGATAGAGAAAAGCTGTGACGTTCCGCCGAGAAAGAAAGCTGTTCTTATATTCTGCGCCGATAACGGAATAGTTGAGGAGAAGGTTACACAATCGGAAAGCAACGTTACAGCGATTGTTGCGGAAAATTTCACTAGGGGGATAGCCACGGTAAACTCCCTTGCATACGAATGCGGGGCGGATGTTTTCCCCATTGACATTGGCATCGCTAAGGATATGGACTGCGGCGGAATTATTAACAGAAAAATTGCCTATGGCACAAAAAATTTTGCGAGGGAGCCCGCCATGACAAGGGAGCAGGCCGAAAATGCCATAATTGCGGGAATAGAGCTTGTCAAGCAAAAAAAAGACGAGGGTTATAATCTTATTATTACGGGAGAAATGGGCATTGGCAACACTTCAACATCAAGCGCAGTACTTTCCGCGCTTGAAAGCGTTCCCCCGGAAATGATAACAGGCAGGGGTGCGGGGCTTACCTCAGAGGGAGTGAAGCACAAAGCCGAGGTTATAAAAAACGCTGTTAAGCTTCATTCGCCGAATAAGGATGATGTTATCGATGTTCTTTCAAAGGTCGGCGGATTTGATATTTGCGGAATGGCGGGAGCATTTATCGGAGGAGCGGTATACCACATTCCCGTTATAATTGACGGCTTAATTTCCTCCGTTGCGGCATTATGCGCAGTAAGACTTGAACCCCTATGCAGGGATTATATTTTCGCCTCCCATTGCTCCGCAGAGCCGGCGGGAAGGATTGCGCTCGATGCTGTGGGACTTAAAGCATATCTTGAATGCGGAATGTGCCTCGGCGAAGGAACGGGCGGCGTTATAGGCGCAAAGCTGTTCGATTTTGCTCTTGCGGCATATAACGAAACGGCTTATTTTTCCCAAGCAAACGTTGAACAATACAAGCTTCTTAAATAAAAGGGGTCATAATAAAATGAACTGTGATTTTAAAATACTAAAGCCTGCCGATATTGAAAAACGCAGCTTTGAAATAATTGAAGAGCATATTAAAGGCAGAGATATTCCGCCCGAACAGAAGCCTATACTGAAAAGGGTTATACATACATCGGCGGATTTTGACTATGCCGATAACCTTGTTTTCTCCAAAAATGCCGTGGCGATCGGCAAGGCAGCTCTGCAAGGCGGGGCGGATATTATTACCGATACAAATATGGCTCTTTCGGGGATAAATAAAAGGCTTCTTACCTCATTTGGGGGATGCGCCCGATGCTTTATGTCCGATGAAGATATCGCCGAAGAAGCGACAAAACGGGGGATAACAAGGGCTATGGTTTCCATGGAAAAAGCCTGCGGAGCGGAAAATGATGTTATAATTGCGGTTGGGAACGCCCCCACTGCGCTTATAAGGCTTTACGAGCTTATAATGGACAAAAAAATAACACCGAAGCTTATTATCGGTGTTCCTGTCGGATTTGTAAACGTTGTTGAAGCGAAGGAGCTTATTATGCAAAGTGAAATTCCCTATATTGTCGCAAAGGGCAACAAGGGCGGAAGCGGCATTGCGGCAGCCATATGCAATGCGCTGCTGTTGGAAGCAAGGTAATTTATGCGGCTTTCGCTTTTTAAAATTCAATACCCCTTCGTGCGTCAACACCCCTATCAAAGGGGTGTTTTATTTTCTTAATTTCGGAAACATAGTCCGCATATCCCAAAAGGCTCTCGGAGGGGTTTCTTCCCGTAATAATTATCTCCGTTTCGGCGGGAACATTTTTAAGGAACTCGATTGCCTCCTCCTCGGGAACAAATCCACACGAAACGCAGACGGCAAGCTCATCTGCAATTATCATTCCGTAATTATTTTCGCAGGAAAGCTTCTTAATATCCTCAAGCTGCTTCAAAAAGCCTATTGCAGCTTTCTCCCTTTCGGATTTATTCATCATAAACGAAAATTTTGAAACGCTGTAGCCCTCGAAAACGTCAATGCTCTGTATACTTTTCAAGATTGAAATTTCGGATGATGTTCCTGATTTCATGAATTGGGAAAAAAGAACTCTTCCGCCGCAGCCCGCAAAACGGACAGCCGCCCCAACCGCCGCAGTTGTTTTTCCCTTTCCGTCACCGCAATATATCTGTATCATTAAACACACTCTCCTCAGAATACAATTTCCCGAGCTGCCCGGCATAAAATTTAAGGCGTTCATTTGCCTTATTTGATGTGCCGAAAAGCTCCGTGCAGCATATAACCCTGCCGCAGCCCTCAATTATTTCCTCCGCCGCACGCTCATTTTCGGCGGAAATGCTTTCAAATGCTTTTTCGGAAACAACCTTTGCCGCAAGAGCCTTTGCAATCGGAAAATCAATATCATTTTCATGAATGACACCCGCCGCAAAGGGGATATTCGCCCTTTGAAGCCTGCGATAAGCATTACATCCGCTGCCATTTCCGCCAATAACGAATATTTTGGGGCTGCCTTCATTTCGTTTAAGCTCCGCTGTTCCCGAAACTGTGTTGAAGCTCCCGCTTTCAATGTGATAAAGTCTTTCTATAAATCCGTTCGAGAATATTTCCTCGGGAGTCCCGACTTTATCTATGCCGTTTTCATTCACGCATATTATTTCATCGGAAACACGCATTGCAAGGTCAAGCTCATGAAGCGACATTACCACAGATATACCATTCTCACGGACAAGCCTTGAAATTATTCCGAGAAAATCGAGCTTATGATGAATGTCAAGATACGATGTCGGTTCGTCAAGAATAAGTATATCAGGCTCTTGGCATATTGCCCTTGCGAGCATAACACGCTGACGCTGACCATCGCTTATTTTATCAAAATCACATTCGGCAAGGCATTCGGTCGATGTAAGAATCATAGCGTTCCGCACAATTTCCTTATCATTAGCGGAAAGAAATCCAAATCTTCCCGTGTAGGGAAACCGTCCCGAGGCAATGACGTCCTCACAGGTCATAAGCTCGGTATCGGTTCGAGATGTCATAAGCAAAGAAATTTTCCTTGCAAGCTCATTTCTTTTTATCAGATCAAGGTTTTCTCCCTCAATAAAAACAGCTCCGCAGAGCGTTTCAAGCTGTCGGGAAATACTCTTTAGGAGGGTAGATTTACCCGCTCCGTTAGGACCTATGATTGTGATAATTTTCCCCTTTTCAAAAGAAATATTTATCCCGCCTATGATTATTTTTCCACCATATCCAACGGACAAATTTTCGGCTTTGATAATAGGAATATTCATGCTGCACCTCCGGCACCCCTGCGCTTCTTACCTATCATTATTATTATAACGATAGGCGCACCGAACACTGCCGTAACGGAACTTATGCTAAGCTCTGTGGGCGCAAATGCCGTCCTTGCGAGAAGGTCGCACAGCAGGCAGAACACTCCCCCGCCAATAAACGATGCCGGAATTATCACTGCGGAATCGGAGGATGCGAAAATTCCCTTTACAACATGAGGAACAGCTATTCCGACAAATGAAACAGGACCCGCAAATGCCGTTACTACTGCCGAAAGAAGGCTTGAAAGCAATATAAGGGCAATCCTGAAAAGCCTTATATTTACCCCAACGCTTGCGGCGTATGTTTCCCCAAGCCTGTATGCGTTTATATCCTTTGACAGAAGAAACGCAGCAATAACAGCGAAAAAAACAACTGCGGAGAACACCTTTACATCGCCGCCGTCAATTCCCGAAAAGCTGCCGAGCGACCAGCTATGGAGATTAACAATGTTTGAATCATCGGCAAATGTAACTGCAAAGTCCGTTACCGCAGAGCATATGTATCCTATCATAACTCCGCTGACGATAAGCATACCGCTGCCCTTTATTCTTCCCGCAACAGCTAAAACAAATCCCATCGAAAGCATTGAACCTGCGAATGATGCCGCCATAAGTGTGGCGGAACCCATTGCTGCGCCCCTTTCAAGGGAAAAAATCATCGCAAGCGCAACCGTGAGCTTCGCCCCCGAGGATATTCCCAGCACGAACGGACCCGCTATAGGGTTCGCAAAATATGTTTGAAGAAGATAACCCGAAACGGACAGACCTCCCCCAAGGACGGCTGCCGCAACCATTCTCGGAAGCCTTATATTCATTACAATGCTTATTGCGGTGCTGTCCGTGCTTTTATTCAAAAGGACAGCCGCAACCTCGCTCGGGGAATAGGAAATGCTCCCGATAAAAAGGTTAAGAGCCGCCAGCAGGGCAAAAATCAGCGCAAGGGATAAAAAACAAACCGTATATCTTATCTTTCTGCTCACATTATACCTCTTTTTATTTCAATCTGTGAAGATAATTCATTTCATCATCGGCTTCGTCCGTAAATATTTTATGCATATCGCTTATCATATCCGCCGTACCTGTCGTCTGCTGAAACATATTGCTTTCGGTACACCATACATCTCCGTTCTTTACAGCTTTAAAATCGGCGAGCATTCCGTTTTTTTCCGTAAGCTGAGAAATTGTATCAACTCCGCCGTCAACGGTGCTGTTGTAAATAAGAATATCCGCTTCGGATGCAATTGCGTAAAACGTTTCAAACTGCATATTTATCGTTGAAAGAGCATTTTCGTCAACGTTCATATCATCCGCTGTAAAAATGTACTCTCCGCCCGCAAGCTCAATCATTTTTGAGATGTAATCCCCCGGCTTTCTTACGTTCACATATCCATTGGAGCTTATATAGAAAAATGCAACGATTTTGCCCGTTTTCTCCTCCGACATAATGCTGTTAACGCACTCCGCCTGTCGGTTGAATATTTCCTCCGCTTCCTCCTCACGGTCCGTAAGGATTCCATACAGCTTTATCCATTCGAGCCGCCCTAGTGGGTGGGATTCGTAGCTTGAACGCTCCACAAGAACAGGTATGCCAATTTCCTCAAGCTGTTCCTTTATTTCGGGTTTATGGTAAATCATTGTCGATTCAATTGCAAGTGAACAACCCTCCGAAAGGAGAAGCTCAAAATCCGGAGCGCTGTATTTTCCCGCATAAAGAATACTGCCGCAGTCTATCGCTTCCTTTACATTCGGGAGCGACCAGCTGTTTTCCGCAGTTGCGGTTGCGCATATGTTTTCGAGCGCACCGATACCATCGAAAAGATCCATTGCGGATGATGCGGCAAGGTAGATGCTTTCCTGCGGCTTTGTTATAACGGTCATACCATCGGGGATTGCGGCGGTGCAATTTTCGGGAACAACGATATATTTCTCCTCGCCTATTGTAATAACGGAAATATCCCCGCTGTAATTATCAATAGAGAACTGCTCCGCATAGGTAAGCTCGGTGCTGCCGATATATTGAAGCCCTGACAGCTCCGCAGAATCGGAGCCGCTTTCTTTGCAGCCTGTCATGGCGATTAAACAGATTGCGGCACAAATAAATAATTTTTTCATTGGCTCACTATTGTTTCCGAATCAAAATAAAGCGTATATTCTATCTCATAAGGCTGACTCATGGCGGTGGTATCTGCGGAAACGGGCATTCTGTAATCAAACCCCGTGATTGGAATAATAAATTCCGAGTTGCCCTCCGAATTTATCGGATAATACTTCTCCCCGTTTACAACCATGTAATCGTAATTTGAGCTGCTCCAGATTATATCAGCCTCCGCATTGCCGTCCTTTACCGTTACAACCGCAGGGGATTCTACATATGAACGTCCCGAACCGCCCTCAAGAGTAACCTCAACAGTGTATGCTCCATCGGCAATTCCAAGACTTTGAACAGTGTTTATAAATCCATCGGCAAAAGCATCCGAGGGAAGAGAATCGCTTCGGAAAATCAGAGTTCTGTCATACCACTGTTCCTTTTTCCTGCTGAATGCGGCGCATTCTATTCCCATATCAAGCGCTTCAACAGGAACGGTATATGTATGCTCTCCGTTTTCATTTTCAACATAGGAAATAAACCCGCTTTCCTCCGCATCCTCGCCCTTGCCCATAAAGACGTAAAGATAGCCGGTGCCGCTCATAGTCATGCAGGCTGTCATCCCGCCGCCTTCAACCGTAAGCTCGCATTTCGTTACCGAAAACATTGAGGAGCTTGAATCAACCGTTATATCATAAACTCCGTCCTTGAGGCTGTCGCCGTATATCGGCGTCATATTCTCGGAAACATCAAGCTCATACGGAACTGTTTCATCCCCTGAGGCGACGTTGTTTTCCGCCTTTGCAGATACCCCTTCGGATAGCTCCTCCGAAGCCGTTGTAAAATCGGACTGAACCTCGGAACTTTCCCCCGAACAACCCGAAAATCCAAGCAGCATAGCTCCGATAAGCGCCGCTGCCGCAGCTTTTTTATTTATATTCATTTTACAATTCCTTTCAATAAACAATAACTGCCGCGGCTTATGGCGGCAGTCGTTGTAATGCTGAATTTATTCGCCGAGCGAGTCAATTGCGGCCTGTGCATGGTCAATATATATCTGTCTTACAGCTTCATTTTCGCCAAGACCCCTTAAAAGGCATACAACCTCAAAGCCTTCGCTTTCAAAGGTTGTTTTCCAAGAATCCTCTTCATCGCCCGCCATATCATTGTTGGCGTGATCTCCCGCAACAACCATAAGGGGTTCAAGTACAACTCTCTTATATCCGCCTGCCTTGACCTGCTCAAGGACGTCGTCGAGGGATGGCTCAGCTTCAACCGTTCCGACAAAATAATTGCTGTAACCGTCCGATGTAAGGAGGTCCTGCATTTTCTGATAAACCTGATTGGATTCCGCTTCTGTGCCGTGTCCCATAAAGCATATAGCGGTTTCGCCGTCATCATATTCGGATGTCCATTCCGTAATAGCCTGTTCAACACGCTTAAAATCATCATCGCTTGTAAGGAGCGGTTCTCCGAATACAACATTTTCAAAGGCATCGGAATAGGCTGCAACCTCACCGACAATTTCGTCATATTCAAGTCCGTTCATAAGATGGGTAGGCTGAATAACAAGAGTTTTTACACCGTTGTCCACAGCCCTTTCAAGAGCCGCATTTATATCGTCGATAAGAATTCCGTCACGGCGCTCAACGTGGTCAATAATAATATTTGCGGAAAATCCCCTTCTTACGGAATAATCGGGGAAAGCCGTTTCAAGCGCATCCTCTATTGCTCCGATAGTAAGGCGGCGGCTGTCGTTATAGCTCGTACCGAAGCTTACGACAAGCAGCTCATTTTCCCCGATTTCATCCTGATTGCGGATGTTGTCGAGCGAAGCATCGCCCGTATCATAATTTTCCTCTTCTTCCTCCGATTCGGATTCAGACGCATCGGCATCCTCCTCGGACTGCGCTTCTTCGGAAACGGAAGCCTCGGATGCATCAGCGGAAGGAACCTCGGTATTGTCCGATGAACCGCAGCCTGTCATAACAGCAGCGGCAAGAAGAATTGCGGCAAGTGAAGCATAAATTTTTTTCATAATAAAAATCCTCCGATTCATTTTTATCGGAGGCATTGACGTAGAAAAAATGCCTTTCCTTACGAAACATAAAGAAGGCACAGCAAACAAAGATACTGCCAAACGGCAATATCCGCTATGTACGATCAATACCTCGTGATCTGAGAAAAGCGCTTTAACGGCTTTTCCCTGTACTTGCAAACGGCAGGTCTCCCGACTTAAAGATCATCACAAACAGACAGCCTTCCCGACTTTCGCCAGTGACCGATAAAACATCACAGTCCGTTCATTCCCTTAATACGGTGACGAGATCGCACAGGATTCCAACCTGTTTCCCTATTATCTTCGGCTGCAAAAGCTTTGCACCGAAGCACCGTTCGCATATTAAATTTTATTGTATGCATACAACTAAATAGTATACTATTTTTCTCCCCCTTTTTCAAGCGTGTTTTTTCACTAATAATCTATGAAAAAACCACAAAAATTAGCAATTTCTCATATATGCTCTGTAATGCAGAGCCTTTTGTCGGAATATTCGGCGATGTAACCGCATCCGTTTTTTACTCCAAAGTCATAGAAGCCGCCGCCCTCAACCGAAAATCCTTCAAGGACAGCCATTATTGTTCCCCCGTGGACGACAAAAGCAATATCAGAACCAAAATATTCATCGGCAAGCCGTTCAAAGGCTCCGCAGCAGCGTTCGGTAAAATTTTCATGCGGTTCACCGTTCGGGAAAGGGAGCGAGCCAAAGCTGTCTATCCATTTCTGATAATAGTCGTCTCCGTTAAGCTCGGAGTAGCTTTTTCCCTCAAAGTCACCGAAATCGCACTCACGCAGGTCGTTGCAGATAATTTTTTTCGCATCGGGATAAATAATGTCTGCGGTCTGCAGACAGCGTTTCATGGGGCTTGCTATCACAACATCCGCCAATGGATATTTTTTTGACTTTATTTCTGCAATTCCCTCAAGACAAAGCTCCTCATCCGTTCTTCCGATATATGCGCCCCTGAGATTTCCCTGCGTTTTTCCGTGACGTATAAAAATAATTTTCATCTGCTTCTCCTTAGTGTCCCATGGGCTTAGGCATAACCGCTCATTCCCCTGTGTTGCCGAGCTTTTTCCGCAACGGGAGGATATTTGCTTTCAAAATCCAAAAGTATCTTAAGCTGACGCTCATCGAGAAATGAGATTGCATCCCTACGAATGTCGTCGGGGATTCCGTAATACGCTTCGGCAATCCCACCTGTGATTGCCGCAAGCGTATCGCTGTCCCCGCCGATAGAAATTGCATTACGAATCGCATCCTCAAAGCCCGTTGATTCAAAAAATGCCATTAATGCCTGCGGAACAGTCCCTTGACAGCTTGAATTAAACATATATGTACCCCGAATTTCATCTAAAGTAAAATCCATAGGGTAATATTCCTTATCGATAACATCACAAATTTCAAGCGCACTTTTTCCCGAATGCGCCATAAAAACCGCAACGGCGGCAGCCTCTGCGCCCTTAATTCCTTCGGGATGATTATGCGTAACCTTAGTTACCATATCGGACATAATTTTTGCATCGGCAAGACTCTGTGCGGCAAAGCCGACGGCGCTGACTCGCATTGCCGCACCGTTTCCAAAGCTTCCATAGGGCTGCGGGGCCCTTTTCATAAGCCAGCTGCGGAACATCATTCCATATCCCGAATTCGGATACAGCCTTCCAAGCTGCTGCATATACCTCACCGCCGCATCGGACAAGTCGCTGTGGTCGGGCTTGCTGTTTAGAATAGCCTTTGCAACCGCCAGTGACATAATGCTGTCATCGGTCGGCGAGCATTTGTCCGTAAAAAGCTCAAAATCCTTCGCTCTGTAGTTATTACATTCAAACCGAGAGCCTACAATATCTCCGATAATCGCTCCGAGCATTTTTCTTTACCTCCTCATCCTCCGCCGCAATTTCGCAGAACCGCGCTTCAATATTCGTCCTTTTGTTTACCCTTTGATGATATTATATCACCTTTTAATGGCTTTGTCCATGCCTTGTGCGGTAATGCATTAGGCGGTTGTACCGTAGATAATGCACAAAAAAATCGTGTTATTTTGGGAGAAACGCAGAAAAATTTTTTTCAGCTTTAAATAGGTGTTAATTTTTTGTTTTTCGTGCCGATAAACAAATTAGAGGTTGTGTGAGAGCAGCTGCGCGATTAAAATGTTAACTGCCGCTTAATCTTTTTCTGATGAAAGGCAGCCGTCAAAATTCATTTTCTACAAAGTGGTCATTTTGTGAATATCGCATAAAAAATACGTGAATTTTCAGGACAAACTACTTGACATCTATTTTAAACAGGTATATACTCAATGATGGATATTTATGCAATAACAGTAAGTGCGGAATTTAACAGTAATTTAAGAAGTCGTTACAGACGGACAAGCTTTAATGAGGAGTGAGGGGTATTGCCATAATTATTCCGCAGCATAATTTACTGTAAAGTGTCGAATTATAAAGAATTTATGCATTTTCAGCATATACAATCAGGAGGAATGAAGGCTAAATGGCTGGTTTTGTTTATACAAACGATAACTGTATCGGATGCAACAAATGCATTTCGGTTTGTCCTATGCTGACTGCAAACAAAGCGGTTGTACGGAACGGGAAGGCTCGCATTGAGGTAAATTCGGAGCAATGCATCAACTGCGGCGCCTGCTTTGATGCGTGCGAGCATAATGCAAGAGCATTCAAGGACGATACGGAGAGATTTTTTGAGGATCTTAAAAAGGGAGAAAGAATTTCACTTCTCCTAGCCCCTGCCTTTTTGGCAAATTATCCGAACGAATACGGAACTGTTCTCGGCGGATTAAAGGAGCTTGGCGTTAACCGCATTATAAGCGTAAGCTTCGGCGCGGATATTACCACATGGGCATATATCAATTATATTACGCAGAATAAATATTATGGCGGAATATCCCAGCCGTGCCCCGCAATCGTCAATTACATAGAGCATTACGTTCCCGAGCTTCTTCCGAATCTTATGCCTGTTCACAGCCCTATGATGTGCGCGGCAATATATGCAAAGAAATATGAACATATTACGGATAAGCTGGCGTTCATCAGCCCATGTATCGCAAAAAAGAATGAGATCGAGGATCCAAACAATTACGGCTACATATCCTACAACGTTACGTTCGATCATCTTATGAAATATGTAAGGGAAAATAACATTGGCGGCAGAAATGCAACCGATGAAATTGAATACGGACTCGGTTCAATCTATCCTATGCCCGGCGGACTAAAGGAAAATGTGTACTGGTTCTGCGGCAATGATGTATTTATTCGCCAAATTGAAGGGGAAAAACACGCATATGCTTTCCTGCAGGATTATAAGGACAGGGTAATCAAGGGTAAGGAGCTTCCGTTTATGGTCGATGCTCTCAACTGCGGTTCGGGATGCTTGTACGGAACAGGCGTTGAAGAAGAAAAAACCAAGAGCGACGACACCTTATACGAAATTCAGAAAATAAAAAAGAACAGCACAAAGCCCTCAGGCGGTCCATGGGCAGTAAAAAGCACCCCCGCTCAAAGGCTCAAGCTGCTTAATCGCCAATTTTCAAAGCTAAACCTTAACGACTTTATAAGGGTTTACACCGATAAATCACATGGACATGAAATAAACAAGCCCGACAGCATACAGGCTGACAGCATATTCAACCAAATGAACAAAATAACCCGTGAGCAGCGCAAAATCAACTGCGGCGCCTGCGGATATGAATCCTGCGAACAGATGGCTGCCGCTATTTTCAACGGATGCAACCACAAGGATTCCTGCATTCATTACATCAAGGACGAGGTTGAGGAGCAGGGCAGACAGGCTGCCGAAGCTAATATCGAGATAAGCCGCCGCAGCGATATGATTGCGGAGGTTGCGAGGGAGCTTAACGAGGATTTGGAAAGCCTTGACCTATCCGTAAAGCAGATGGCTGAAGGAAACAGCAACAATGCGGAGGAAAGCACAGAAATAACAAGCTCAATGGCGGAGGTTGTGGATTTCTGCGAAAGGCTGAAAAACTCCTTCTCCGATATAGTCGGTCTTTTGGGCAATCTTGAAAGCAATAACAACGCCGTCAGCAGCATAGCAAGCCAAACAAATCTTCTGTCGCTGAACGCTTCAATTGAAGCCGCTCATGCGGGAGCAGCGGGAAAGGGCTTCGCAGTTGTTGCGGAGGAAATAAAGAACCTTTCGGAAAAGAGCCGCGCCGCTGCCGTTGACAGCAACTCAAACAAGGAACAGATAAGCACTGCAATGGATCTGCTTCTTGATGAATCAGACCGTTTGCTTGAAATTGTTGACAGCGTTAATGAACGAATGACGAACCTTGCGGCAAGCACAGAGGAAATTGCGGCATCGACCGACACGGTTAAAGGTATTTCCTCCGACCTTAAGAAAAAATCATCGAGCCTTATGACAATGTAACCCGAAAATTTTGCGGGCATTGCCGAATCAAGAAAATTGCATTAATGTAAAAAATACAATTTCTGACGCCGAAACACGGTTGAAGCGGAAGATACAGCGCATAACGGACAGAATGTGAATGCACTCCCTCATTTTTTTGCGGTGGCTGCGCATTCATCGGGTAAGACAATTTGGCTGTATCCAAAACGGATACAGCCTTTTTACTTTACATGGAGGTTTTTTATGGAAACAAGAGTAGCATTAATCGGAATTATTGTGGAAAACCGTGATTCCGTTGAACAGCTGAATCAGATTCTTCATGAATACGGAGCTTATATTGTCGGAAGAATGGGAATTCCATACCACAAACGTGGTATAAGCATCATAAGCATTGCAATAGATGCGCCGCAGGATACCGTTAACACGCTTTCGGGAAAAATCGGCAGGCTTGACGGGATAAGTGCAAAGACAGTATATTCAAACATTATCGAAAAAAACGACAATTGACTATGGAGAAAATAATTAGAATTGCGGACAGGATTAAGGAAACACGAAACATCACCCCGAATGAGCTTGAAGAACTACTTACAACGGATGATGAGCAGGGAATTGAATACCTCCACAGTCTTGCAAGAACAACCGCACATGAGGTCTACGGCAATGCGGTTTATATACGAGGACTGATTGAATTCACCAATTATTGCAGGAATGACTGCCTTTACTGCGGCATAAGGCGAAGCAACACAAACGCCGACCGTTACCGTTTAAGCACGGAGCAGATTATGGAATGCTGTAGGTCGGGGTATGAGCTTGGATTCCGCACATTTGTCCTGCAGGGTGGAGAGGATCCTTATTTTACGGATGAAAGAATCTGCGCTGTTGTATCGGGGATAAGGGAAAAATACTCGGACTGCGCCATTACCCTTTCAATAGGTGAAAAAACAAAGGAAAGCTATCAAAAATATTTTGATGCGGGAGCAAACAGGTATCTCCTTCGGCATGAAACCGCAGATGATGAGCATTACCGAAGGCTGCACCCGAGGGAAATGTCATTATCAAATCGCAAGCAATGTCTTTGGAATTTAAAGGAAATCGGCTATCAGGTGGGCTGCGGATTTATGGTTGGCTCGCCATATCAAACCGTGAAAACCTTGTATTCAGACATACAGTTTATTCGGGAGCTAAACCCACATATGGTGGGGATTGGGCCGTTTATTCCGCAGCATGACACGCCGTTTGCGAAAATGAAGGCGGGAACAATGGAGGAAACCCTACGGCTGCTCTCTGTTATCCGACTGATTTGCCCAAGGGTGCTTCTGCCATCCACAACAGCGCTCGGCACTATCCATCCGCAGGGCAGGGAAAAGGGCATTCTTTCAGGGGCAAATGTTGTTATGCCGAACCTTTCCCCTGTTTCTGTAAGAAAAAAATACGAGCTTTATGACAACAAAATCTGTACCGGCGACGAGGCTGCGGAATGCCGATCCTGTATGGAGCGGCGCATGGAGGAAATCGGCTGCCACGTTGTTATATCAAGGGGAGATTATGCAGAATAAAAACAATATAACTCACGACTGATGTCCCCCGCCTCTTCAGGCGGGGAGCATACGGTCTTTCAGTGGGTGGATGCAATCCGCCCACTGAAACCCCTAAGGGGCTAACGCCCCCAGTCGTTCGTTGAATGACGGGGCGATGCCCCTTATTGAATCGCCAAATAAAGGCGGGAAGGAGAAGCTTATGTACAACGCAAAATCTTTAAAGGCGGAGGAATTTATCTCCGATGAGGAAATCCGTGAAACGCTTGAATATGCGGATGCAAACAAGGACAATTTGGAGCTGATTGACAAAATTATCGAAAAGGCAAAGCTCAGAAAGGGCTTAAACCACAGGGAGGCATCCGTTCTTCTTGCCTGTGAAAACGAAGAAAGGCTTGCCGAAGTATACGATCTTGCAAAGCAGATTAAGCAGGATTATTACGGCAACCGTATTGTGCTTTTTGCGCCGCTGTACCTGTCCAACTACTGCGTTAACGGCTGTGTATACTGTCCATACCACGCAAAAAATAAACATATCGCAAGAAAAAAGCTGACTCAGGAGGAAATCATAAAGGAAGTCACCGCACTTCAGGATATGGGTCACAAGCGTTTGGCAATCGAAGCGGGAGAAGACCCCGTAAATAACCCCATAGAATACATTTTGGAATGTATTGATACTATTTACAGCATAAAACACAAAAACGGGGCAATTCGCCGTGTAAATGTTAATATTGCGGCAACAACGGTTGAAAATTATCGCAAGCTGAAGGAAAAAGGAATCGGAACCTACATCCTTTTCCAGGAAACATACAATAAAAAGTCCTATGAACAGCTTCACCCGACAGGCCCTAAGCACGACTATGCATATCACACCGAGGCAATGGACCGTGCAATGGAGGGCGGTATAGATGATGTAGGACTCGGCGTTTTATTCGGCCTTGAAATGTACCGCTATGAATTTGCGGGAATTTTGATGCACGCAGAGCATTTGGAGGCAGTCCACGGTGTAGGCCCGCATACGATAAGCGTTCCCCGAGTAAAGCGCGCGGACGACATCGACCCGAACGATTTCGATAACGGCATCAGCGATGATATTTTTGCGAAAATTTGTGCGCTCATTCGTGTCAGCGTGCCATATACGGGAATGATTATTTCCACAAGAGAAAGCCAGAAGGTACGCGAAATGGTTCTCCCACTCGGCGTATCGCAAATCAGCGGAGGCTCACGCACAAGTGTCGGAGGTTACGCCGAGCCCGAAGCGGAGGAGGACAACTCGGCTCAGTTTGACGTCAGCGACCAACGTTCCCTCGATGAAGTTGTTGGCTGGCTTATAAAGCTCGGATACATTCCCTCATTCTGCACAGCGTGCTACCGTGAGGGCAGAACGGGCGATCGTTTTATGGCGCTTTGCAAGAATATGCAGATTTTGAACTGCTGTCACCCGAATGCGCTTATGACCCTAAAAGAGTACCTTGAGGATTATGCAAGCGAAGAAACCAAAAAGCTTGGCATTGAGATGATTGACCGTGAGCTTGAGAAGATACCTAATCCCAAGGTAAAGCAAACGGCATATGAGCATATACACGACATTGCGGAGGGAAAACGCGACTTCCGTTTCTGATGGAGGGAAATATATGGCTACTTTAAACGAAACTCCGAACAGCAATCGGCTTCATATAGGCATTTTCGGAAAGACAAACAGCGGAAAATCATCATTTATAAACGCATTTACAAATCAGGATGTATCCATCGTTGCCGATGTTGACGGAACTACAACGGATCCTGTTTACAAATCAATGGAAATTCATCCGCTCGGTCCATGCGTTCTTATCGACACCGCAGGCTTTGGCGATGAAAGCAATCTAAGGGATCTCAGGATGGAAAAAACCGCCCTTGCGGCAGAAAAAACGGACATTGCTGTAATTATCCTTTGCGGCATGGGGACGGAGTTTAAGAAAAGCTTCGCAGAATGCTATCCGACAGAGAATCAATGGTATTCCTATTTTAAGAAAAGGCACACTCCCGTACTTTTCCTGATTAACAAGTCGGACTTAGACAAATCGGCGGGTGCGCTTGCGGAATGGATAGCGGAGGAAACGGGTGAAAGGGCACTTTCGGTCAGCGCAAAGAACCGCATTGGCATGGATGAGGTTAAGTCGGCTCTTGTTCGCCTTATGCCTGAAAGCTTCGGGGCGGAATTTATTACGGGAGGCTTAGTTTCGGAGGATGATTCAGTGCTCCTTGTTATGCCGCAGGACATACAAGCGCCTAAGGGCAGACTTATTCTTCCCCAGGTACAAACTCTCCGTGAGCTTTTGGATAAAAAATGCACCGTAATCTGCGTAACAACGGACAAGCTCACAAATGCGCTAAAGCTTTTATCAAAACCGCCAAAACTCATTATCACCGATTCGCAGGCGTTCGGTTATGTTTACGAAAACAAGCCTCAGGAAAGTATGCTTACATCGTTTTCTGTGCTTTTTGCGGCATATAAAGGGGATCTCCCCTATTACATGGAGGGCGCAAAGGCAATCGATGCATTAACCGAAAAATCCAAGATTTTAATTGCCGAATGCTGCACCCATGCGCCGCTTGCAGAGGACATCGGAAGGGTCAAAATCCCACGTATGCTGAGGAAAAGAACAGGCGATGGTCTGACGGTTGACATTGTAAGCGGAACGGATTTTCCCGAGAATTTGTCGGGATACGACCTAATTATCCAGTGCGGAGGTTGTATGTTTAACCGCAAATATATTTTGTCACGTATTGACCGTGCAAAATCGCAGCAGATTCCTATGACAAACTACGGCGTTACAATTGCGCATCTCAGCGGGATATTGGACAAGATAACCGTTGTTGATATGTAAGAAAATCAACCGTTATTTCGGTTTATTCCATTTTGCCGCTTACATTTGCAACACCTTCAACGGAATAACCGAGGTCAATAACAGTTTTTCTCAGCATAAGCTCAGAAATCGGACTCATGGAACAGACCGTTGCCGTTTTATCGTCAAGGCTGACCTCGGCGGATACTCCGCTCTGTCTGTTAAATGAATTTTCAATCCTCACGGAACAGTTTGCGCACTTCATTCCACCGATTACAATTTTGTAGCAGTATGGGCAGTCGGATTTATTTATCTGACTGCCCATACGTATTTCATTATCCTTTCCTCCGCCGCAGCAGCCCTTTGCAAGTTTTTTGGTATAGCTTTTCACCGTCAGAACGGCTATTACAATTAATGCGATAATAATTATTGCAGTTGTCATCAGAATATCTCCTTTCAACAAGCCAAAGCCACAGGTTAGCCATAGCTAACCTAAGTAAATTATAGCATCTTTAGACCCCTTTGTCAAGAGCAAAACGGATGATGCATGAAATAAAAGCAAAAATGCCTTGCGTGTACTATACATTACACGCAAGGCTTAACGCATTTTATTTAAAGGCTTCTTTAAGCTTATCAAAGAACGATCTGCGCTTATTGTAGTTCTCTTCACTCATTGATTTATCGAACTCACGGAGCAAATCCTTCTGCTCTTTTGTAAGGCCCTTCGGTACTTCAATATTGACATGGACGAACTGATCTCCTCTTGCGGAATTTCTGCTGTTCAATTTCTGTACGCCCTTACCCTTGAAGCGGAATGTTGCGCCATTTTGGGTACCCTCGGGAATAGTGTATTTAACCTTTCCGTCAATTGTTGGAACGGTAATTTCATCTCCAAGAACCGCCTGGGAATAAGTAATCGGAACCTCGGTATGAATATCGTAACCGTCGCGCTCAAAAATGGAGTCGGGACGAACCGTAACATTGACAAGCAAATCCCCGTTCTGTCCGCCGTTTATACCCGAGTTGCCCTGCTTCGGAACTCTTAATGTCTGACCGTCGTCGATGCCCGCAGGGACACTGACGCTTATCTTCTTTGAAGTATTGGTTCTGCCGTTGCCATGACATTTGGGGCAAGGATTAGTAATAATTTTACCCTTTCCTCCGCAGCGTGAACACGGGCTTTGTGTGGAAATCATACCGAATGGTGTACGCTGTGTAACCTTAACCTGACCCGAGCCGTGGCAATCGGGGCAGATTTCTGTGCTTGAACCTGATGCTGAGCCTGTGCCGCCGCAATCGGGACACTTCTCCATACGATTAACAGAAACCTCAACCTCCTTACCAAAGCAAGCCTCCATAAAGTTAATGGTAATACTTACGGTAATATCTTGACCTCTTCTCGGCGCGTTGGCGCTTGAACGGCTTGATGAACCACTGAAGCCTCCGCCAAAGAAGCTGTTGAAAATATCTCCGATGTCGCCCATATCTCCAAAACCGCCGCTAAAACCTCCGCCATAGCCGCCACCGCCGTATGACGGGTCTACGCCCGCATGACCGAACTGGTCGTAGCGAGCCTTTTTATCCTCATCGGAAAGGACCTCATATGCTTCATTGACTTCCTTAAACTTTTCCTCAGCCTCTTTATTATCAGGATTAAGGTCGGGGTGATATTTTTTGGCAAGCTGCCTGTACGCCTTTTTTATATCCTCTGCGGAGGCATTTTTATCCACGCCGAGGACTTCATAATAATCTCTTTTATCAGCCATTTTAAGCCTCCGTTGATAAACACCTCAAGGTCAGAGATTATCTGACCTTTTGATGCCGTATGATATTCGGGTACTGCCCCGATATATTGATGTGTTTCGGCTTTATTCAGCGTCCTTGAAATCAGCATCAACGAAATCGCCGTTGCTTCCGCCGTTATCATCATTTCCGCCGTTATCAGCCGCACCCTGCTCAGCCTGAGCGGCTGCGCCCGCTGCCTGGTAAACCTTTGTTGCAACATCGGAGAATGCCTTCTGAAGCTCCTCTGTCTTAGCCTTTATATCTTCTGTATTATCGGTCTTTGCAGCCTCCTTGAGAGCGTCAATCTTGGGCTGAACAGCAGCCTTATCCTCTGCGCTTACCTTATCGCCAAAGTCTGCAAGGGACTTCTCGCACTGGAACACAAGGTTATCTGCGTTATTCTTAACATCAACAGCTTCCTTGCGCTTCTTATCCTCCTCCGCAAACTTAGCGGCTTCATCAACAGCCTTCTGAATATCCTCCTTGGACATATTCGTTGAAGAGGTGATGGAAATATGCTGTTCCTTACCTGTACCGAGATCCTTTGCGGATACATTTACGATGCCGTTTGCATCGATATCGAAGGTAACCTCAATTTGTGGGATTCCTCTCGGAGCGGGAGCAATTCCGTCAAGTCGGAACATTCCGAGCTGCTTGTTATCCTTTGCGAACTCACGCTCACCCTGGAGGACGTTAATATCAACAGCAGTCTGATTATCTGCGAATGTGGAGAATACCTGCGATTTCTTTGTAGGAATTGTGGTATTTCTCTCAATCATCTTTGTACATACGCCGCCTGCGGTTTCAATGCCGAGGGAAAGGGGCGTAACATCAAGAAGAAGAAGTCCGGTAACATCTCCGCCGAGAACACCGCCCTGGAGCGCAGCGCCGAGGGCAACACACTCATCGGGGTTAATGCCCTTAAACGGATCCTTTCCGATAAAGCTCTTAACAGCATCCTGAACAGCGGGGATTCTTGAAGAACCGCCAACCATCAGAACCTTGTTAATTTCGGAAATGCTAAGACCGCTGTCCGAAAGAGCCTGCTTAACGGGGCCCATTGTGGATTGAACAAGGTCGGAGGTAAGCTCGTTAAACTTAGCCTGTGTAAGAGTAAGCTCCATATGCTTCGGGCCTGTTGCATCCGCTGTTATATAAGGGAGGTTGATTGTTGAGCTTGGAGTTGAAGAAAGTTCAATCTTAGCCTTTTCAGCTGCCTCTTTAAGACGCTGCATAGCCATTTTATCGCCCGTAAGGTCAATGCCCTCCGCCTTCTTAAACTCATCAACCATCCAGTTGATAATTCTCTGGTCGAAGTCATCGCCGCCAAGGCGGTTATTTCCTGCTGTTGCAAGAACCTGCTGAACGCCGTCGCCCATCTCGATGATGGAAACATCGAATGTGCCGCCGCCAAGGTCGTAGACCATAACCTTTTGATCGTCTTCCTTATCAATGCCGTAGGAAAGAGCAGCCGCGGTAGGCTCGTTGATAATTCTCTTTACGTTAAGTCCCGCAATCTGACCGGCATCCTTTGTAGCCTGACGCTGAGCATCGGTAAAATATGCAGGAACGGTAATAACGGCTTCTGTAACAGGCTCACCGATATAAGCCTCAGCATCTGCCTTAAGCTTCTGGAGAATCATAGCGGAAATTTCCTGCGGAGTATAGCTCTTGTTATCAATTGTTACCTTGTAATCGGAACCCATATGTCTTTTTATTGAAGAAATGGTTCTCTCGGCATTTGTTACAGCCTGACGCTTTGCAACCTGGCCCACAAGTCTTTCTCCCGTTTTTGTGAAGCCTACAACGGAAGGAGTTGTTCTTGCGCCCTCTGTATTAGCTATAACGACTGCGTTTCCGCCCTCCATAACGGCTACGCAAGAGTTTGTTGTACCTAAATCAATACCAATAATCTTTGACATAAAAAATCTTCCTTTCAAATATATAATTTATACTGTAATTTTAATCAATGAGCCTTTAGGGGTTTGCCACGGCAACCATAGCGCACCTTATAATCTTATCTCCAAGCTTATAGCCCTTCTGAAATACCTGACAAACTGTGTTCTCCCCAAAATTTTCATCCTCAATTTGGCTCACCGCATGATGAACCTTCGGGTCAAATACTTGATTCAATGATTCAATCTCCGTTACGCCGAGCTTAGCAAGAATCGAATTAAATTGATTGAAAATCATTTCAACTCCCTTTTTGTAATTCTCATCGGAGCATTCGGCAGCAAGGGCACGTTCAAAGTTATCTATAACGGAAAGGAATTCCTCAACAACCCTTGATTGCGCATCCGCAGCTGCGTTAAGCCTGTCATTTACGGAACGTTTGCGGAAATTATCGTACTCCGCCACGATTCTAAGGTACTTATCCTTTTCATCGGCAAGCGCCTTTTCAAGCTTCTCCGTTGCATTGCTGTCATTCGAGCTTTCCTCCGATGCTGCATCGGTTTGGGTTTCCTCTTTTGCCTCTTCCTCCTCAAGCTCCATATTTTCCTGTGAATTTTCCATTGGCAAAACTCCTTTCATTCGTCCTTCTGCGGAAGAGATTTTATATCCCCCGCCGACCCATTAGGCTCATCCTCCGAAATCATTTCGGTAATGCGGCCTGTGAGATATTCAATATAGGGTATAATTCTCGCATAATTAATTCGCAACGGCCCAATAACCCCGAGAGAACCCGCGGTTTTTCCGTCCTTTTTTATTTTTGAAACAATAATGCTGGAATTTTCGATAACAAAGTCACCGTTTTCGCCGAACATAACCTGCAAATCCCCGAAGCTGTCGTCAAGCATTTTAACAACCTCGTTTTTATGTTCAAAGAAATTGGCGATCTGGTCATTATCAATATCGGTTCTTGCGAGAAGATTTTTTTCTCCCGCAACAACGACCTCGTTGTCACGAAAGCCCTCGGCAAGCTCGCAAACTCCCTCGATAAGCGGTGCAAGCGTTATCATATATGTGCCCATTGCCGCGGCAAGGTTATGCATAGCCTCATCCGAAAGCTCATCAATTGAAATTCCCTGCAAATTTTCCGCCATATAGCCGCTGAAAAATTCAAGCTGCTCATCGGTAAGGTCAAATTCCAGCCGACACACCTTATTTTTTATATCGCCCGATGAAGTAACCATCAGCAGGACGTACATCCTCCGTCCTGTGGGTATGACCTCAACCTTTGTAATAACGGAAAACCTCGGTGAAACATTTTTCGCAACTGCCGCGCAATGAGTAAGCTCCGCAAGCGCCCTTGACGCATTTTCTATAAGCGTATCAGCTGTCGGAACCTCGACATTCAAAATATCGTCAAGCAACCTTTTATCATCATCGCTGAGCGAATATTCCGGCATGAGCTTATCGATATAAAGCCTATAACCGCTGTAGGTTGGGATTCTTCCTGCCGAAGTATGCGGCTGTTCGAGATAGCCAAGCTGCTCGAGCATTGCCATATCATTTCTTATAGTTGCGGGGGAAACCCTCATGTCGGGCATTGACGCAATCGACTTAGAGCTGACAGGCTCGCCCGTCACAATATACTCATTAATAACAGCGGCAAGTATTTTTAATTTCCTGTCATCCAGCAGAACAATCACTCCCAACATTGCAAATTCGGATAACAATTAGTATACCAATATATTAGCACTTAATTCAGCACTCTGTTAGCACTCCTCATCCTTGAGTGCTAAGTATATTATACACCACCTGAATAATTTGTCAAGGGCTTTTCTAAAAAAAATATAAATTTTCACCTTTTTTCATAATCAAAAAGCCGCTGCACCTAAATGCAGCGGCTCAAAACCATATAATTTTATTAAGTAAACCTCTTTATAAAGGAAGAAACAACAAATCCTATTCCTCCAACAACTGCCGCAATAATTATAACAAGCACTATCAAAAGCGCAATTCTTGCACCCGTGCTGAGTGAAACCACTATTGAACCCGAAGAAATCTTTTGGTCGCCAACATTTGCAATAGCTGTTCCGTCTGAGCTGTAAACGGTGAGGTTATCAACATACGCTGCTTTACCGTTATACTGACTGAAAACAGGAATTGTAAATCCAATTCTTGTATTATCCGCATTTTCGGGAACGGTCAACGAAAGCGTTACCCATTTGCCGGCATTTTCCGAGGTGACTGCAGAGGTCAGCCATACTATTCCGTCCGAAAACATCGTGAACGAGCCGCCCGCAACCGCTGCATCTTCATCAAGATAAACCGACATCTCAATCGTGCAGCCCTTAAAGGATTCAAGCCCGAGCGTTCCTGCGCTTACGTATGTCCCGCCGAACCTGCTGTCGGCATCAATATCCTCCGCAATATTTTCGCTTACGCAAAGTGAACCATCGCCCGATTCCTTAATCGAGGTATCTATGCTTAACGAAAATCCCGTTTCGGCCGTTGAACCATAGGCTTCCCACTGAGCGAGGGAAACATCGGAATCGAAGCAATATGTAGCGGCATCATCCGCCGAAGTCGTTTCCGCAGAAGCGGCAAATGCCGAGCTCGAGAGCATTACAGTCACTGCCGCAAAAATTGAAATAATTTTTTTCATTTGACAAATCCATCCTTTATTATCCCAATCCACGCTCGGCATATTATTGAAACATGGTATATGTGCAGTTATGCGCAAATGGATTGAACCTGTGTCAGCGGGGATATCGCTTTTCTCCGCCCACCGCTGCCGCCAATTTTCTTCTCGGCAATTTATCCCATCGCCATAGGAGCAAAGGAAATCATTGCTGCCTGTGCTGAAATTCCTTTCATCACAACCATACAATATATATTGTATTATAACAGCTAAAATTTGTCAATATGTTTTTAAAATACATATTGACAAATTTTTTATTCATTATTCGTTAGAATTGTCAACACTAAGGATAACATCGCTTACAAGATTACCCGGAAGCTGCTCGTATCTGAGGAAATCAAAGGTAAAGCTTCCTTTTCCTCTTGTAATCTGACGAAGCTGCATTGTAAAGCTCTGCATTTCACGCATCGGAACCTCGGCTTCAATTTCGGTAACTCCCTTTTTAACGGGATTCATTCCGACAACTCTTCCGCGGCGCTTGTTAAGGTCGCCCATAATGTCGCCTGTATTCTCATCGGGAGCCTTTACGAAAAGCTTGCCTATCGGTTCAAGAATAGTGGGGTCAGCCTGCTTTAAGCCCTCCTTATACGCAAGGGATGCAGCCGTCTTGAATGCCATTTCCGAGCTGTCAACGGGGTGATACGAACCATCCACAAGAATCGCCTTGAGTCCTGTTACGGGGCAGCCCGCCAAAACGCCTTTCTTTATACAGTCCTGAAGTCCCTTTTCAACTGCGGGGAAGAAATTCTTGGGAACGGCTCCTCCGAACACCTTTTCCTCAAACACAAGTCCATCGGAAAGACACGGTTCAAACTCAATCCAAACGTGGCCATACTGTCCGTGACCGCCCGTCTGTTTCTTATATTTTCCCTCCGCCTTAACTTTTTTGCGGATTGTTTCCCTGTAAGCAATTTTGGGGTCGGTTAGAACAACATCCGTGCCGAACTTTGATTTGAGCTTTGCAACGGCATTTTCAAGGTGCTGCTCGCCAAGTCCTTTAAGAACCTGCTCCTTAGTTAGAGGATTAAGCTCATAGCTGAGGGTTTTATCCTCCTCTATAAGGCGCTGGATACCGGCTCCGACCTTTCCCTCATCGCCCTGCGATTTAGCGTGAACAGCCATTCCGTAGCATGGCTTGGGGAAGTTGACCGCAGGAATCGTAAGGCTTCTTGCGGAGTCGCATATTGTGTCTGATGTATTTGCGGAAATCTTAACGGCAACCGCAATATCACCTGCAGCGGCTTCGGAAATCTCCGTCTGCTTTTTGCCCAAAAGGGTATAGAGCTTACCCACCTTCTCGGGATTGCCCGTTGTGGAGTTTACATAATCCGTATTCGATTTAAGAATGCCGCTTACAACCTTAATGTAGGACATTTTTCCGACAAACGGATCTGCAACCGTCTTAAAAACATATGCCGACATAAGGTCGGAATCCTTGTAGTCAACCTCGATAATATCCCCCGAAGCAGTTTCCGCAGTAAGCGGCTTGTTATCGCACGGTGCGGGAAGAAGCAGTTCAATTTCCTTAAGAATCATGTCAACCCCTGCGGTTGTTGTGGATGAACAGCAAACAACAGGTGTAATAATGCCCTCGTTCATACCCTTATGAAGACCATGAACAAGCTCCTTTTGGGTGAAGGCCTCTCCCTCAAAGAACTTCTCCATAAGCTCCTCATCGGTTTCGGCAACCGCCTCCGAAAAAGCCGCTACAAGACCGTCCATACGGTATTCCAGCTTTTCTGAAATCTCAGCCGTGGGCATCTCGGTTTCAACAGCATTTCCGTTTACATCGTAAGTATATGCTTTCATTTCAATAAGGTTTACAAAGGAAACAACCTTATGATCCTTTATAATCGGGAACACAACGGGGCAGACAGTCGGGCCGAACTTGGTTTTAAGCTCGGTAAGGACGTTAAAATAGTTCGCATCCGGGTCGTCAACCTTTGTAATAACGAACATTGTCGGCTTTCCCATCTCGCCCGCAAGCTCATACGCCTTCTCCGTGCCGACCTTTACTCCCGATTTGGCGGAAACGGTAATCATAACCGTACCTGCGGCGGAAACGCCCTCATACATACCGCCCGCAAAATCAAAAAGGCCGGGGGTATCCAAAAGATTTACCTTTATATTGTTATATTCAAAGGAGGCAAGCGCCATATTCAGCGAAGCCTTACGCTTAATTTCCTCGGGATCAAAATCGCACACGGCGGTACCATCGGCAGTATTGCCAAGGCGATCGGTTGCTCCTGCCTTAAAAAGCAGAGCCTCCGCCAATGATGTTTTGCCCGAACCTGAATGTCCTGTAATGGCAATATTTTTGATATTTTCAGCTCCAAAACGTTTCATAAGTGGGTACACTCCAATCTGTGTGAATTACGCTGTTAAAACTAAACAAATTTCAATTTGTTCACAAATAATATTATATATCATTTTGCTATTGATTGCAATGGTAAATCACTATTTTTTACAAATATTTTAAATTTGAAAGCGTTTTATTGTGCATTTTAACGATTTTATGGAACAAAAAATAAAAGTCGGGATTTTTTTTACTTAAAAACCCCGACTTTTTTACAAATTTCCGAACTTACCTTACCCCTGTTCTGAATTTCCCAGTTCGGGCATATCAATTTTAAGCCCGATTTTTCCAACGCTTCGGTCGTCGCTGTCAAGCACTGTGACGGTGAAAATTCCGTTCTTTGTTACGCTTCCCTTTTCGGGGATGCAGCCAAAAAGCTCGGTAGTCCAGCCGCCGACCGTATTGCTCTCGCTCTCAATAATATTGTCGGGAAGCTCAAGCCTAAAAATCATATCCGAAAGGCTTAAATCCGCCATTATTTCATACATATTTGTGCCGACCTTTACAATGGACTGTATAACCTCATCGTTTTCATCATAAATTTCGCCGACAAGCTCCTCGATAATATCCTCCATTGTAATAATGCCGCTCGTTCCGCCATATTCGTCCTTAACTATCGCCATATGGATTTTCGAGCGCTGCATTTCGTACAAAACCTCCGAAATGAGCTTTGATTCCGAAATATAGATGGCTTTCTGAATAATCCTTTCCACGGTCGGCGGATGGTTATCTCCGCTCGTATAAAGCATGGCGAAGAAATCCTTGTCGGTAATAAATCCGATAACATTGTCAATACTGTTTTCATAAACAGGCAGGCGGGTATATCGCTCGTTCAGGAACAATTGAAGTATTTTATCCGTATCGTCCGACGCTTCAACCGCAACAACCTTTACCCTCGGTATAAGGATTTCCTTTGCGGTTGTGTCGTCAAATTCAAGGGCGGAACGAACAAGGTCGCTTTCCTTTTCCTCAAGGACGCCCTCATCCTCGATTTCTTCGATAATATATTTAAGCTCGTCCTCCGTTACACTTGGCGAATCGGTATTCGACCTAAACAAATGCGAAGCCGCCTTTTGGAGCTGCATAAAAATAACGGAAATGGGGGTAAACAGCCAGCAAACGCCGCTAAGAATCCCCGAGCTTGCAAGCGCAAGCTTCTCGGAGTTTTGTTTTGCGATGGATTTGGGAAGAATCTCCCCGAATATAAGCACCAAAATCGTTATTACAACCGTCGAAATCGCAACTCCCGATGCCCCGAACAGCTTTGTAAAAAAAACAGTACCCAATGAGGAGAGAAGTATATTTACAATATTATTTCCTATCAAAATTGTAGTGATGGTCTTATTAAAATTTTCCGCAAGTCTGAGCGCCCTTGCCGATTTTTTATCTCCGTTTGCGGCGTTGTGCTTGAGGCGGATTTTGCTCGCCGAGGAAATGGCGGTTTCCATTGATGAAAACGCTGCCGACAATGCTATAAGAATTATAATTGTCAGAATACTGACGGCTGTACTGTCCACAATAAATTATCCTTTCAACAATTACTATGATTCTTTCAACCTTTATACAGCTAATGATAACATATCCTCTCCAAAATTGCAAGGGCATTAAGGCTTTATTAATAGAAAATCATTCTTTCTTAATACATTATTTTAAACGTTGTGGTATAATTTAAAAGCTGAAATTCGGTATTTTTCTAAGGGGAGTTATGATGTTTGATGGATTTATAAAAAAAATAGTAGGGATTCTTCCCGAAAAACTGCAAAAGCTATACTATAAATATGAATCGGCGATACTTTATATATTCTTCGGCGGACTTACAACGATTGTTTCGATTGCATCGCAGTATATTGCAGTGTGGCTCGGCGCGGGGACGGCTCTTTCCACAACGATTTCATGGGTCTGCGCGGTAACCTTTGCTTTCTTTACGAACAAGCTGTATGTATTCAAGAGCGGCAGCTTTGAAAGGAAGCTCTTTATGAAGGAATTTTTTTCATTCTACGGCGCAAGGCTTGTTTCATATTTTCTTGAATTGGGATTTATGCTGCTTACGGTTGATGTACTGCGGCTGAACACCTACTTAATGAAACTGATAGCACAGATTTTTGTACTCATTGCAAATTATCTTTTCAGCAGATTTTTTGTTTTCTCAAAATCGAAGAAGGCTGAAAATGAAAATTCCGCCGAGGGAAAAAACGGAGATGATTAAATGTTCAAACTTGCTCGGCGCTATCTTGGCGCAGTAAAAAAGGAAATTATTATCGGTCAAACCTCAAAGCTTATCGAAGCAATCTTTGAGGTCATTGTTCCGCTTATAATGGCGGCGATTGTCGACAAGGGAATAAACGGCGGCGAAGGAAAGCCCTACATCTACAAAATGGGCGGGCTGCTTGTTCTTCTCGGTGTTCTCGGACTTATTTCCGCACTTATCTGCCAATATCTCGCTTCAAAGGCATCGCAAAGTGTCGGAACGGTTATGAGAAATGATATGTTCCGCCATATCAACAGACTTTCCTATGCGGAGCTTGACAAGCTTGGCACTCCCTCGCTTATTACAAGGCTTACAAACGACATAAATCAGGTTCAGCAGGCAGTGGCGATGTACATTCGACTCGTTGTACGCGCCCCTTTTATTGTAATAGGCTCGGCGATTATGGCGCTCAGCATTGATGCTAAGCTGTCGCTTATTTTCGTTGTTGTTATTCCCGCCGTTGTTCTTATACTCTACCTTATTATGTCACGCTCAATAAAGTATTACAAGGTTATCCAAAAAAAGCTCGACCGCATTTCTCTTGTTACAAGGGAAGGACTTTCCGGCGTAAGGGTTATCCGTGCCTTTTCACGCCAGGAAACCGAACAAAAACGCTTTGACGAAGCAAATGACGAGTATCTCCGCATTTCACTGAGTGTCGGAAGGCTTTCCGCATTGCTTAATCCGCTTACCTACGCTGTGCTTAACCTTGCGATAGCCGCCGTTGTTTGGTTCGGAGGATTTAGAGTAAATGTCGGCGACCTCACACAGGGCGAGGTTATTGCATTTGTAAACTATATGACGCAGATTTCACTTGCGCTTGTTGTTGTTGCAAACCTTGTTGTGCTTTTCACAAAAGCAGCCGCTTCCTCCGTAAGAATTAACGAGGTGCTTGACATTGAGCCGTCGCTTAAAAACGGCGATTACATGGGCGGCGGCAACGACAGCGATGCTGTAAGGTTCGACAATGTTTCGTTTTCCTACAACAGCTCGGGCGAACACGCTCTCGAGGGCATAACCTTCACCGCCAAAAAGGGCGAAACCATAGGCATTATCGGCGGAACAGGCTCGGGCAAATCCACCCTTGTAAACCTTATCCCACGCTTTTACGATGTAACCGAGGGAAGCATAACCGTAAACGGCACGGATGTCAGGGCTTATGACTTCAACATACTGAGAAACAAAATCGGCATTGTTCCGCAAAAGGCTGTTCTTTTCTCGGGAACGGTTGCGGAAAATATGCGTTGGGGCAAGCAGGACGCCACAGATGATGAAATTTATGCCGCAATAAAGACCGCACAAGCGGAGGAGTTCGTAAACAGGCTTCATGACGGCTTGAATACTAAGATAAGTCAAGGAGGAAAGAACCTTTCGGGCGGTCAAAAGCAGCGTCTTACAATTGCAAGGGCGCTTGTTTCCAAGCCCGAAGTTCTTATCCTTGACGACAGCGCATCCGCCCTCGACTTTGCAACCGATGCGGCGCTGAGAAAAGCAATTGCGCAGGACACGGAAAATATGACCGTCTTTATCGTATCGCAAAGAGCAAATTCAATCCGTCAAGCTGATAAAATCATCGTCCTTGACGATGGAAAGCAGGTTGGCATGGGAACCCACAAGGAGCTGCTCGAAGGCTGCGAGGTTTACCGTGAAATTTGCTATTCACAGCTTAGCAAAGAGGAGGTTGAGAAGTAATGAAAAATAATACTTCCCCCGACAAAAAGCCAATTTTAAGGCGTATGCTTTCCTACACAAAGCCGTATCTCGGCTTTCTTATTCTCTCCTTTATTGCGGCTGTAATAAGCGTTGCAATGACTCTTTATGCGCCCGTTCTTGTCGGCAAGGGCGTTGATTTCATAATCGGCAAGGGCGATGTTGATTTCGATTCGCTCCTTCCCGTTGTAATAAAGCTTTGCGCAGTCGTTCTGCTGTCCGCTTTCTTTACATGGATAATGACGGTATGCACAAATACCGTTTCATACCACACCGTTAACGATCTCCGCCGTCAGGTTTATGCAAAGATTAACTCTCTCCCGCTCAAATATATTGACAGCAGCTCGCGTGGTGACATTATCGGGCGAGTTACGGTTGATATAGAGCAAATTTCCGACGGTATGCTCCAAGGCTTCTCGCAATTTTTCACAGGAATAGTAACCATTGCGGGAACAATAATTTTTATGCTAAGCATTAACTTTAAAATTGCTCTTGTTGTAATTTTTATAACCCCGCTTTCGCTTTTCGTGGCTGCATTTATCACCAAAATTTCGCACGACAAATTTCGTGAACGCTCCGCTGTTCAAGGTGAGCTCAGCGGCTGCATCGAAGAGCTTGTCGGCAATCAAAAAATAGTTCAGGCTTTCTCATATGAGGAACGTGCGCAGGAAAAATTTGAGGAAATAAACGGGCGGTTATATGTCTGCGGATTAAAGGCTCAGTTTTATTCCGCCCTTACAAACCCGAGCACACGCTTTGTTAACGGTCTTGTTTACGCCGCAACGGGTGTATTCGGTGCGATTTCCGTTCTTTCGGGAACATCCGCTATGACGGTCGGACAGATTGCAACGTTTCTCAGCTACGCAAATCAGTACACAAAGCCGTTCAATGAAATTACAGGAGTTATCACCGAGCTTCAATCTGCATTTGCATCAGCAAGGCGAGTTTTCGACATTCTTGATGAGGAACCCGAAGCCTCGGATGAAAACGGTCTTGAGGTTACCGACAGCAAGGGCAATATCGAAATAAAGAATGTATCATTTTCCTACAGCCCCGATACTCCGCTTATACAGAATCTCAATCTCTCCGTCAAGTCGGGTCAAAAGATTGCAATTGTCGGTCCGACAGGCTGCGGAAAAACCACCTTTATTAATCTGCTTATGCGTTTCTATGATGTTACCGAAGGAGAAATTCTTATTGACGGAATTAATATCAAGAATATGAAGCGGGAAAATCTCCGCAGCCTTTACGGAATGGTTCTGCAGGATACATGGATTTTCACAGGCTCAGTGGGGGAAAATATTGCATACGGCCGCCCCGAAGCCCCCGATGATGAGATAAGGGAAGCGGCTTCAATGGCTCACGCCCATAGCTTTATAAAAAGGCTTGAGAACGGCTATGATACCATGCTTTCGGAGGACGGCGGAAACCTTTCGCAGGGTCAAAAACAGCTTCTTTCCATTTCAAGAATAATGCTCACCGACCCTCCGATGCTCATTCTTGACGAAGCAACCTCAAGCATTGACACCATGACGGAGCAGCGTATACAAAAAGCCTTTGCAAAGCTTATGAAGGGCAGAACAAGCTTCATTATTGCTCATCGTCTTTCCACCATAAAGGATGCCGACCTTATACTTGTTATGAAGGACGGAAATATTATTGAACAGGGCAATCATGAGGAGCTTCTTGAAAAGGGCGGATTTTACTCCGTACTCTACAATTCCCAGTTTGAACAAACGGCAAGCCACCGCGAATAAATTTAAAACCGTCTTTGCGCAATCAGACTCTTTAACATTTAACAGGACTGCCGCACATCTTGTTTTGCGGCAGTCCTGCTTTTTTACCAAATTTAAAGCTGTCCCCCACCCTAAGGCGGAGGACAGCATCATTTTTATTTGATTCTTATCTGTCGCCGACAAGCTCTCTGTAAAGTCCCAGATAAAGCTCTGCCGAGGTATCCCAGCTGCAGTCCGTAGTCATTGCTGTCTTCATAATGCACTTCCAGCGACCCTTGTCATAATAAGCATCCTTTGCGCGTCTTACCGCATCGAGCATATCATGTGCGTTGTATGTCTTAAACGTAAAGCCGTTTCCGTCATCGTTTCCCGCATCCTTGATGCTGTCACGAAGACCGCCCGTTTCACGGACGATGGGAATTGTACCGTAACGAAGAGAAATCATCTGCGCAAGTCCACACGGCTCGCTTTGCGACGGCATAAGGAACATATCAACACCCGAATAAATTCTTCTTGCAAGGTCGGGGATAAATCCAATGGTTGTGCTTACTCTGTCGGGGTGCCTCCATGCCATTTCTCTGAAGAAATCCTCGTAGATTTTTTCTCCCGAACCAACAATGGTAAACTTGCAGCCCAAGCTGAGCATATCCTCGAAAACATACTTGATAAGGTCAATTCCCTTATGTGAAACAAATCTTGTTACAATGCCAATAACAGGCTCATCGCCCTCCTGGAGTCCAAGCTCCGAAAGAAGCGCTTTTTTGCATTCAGCCTTGCCCTTTGTATTCTTTACAGTGAAGTTCTTTACAATAAGGGGATCTGTTGCGGGGTCATAAAGCTTTGTATCGATCCCGTTAAGGAATCCGCAGAGCTTATACTGCTTATTGGCAAGCGCCCTATCAAGACCGTGTGAATACCACGGGTCAAGAATTTCCCACGCATAGCTCGGGGATACGGTTGTAATCTTATCCGCAGTTTCAAAAGCTGCTTTCATAAGGTTTACGCAGCCGTCATATTCAAGCAGCTTTGTGTGGTACATAGGGATTCCGAGAACCTCGTTAAGAACCTCCATGCCATACTTGCCCTGATACTGAATGTTATGGATAGTGAACACCGTTTTGATGTTGTCATATCCGAACTGGTATTTATAGAAGATGTTGTAATAAACAGGGACAAGGGCTGTCTGCCAGTCGTTGCAGTTTATAACATCAGGCATCCAGTCGATGTATTTGAGCATTTCCATAATTGCCCTTGAAAGGAAAACAAAACGCTCGCAGTCATCATAGAAGCCGTAGAGTCCATCCCTGCCGAAGTAATATTCATTATCGAGAAGATAGTATGTCACGCCGTTTATATATCCTTTGAAAACACCGCAGTACTGCTTTCTCCAGCCTACATCAACGGTGAAATTTGTCATAAATTCAAGTCCGTTTCGCAGTTCGGGCTTAACGTTTTTATAAAGCGGCAGAACAACTCTTGCGTCATGACCTGCCCTTGCAAGTGCGGGGGGAAGAGAACCTGCAACATCTGCAAGTCCGCCCGATGCGGCATATGGGATAGCTTCCGAAGCGGCATATAAAATTTTCATTGTATCAACCAAATCCCTTCAATAAATTTTGTTCAAAAACTGACGATATATCCTGCAGCAGAAAAGAAATGCCGGATAATCGCACCTTTCGGCGTTCAATTTTCGCATTGTTTAAGTGAGTACATTGCTGAATTAGGGGTTGTCCCTCCGTTTAATGCGGCAAGCCGCCGCTAAACTCAGCTAAGCTAAAGTTTAGGGGCGGAGGTTTGATATTAGATAACAGCACCCTTGCCAAGATACAAAGGATAATTCTGCGAGCCTGTAAGCATACGCATATCGTTTATCTTAACATTTTTATCGGAGATAACACAGCTTATTTCACACTTGCTGCCAACATTTGTGTCCTGCATAAGAATAGAATTCTTGATAACGGCACCCTTACCGACCTTAACACCTCTGAAAAGGACAGAATTTTCAACCGTACCCTCAATAATGCATCCGTCACCGATAAGGGAGTTTGTAACCTTTGCCCCGATTGCAAATTTTGCGGGAGGGTTATCTCTAACCTTTGTGTAAATAGGACGATTTTGGATAAACAGCTTATCTCTGTTAGTGGTATTAAGCAGGTTCATATTTGCCTTGTAGAACGTATCCATTGAACAAATTCTGCTGAAATATCCGTCAAAGCGGTATGCCATAATCTTGTAATCGTGGGTTCTTGCCTGAAGAATATCCTTTTCAAAGCTTACAAGTCCCCTTGAACGCGCTTCAAGAACTATATTTTTAAGGAACTCCTTTGAAAGAACAAACATATTAAGCGAAACGTTGCAAGCGCCGCTTATGTATGGATTTGTGAGAACATTAACAACACGGCCGTCATCATTGATTCCGAAAACGGTAGCCTTCTGAGCCTGCTCCGCAGTAAGGACATCCTTTGCATAAACTGCGGTAATATCTGCGCCCGAGGCGATGTGCGAATCAACAATCGCCGCAAAATCAATATTTGCAACGACGTCGCAGTCCGAAAGAACCACATAATCCGCTGCCGATGTCTTTATGAAATCCCATACGCCGTAAAGAGCCTCAAGTCTGCCCCTGTACATACCGCTGGAAACGTGGCTGAATGGGGGAAGCAGATGAAGTCCGCCGTTTTTGCTTGCAAGATCCCACTCACGTCCCGAGCCAAGGTGATCGAGGAGCGACTGGTAATTCGACTTTGTAATAACTCCGACCTCGTCTATTCCGCTGTTAACCATATTGGAAAGAGGAAAGTCAATAAGTCTGTAGCGTCCGCCGAAAAGGACGCTGCCCATTGTTCTCTCCTTTGTAAGGTCAGAAATAGTATTATCATGCATATTTGAGAAAATAAGTCCCAATACTTTTTTATTGATGCTCATTGTAAAAGTTCCTCCTCATTTTAAACATTTTCCGAAATAATCTGCTTCGGAAGAACCTTTGCATTTTCGGAGATTGTGATGTTATGGCCGACTACTGCAATGCCCCAATCATCTCTGTTGTCAAAGGTTTCGGGCCTTGCGCCAATCTGTGCGCCCTCGCCCACAACGCAGTTCTCGCCAACGATTGCATATTCAACAATTGCACCCGATTTAATCACAGAGCCGGGCATAATGATCGAGTCTGTAACCGTTGCGCCTTGTTCAATCTTTACTCCCTCAAAAATAACGGAGAAATCAACTGTTCCCTCAACAACGCAGCCATCGGTTACCATTGAGTTTTCGATAACCGCTTCCGAGCCTATGTACTGAGGGGGCATGATCGGATTTTTGGAATACATTTTCCACTCGGGGTCATAAAGATCAATCGGAATATTGGGGTTAAGGAGATCCATATTTGCTTCCCAAAGGGAATCAAGCGTTCCAACATCCTTCCAATAGCCGTCAAAAGCGTAAGCAACAAGCTTTTCTCCCGCATTCATCATATTTGGGATGATTGCTTTGCCGAAATCCTTATCCTCCTCGGGATTATTCTCGTTTTCGATAAGGTATTTCTTGAGCTTGCTCCATGTGAATATATAAATACCCATCGAAGCAAGGGTTGAACGGGGATTCTTAGGCTTTTCCTCAAAGTCAACAATGTCACCCTTATCATCCGTAATCATAATGCCGAATCTTGACGCTTCCTCCATAGGAACATCGAGAACAGCAATCGTAGCATCGGCATTCTTCTCCTTATGGTGGCGGAGCATATCGTTATAGTCCATCTTATAAATATGGTCGCCCGAAAGTATTACAACATATTCGGGATCGTATCTGTCAACAAAAGCTATATTCTGGTAAATAGCATTGGCTGTGCCCTTATACCACTCAGCCCCGAGGGCGGTCTGATAAGGCGGCAGGCAGTGAGCGCCGCCGTACTGCTTATCCAAATCCCAAGGCTGACCGTTTCCGATATAATCATGAAGAACAAGCGGCTGATACTGAGTAAGAACGCCAACCGTATTGATTCCCGAGTTTACACAGTTGGAAAGCGGAAAGTCAATAATTCTATACTTTCCTCCGTAAGGAACAGCAGGCTTTGCCATATCGTGAGTTAGGGCATATAAGCGGCTGCCCTGGCCGCCTGCAAGCAGCATTGCAACGCATTCTTTTTTTGTATACATTATTTTTTCCTCCCAATGGATTTACTTAGTATTTTTATCGGACTTTGCGGCTGCTTTCTTCTCGGCAGTCCTCTTGCCCGTGGGTTTCTTAACCGAAGAACTGTTTTTTGCTGCCGAATCCGTTGTCGCTGCAGCCAATTCCGCTTTTGACCTGCGTTTTCTTGGCGGAATATACTTGAAATACATTGCCGAAAGCGGAGGAATATCGAGCGTTATGGACTGCTCATAGCCATGCATGGAATAATCCTCTGTTTTCCGCTTTTTGTTGTCAACCTCTCCCTTGCCGCCGTATTTGACGTCATCAGTGGAAAGAACCTGCTGCCAATACCCTGCGTGAGGAACGCCTATGCGGTAATTTTCACGCTTAACGGGAACAAAATTGCAAACGACAACGACCTCGTTGCCCTCATCGTCAATACGTCTGAAAGCGATAACGCTCTGCATATAGTCGTCATGACAAATCCATGAGAATCCGTTCCAGTCGTCATCATGCTGCCACAGAGGAGAATTTTCGAGGTAAAACCTATTAAGGTCACGGCTGAAATCGAGTATAGCCTTATGCTCGGGCATGTTAAGAAGCTGCCAATCAAGCCCCTGCTTAAAATTCCACTCGATTTTCTGAGCAAACTCGTTGCCCATAAAATTCAGCTTTTTGCCCGGGTGGGCCATCATATACATAAAGAAGGTTTTAAGCGTTGAAAATTTATCGGGTTCAAAGGCGCCGCTCATTTTATTCCAAAGCGAAGCCTTGCCGTGAACAACCTCATCATGTGAAATCGGAAGAATATAGTTCTCGCTGAAGCAATAGAAGAACGAAAACGTAAGCTTTCCGTGGTTATTCGCCCTGTAAATCGGGTCAAGCCGCATATAGTCGAGGATGTCGTTCATCCAGCCCATATTCCACTTGAAGTTGAAGCCAAGGCCACCAACATCGGCGGGCTTTGTAACAAGCGGCCATGCGGTCGATTCCTCGGCAATCATGAGAACATCGGGGTTTCTTCCGAAAACAGCGGTATTAAGCTTTCTGAGGAACTCAACGGCTTCATAGTTTTCCCTACCGCCGTCCTTATTCGGACGCCACTCACCGTCACGCCTGTCATAATCGAGATAAAGCATCGAAGCAACGGCGTCAACCCTCAAGCCGTCAATGTGGAACTTTTCAATCCAATAAACCGCATTTGAAATAAGGAACGACTGTACCTCGGGCTTTCCGAAGTCGAACACTCTTGTCCCCCATGAGGTATGCTCCTTTTTCAACGGGTCGGTGTATTCATAGCAACAATCGCCGTCAAATTCAAACAAGCCCGCTCCATCCTTCGGGAAGTGCGCCGGAACCCAATCAAGAATAACTCCAATGCCGTTTTTATGGAAAATATCAATCATCTTCATAAAATCAAACGGGGTTCCGTAACGGGATGTCGGCGCATAATAACCGATTATTTGGTAACCCCATGAGCCATCGAACGGATATTCCGCAAGGGGCATCATTTCAATATGAGTGTAGCTCATATCCTTGAGATACGGCACAATTTCCTCAGCAAATTTAACATAGTTGAACGGTTCGCCGTATTCATAGGTACGCCATGAACCCAAATGAACCTCATAAATATTCATTGGGCTTTTATAAATATTGGTTTTTGCTTTTTTGTCGTACCACGCCTTATCCTCCCACTTGTACCCGTCAATATCAAAATATTTCGTAGCGGTGGCGGGCCTTGTTTCCATATGCGTTCCATATGGGTCGGCTTTGAGCACAATGCTGCTGTGGGCAGTTTCAATGCTGTACTTATAGGTAAAATATTGCTCGATATTCTCAATAAAAATTTCCCAAGAGGCATCATCGGGGAGCTTTGTAAGCGGATTTTTACGCCTATCCCACTTATTGAAATCGCCGACAATGGAAACAGATTTCGCATGGGGCGCCCACACACGGAAAAAAACTCCTTCTTTTCCTTTTTTTACCCCTTTATGCGCTCCAAAAAAATCGAACGCGCTGACACTTGTTCCCTCATGAAAAATGTGAAGGGGGAACTCATATCCGTCGGGGAATTTTACTTTATTGGAAGCCATATATCATACTCCTTCAAAGGAACCTAAGTTCCCTAATTTGCATCACTTGCATTTGTATTTATATTTTAACAGATTGTGTATCATATTTCAAGTGTTTTTGTAATTATTTTATATTTCTCACGTAAAGTTACAGTATAATTTATGCAAACTTTACAATTTTTATTAGAATTTTAAGCCACAAAAAGGAAAATAGCTTATTTCAATTAATAATTTAGGCATAAATGGAACCGGTTTTGTAGAAAATCCCTATTTTGAAAAATGTCTTTAATTTAAAATTTATGCAGTTTGACCACGAGGACGGTTCTATCATCGGATGACATCTTTTTGCAGCATTTGTCATTCTCAATGATGGCATCGGCGCATCTCTGTGGGGAATAACCATCACTCAGCATAAGCTCCCTCAGCTTTGGATAGCTTTCCTCCGATATTCCGTCGCTTAAAATAACGGCGCATTCCCCATCCGAAAGGCGCAGTGTGCGCCGCTCCGTCTGAATGTGCGGCATTATTCCAAGTGGGAATGTTCTGCTTTCAACGGTTTTCACCGTTCCGCCCGTTTTAATGAAGCTCGGCGCAGCTCCCGCTTTAAAAATGTCGATTCTTCCACTGAAAAGATTGATTTTAAGGAGGTCGGCGGTAGCGAAAATCTCATCCTCCGACTTTGAAATAAGGATGGTATTAACTATTTTCAAAGCGGCCTCCGCACCTGTTCCCGAACGGATAAGCCTTGCAAGGATTGCCGCAGTCATATTGCTCTCCAGTGCGGCTCTGTTGCCGCTGCCCATACCGTCCGAGATAAGGAAATATGCGTTTCCCTCTCCGTCATAAAATTCCGCAGAACAATCGCCGCTTGTTTCCTCACGTCCGTTAAGGACGGACTTCCCCGTTTCCGTTTTAAAACAGGGAAATTCATGCCAGCATATACGGATGAATCCTTCCTCATTGAAAATAATGGGCTTTTCAAGCTCACGGTCTGTCATTGAGGAAAGCTTTTGCGTCAGCTCCTCAATGGGAGATTCAAGCCTTTCCTCTGTAAAGCATGAAATAAAGATATGACCGGCGGCGTCAAAATATACCGCCGCAGAAGCATTTTTTGCTCCGAAACGTTCCGCAGCTATTTTCACCCTTTCCGATAAACCCTCGTCATAAATTCTTCCATCGGTGAGGCTGCTGCCCATTCCGCCCAGCATATCCTCCGCCGATGAAAGCTGTTCATCAAGGCATTCCATAAGTCTTTCCGATGTTCTTCTTCCGCCCTGTGCCATCTTGTTCATATAATGCATATCGTTAAGAAGCTCCGTTATCTCGGTCTTTTTTGTACAGCCCTCAAGTACCTTTGGCAGCTCCTTTTCTGTAATATAACCTTTAATTTCGAGAAGATGTACAGCTTCAGGTAAAATATACTTTGCTCTGCGGCTATTGCCCTTACAGCAAAATTCATTATTGCGGCATTCCGAACAGATTTCACGGCAAGCCTTCTCAGCAATGTCAATTTCATTATCCTCCCCGTTTATTTCCGAAAGCAGCGCAGATGCTTTCATAACGCTTTTCCTTATGCCCCCGATTGCCCTCGCCGCAAAATCCATTACACCCCCGAAATGATCTATAACCGCAGAACCCCTTTTCAATGTCCCGTTTACGGTACGCATATAAAATCTATCGGGGACAAGGCAGTAGAGCGCCGCGGAAGCGATGGTATCCGTCATAAGCTCGGCCGCCCATTGTATTTTACCCATAAAAAGGATAAGCACCATCATTGACACCGAAAAAAAGACAGACGATGCTGTTCTTCCCTTTCCCGAAACGCAGCCCGATATAAGCCCGGAACAGTTTATGAGCGCCGTGCTTCTCACCATATCGGGCAGCTCCGTTCCCGCCGATTCCGCAAGGATTATTCCAAGTGCGGTAAGCGCACCCACAGCCGCACTGCCCGTCCCTCCGAAGCGGCCGCCTGCCGCAAGGATAATGAAAATCCCAACTGCCCTCCCAACGCAAAGACTGCCGAAACGCGCTCCGCTCAGCGCTGATATTGTCAGCACATACAGAACCGCCGCAGCCACGCCTTTTTCTCCCGTTACGCTTATTTTCCCGTTATCCGAAAGCTCACCGAAGCACAGAGCGGCAAAGTATGCGACCGTTCCGCATATTATTCCCCGAAAGAAAATTGCAGCGACAAGCACAAAGGTTATTTTCATCGCAAGAGCGGCTGCGATTCCCGAAATGAAGTAAACAAGTCCCGCCGTAAAAGCCGCATTTTTGGGGGAGGGCCTTACTTCACCAAAGAAAAGGCGTGCGGCAAGCCTTATGCAGAGAATAAGCGGCATTGCGATTATTTCGGTAACGAAGCCGCCTGCCGTTCCCGCCGCTATGTATGAAGCCGCCGCACCGACAAACACGCATAGTCCGTAAACAGGCTGCAATATTGCAGTCAGTGACGGACACACCGGCACTGCTGTTCCCCCCGAAAACGCCCCACAGAATGCGGCTCCGCACAGGCAGGAAATAACCGCCGAGAGGAGCGGATTTACCCTGTTTTTTCTTTCTGTGGCTTGTACAGGCGCTTCGGCTGCGGATATGCCCTCGCTCCGTTTTTCTTTCAAAATCATATTTTTTTACATTCCTTTCCGATGAAAATATTTACATAGAATAATTATACAGCAGTCATTTGGTATAAATTGTCAAAACAAACATAAAATAAAAGCGTTCGGGAATATGAAAAGCTCCCGAACGCCAAATATTTTTATCGTATAAGGTATGCTTGCCGTCAAGTCGGCAGTTTTTTCTACCACGTCCATTCGGACATAAACCTTGTGAGTTTCTTTCTGAAGCCGCCCTCCTTATCTGCCGACTGCTTTTTCATCTCGTTAAGCGAACCTATAGCAATAAGAAGCAATCCCGCCGCAAGGAGGTATACCCACCATCCCAAGCTTGCCCAAAAGCCCCTGCTCATAAAGAGCGCAGTTGTGACAAGCACCGTAACCGCAAGCACAAACCACTTCTTCTTTTTAACCGAGAATGAGAATATAAGCATCGCAAGGGCAGTTATCATTATAATAAGTCCGTCCGCAAGCTCGCCGCTTACCAATGCGGAGAAGAAGAGAACAATATAGGACACAACATAGGCGGCAAAGGTGATTATGTCAATGACACCGGTGCGATTTTTCCAAAGGAATCTTATCGCAAAAAGGTAAAGAAGAATGGGGAGAATTTGCATCTCCAAGGCAATGATTTCCTTAAATTCAACAAACGGCTGAACCATGAACGCTGTAAACGGAGCGGCAGCCGAAACGGTGTATATCCACCTCCTGAAATCGGGCCTTTGATTTTTCCTGCAAAAGCTCATAAGGCAGGCTGCCGCAGGAAAAATCCCAAACCAGCGTGATTTATCCCCATTATACGGGCAGGCATCAAAGTATGACATCAAACCTATAATCCTTGAAAATGCAAGCCCGTCTATGTAAAACGAATTTCTACTCTTTTCCCGAAGCGCATTTCTGTGCAAAGCATAGCTAAGCCCGATGCTTACGGCAAGCATCACGCAAATGGTGACATTTATTATATTGAAGTCGGGATAATATCCCTCAACGCCGTATGAATAATATCCATCAAACAGGCGGTTTTCAAGCAAATTAAGGACCGTTGGATAAAGCAGCGAAAACGGCAGAATAAGCGCAGCCGTTGATTCAGCGCAGTAAAATGAAACCGTCATATAGAGGAACAGCAATGCCGCCGCAGAGATATACACAGCATCGAACGCTCCCGTTGAAGCAAGGACAAGCATTGTTATGGAAGCTGCCGCAAACAGGGTGTAACGTGAGGTTCTCTCCGCAATTTTTGCAAATTTTCCTCCACCGCCAATGAACAGCATTGCCGCATTTATAACTGCGGCGGCAGCTCCCGCCGCAAGGACAGCATCATATATATCAGCGCCGAAAGCATCGTAGGCAATTGCTCCAACAGAAAATGACGAAAGAATTATTCCTCCCACAAGCTCCGAAATGCGTTTCTTTCTCCAAAATCTTACAAGGCAGAGCGCAGTTAAAATCAAGAAAAGCGGGAATACAGTTTCATAATTAACAAATCCGATAAGGATATAAACAGCGGTTACAGCCCTCAGACAAATTACGGAGGCAATTTCCATATCATCCTTTGGGCGAAGGAATGTAAGCGCAAGAGCCGCAGCCGAAAGAACAAGGGAGGTTATTGTCATAGGGTAAACAGGGTTATGGAAAAATACATTCAATATCTCCGCAAGCAATCCTCCCCACGCCATTGACGATGAGGCAAGAAGAATCCTTTTAATTTTACCCGCTCCGCCGATTATCGGAAGAATTACTGTAAGTGCGGAAACAGCAAATCCCAAGAGCATATAAAGAGCCGAGCTTTTGTCCTCGCCCCATATACCCAATGCAACGCTGCCGCAGATAAGCGAACCTGCCGCAAATATGTAATCGGAAGAATCCGTGCGCAGCTTCAGTGGCTTAACAAACACAAACACTGCCTGCATTACGGCGATAAGGGGAATCACTGTAAGCGCCGTATAGAATGTCCTGTCCGCAATATCCGCAGATTTAAAAATAAGCCTTGATAACACAATCGCCGCCGTAACACACGCCGCAGGGAAAGTCGAAATCATAATTTTCCCGTTGCTTTCCTCTCTGTGAAAAATCCCAAGGACGAGCATTTCCGCCGCAAGGATACAATATGCGGCAAGGGAAATCCATGTGGGTTCTGCGACAAGGGCGGCTATAATGCAAAGCGCAAGCAGGGCCGATGCAAAGACTCCCGAAACAGCCCGAAGAGCCGATTTTATTTTGATAGAGAAAATTCCGAGCATCGAAAGCGCCACGGGAACTGCGGCGGCTGCAACAGCGGTTTGCACCACTCCGACGAAATCATCGGGAGAAAACAGTGACAGCATTCCGCAGGTTATAAAAATCACAAAGGGTATAGCCGCGCCAAGACCATTTTCATCGCCAAGCGGAATATCCGCCAGTTTTAGAAATCCCACGGCAAAAATCACGCTTGTTATACAAACCATGATACCGTTTCCCTTATCGGCGGCGGATATAAACGTGCTTATGCTCAGCAAAACGGTGTTGACCGCCGCAAACACTCCGAGCTGAGATATAACCGCCCCAAATTTCTCCGAGGTTTTATTTGAAAGCGGACGGCAAATCAAAATTACAACAAGACCGTATATCGATGCAGCTGCCGCAAATATATCCATCCTGTCGGTGAACTGCAAAATGAGCGAGCATACCGCCGCCGAAAACCCTGCCAAGTTCACCCACGCAAAAGGGGCACTTTTGTAATCTGCGCTTCCTTTAAGACCAACTGCGGAAAGGAGCGCAAACGTAAGCGCAAGCAGAAGGGGACGCCCTTCGCCAAACAGCGAGAACCATTCGCCGAAAACCCTGAAATAGCCCGCCGCAACAAGAGTTATGGGCAAAAACACGCTGCCCAGAGTGTAAAAAATCACGCCTGTTTTTTTAAGCCCGAATTTTCTCTCCGAAAGGGATGATACGCCGAAAAAAATTGCCGAAAAGGAAAAGATAACAACCGCTTTAACTCCGCTCGAAAGAAACTCCCATGCCGTTGTTGCGAAAATAAGCCCTGCGATAATAATAAACATTGCCCCAAGGATAAGCATAACATTAATTGAGCTTATTTTCCGTCTCCTTTCAGCCTTTGGCGGAACATCTGCGGGTTTGCCCCACACAGGAGCGGCGGGCTTTGCCGCCTTCCCCATATAGGACGTATCATATCTTGACTCTGCGCTTTGTTCCGTTTCTTTTTCCTCCGAAAGGATTTTTTCTGCTTGTTCGGCGGCTTCCGATGAAGAATACCTCCCTTTAAGTCGGGCATTTTCCTCACTAAGCTCTTTAATAACGCTTTTCTGCTTAGAAATTTTCTTACGATCGACTATACAAAAAATAGTCAGCGCTATCGGCGAAACAAGCCATAAAATCAATAAAATAACAAGCATGAAAGCTCCCCCCATTTTACACATGAAATTCTGCCGATTTCATTTATACAATATTCTCCGAAATAATTATACAGCAAGAGCCGCTTTTTGTACAGTTACAATAATATTACAATTTTAATTACAATTTACGGCGGCAGGCTAACGGCGCATCACAAAAGAATGGGCGCTTTGGAACATGGGGAATTCCAAAGCGCCGATTAAATAGGAGAAATTGTCAGAGAAACTCAGAACCCTGACATTATTTATGAAAAAGCCCTAAGGCTTAATCAAGCGATAAATACTCATTTCCCGCTTTTAAGTGCGGAGAACGCTTCATAGTCGCTTTCCGTTCCAAAGTAGCTGAACATCATCCTTTCAATTTCGGAATAATCCTTGGACGGGAGCATATATGACGTTTTTATCTGCGCCGATGAGGTGTGGACGGTAACAATTACGGCATTGTTATCCGTAACATAGACCGTGACTGTTCTTTCACCCGTGGTTTTATCGTTAATGCCGAGGATAAACTCAACATCGTATTTTATCTCGGAGGAGGTTGATATTCCGCTGTTGTAAATAACACCTCCGATTGCCGAAATAATGTTTTGCTTTGAAGAATCGGAATCCTCCATAGCCGTTCTGCTTTCCGAACCCTCCTCAAAGAAAATTATTTCAAAATCCGAATTGCTTACGTCAACATCATAAAGAAATTTTATATTCGGGGATTCATCCCCGTCAGCGATGATTGTTTCAGCCGCATCCATTTCAATATCATCGGAGGGAGCATCCTCGGTCGGCATACTTTGCGCTGACGGTGCGGCCGCATCCGCTCCGCCGCTTGCGGCTTTGGTTTTATCCGTTTTCTCGGGCGCAGATAATTCAGCCGATTCATCCCGAGCCTCTTCCTCCTCTGTATACTCGGCGGCTCCGCCGTCAAAGTCTTGAACAAGGAATTCACCGCCGTCAACCGCTTCGGCGAATCCATCGTCCTCAGGGTAATAATAAACAGACTCGGTTTCCTCATCGGTTATTTCGTTAAGGACGGTCTGCTCCGACTCAGCGGCTGCTGTATCAGCGGCAATTTCCTTGTTTCCGATTGGATTAAGTACAAAAAAACGATAATTCCCGCCGCAACAACAGCAGCCGCGCTCAGCGAAAAATTTCTTTTTGGGAATCCTTTATTAAGACGGCAGCCATCATTTTCGGAGCTTGAAAAATCATCGCTCATACCCTTTAACGCAGTGCCGTTTTCCTCCTTGTTCATCTCTTTAAGCAAGGCTTCGGTGCGCCTTTCAAAGCTTTCGGAAATTTTGATGCTGTTCATAGCGTTTTTATATTGTTTAATTGATTTACTCATCATCAAAACCCCCTATCATAAGCGCTTTAAGACGTTCCCTGCCCCTTGCAAGGAGAGTCCCAACGGTTGCGGGCTTTTTATGCAGAATTGCCGCAATTTCATTGATTGAATAGCCGTCATAATAAAAAAGGTGCACAGGAGTTCTGTACTTTTCGGGCAGCGCAAGGACTGCTTCCATAACTTCACTTTCCTCGTTTGCGGTAATATTTTCGGCAGCATCTGCGTTTTCGCCGCTTTCTTCAAGCAAAACTGTTCTTCTGAGCCAGCCCGAATGAAGATAATTCTTGCTTTTATTTATGGTTGTTCTCAAAATCCAAGCCTTCTCATGCTCATCGGATTCAAACGGCTTGGCGAATTTAATGAGCGCCATAAAAACCTCCTGCGCTATATCCTCGGCATCGTATATATTGTGAACATAGGTATAGCTGAGCTTAATTACACAGTCGGAATATTTTTCAAGGACACGGCGGATATACGCATCTGTTCCGAAACCGCCATTTTCAGCGTTCTCCGTTTTATCGGAGAGCAGCCTTTCGGCAGAATCAGAAATCATTTATTTCCCCCCATAAGAAATTTATGTGATTCTCATTTCATATATAATACAAATTAAATCTGCGATATTTTTCATTCCCGCAAAATGTTTTCAAATATTTCATTTTATGTTAAAAATTCGCAGCGTACAAAAGGACGGGCGAATGTTGTTCGCCCGTTTATCTCTTTGCAAGGGTTTCATAACCCTCTCTTAATGCGTTTACAAGTGCGTTTATGTCGCCCTCCGTAGTTCCCCTGCTTATGGAAACCCTTATTGCGCTGTCGGCGATTTTATCGGGTATACCCATTGCTGTGAGGACAGAGCTGTGTCCTCCCTTTGAGCAGGCGGAGCCGCTTGAGACGTAAATATCCTTGCTTTCAAGGAAATGAAGCATAATTTCCGAACGTATTCCCTCAACCGAAAAATTCAATATGTATGGCGAATGGTTTTCAAGGTTGGAATTTATTTTCACGAAATTGAGCTTTGAAAGGCTTTTTACAAGATAATTGCAGATAATTTCCGCATTGCTGTAAGCGGTTTTCATTGTCGGCATAAGGTATCTCACCGCCGCGCCGAAGCCCGTTATGAGCGGAACAGCCTCCGTTCCCGAACGAAACCTGTTCTCCTGCCCGCCACCGTAGATAAGCGGAGGAATTCTAATGCCGTTCTTAACGAACAATGCGCCAACGCCCTTTAGGGCATAGACCTTATGGGCGGAAACAACAATCGCATCCGCCATAAGGTCGGCGGACTTTATGGGAATTTTCATAAATCCCTGAACAGCGTCGCAATGCGTAATGCATTCGGGAAAGGTTCTCTTTACATATGAAAAAATTTTCTTAACAGGATTGATTGCCCCTGTTTCATTATTGACAAGCATACAGGAAACCAAAAAAGTATCATCGTCAACAGCCTTTATAAAATCCTCCGCATCGATAGCTCCGCTTCTGTCCGGCATAACACGAACAACGGTGTAATCCCCCGTTTCCTCGAGAATTTTTATAGGCTCGGCAACGGAAGGGTGTTCTATTCCCGAAACAACGATTTTTTTTCTGCGCCTGCCGTATTTTTTCGCTGCGCCGAAAATAACTGTATTGTTTGCCTCCGTTGCGCCTGATGTAAATGTAAGGAGCTTAGGGTCGCACACAAGGGCAGCCGCAACGGCTTTCCTTGCTTCATTTATATCATTTTCGGCGTTAAGTCCGATTTTATGGAGAGAGGATGGGTTACCGTAATTCTCCAGCATACTGTCAAATACCGCAGACATTGCAGCCTCGCACGGCTTAGTTGTTGCGGCGTTATCAAGATAAATGTTCATCTGTAAAAATCCTTTCGATATATTAAGCGGTAGTTACATTATACTATATTTTTCGGCAAATGCCAAGCCATCGCAGGCATTTTATCTTTCTGCTTTTTCAACAATAGGCGGCAGGCTGCAGGCAAAATTATTGTACAATTTTTTGTCTTAAAAAATACTGCAAAAATCCGCCGAAAAAAATTTTGTGACTATTGCTGCAAACCAAGCTCTTTTATAAGGGAATACCATAGGCAGAATAAATAAATATGTACGAAATATTAATTACTTGCCGAAATTTGCAAACCGAATTTGTCGGTAATATAATTGGATTACCGAGTAAAAAGAAAAGGGGCAATGAAAATGGCAAATCAAACAATGACAAAAAGCAGAAGAACCTTATACCAAATTATTATAGTTGGTCTTATGGCTGCGCTTGTCTATGCGGGAAACTATCTTCAAATAAAAATTCCAAACGGGGTTCTCGTTACAAGAGTTCATCTGGGAAATTCAATGTGTCTGCTTGCGGGCCTGCTTTTCGGCGGACTCAGCGGCGGTCTTGCATCCGGAATCGGGGCGGGTCTTTACGACCTTTTTGACCCTGTGTATATAGTTTCCGCACCGTACACCTTCCTTTCAAAGTTTGCGATGGGCTTAACGGCGGGTTTGCTCAGAACAACGAATGAGAAAAAGCGTGTTATTATTTCGGCAATTGCGGGTCAGGTTGTTTATATCGTCCTTTACCTGCTGAAATCCTATGTCACCATAATAATCCTCGGCGGAACATCTCAGGCGGCATGGGCGGCTGTCGGAACGAATGCGATAACATCATGCATAAATGCGGCGCTTGCCGTTATAATTGCTGTTCCGCTTTATTTCCTGCTGCGCAATGCTTTAAAGAGAACGGGAATTTATGAATTTATCGCCGAAAATGATTTGGAAAGAAAGGCTTCAAAGGAAAAGAAAACTCATTTCAACCCCGTTACCGTCTGCCTTACAATATTTGCAGTAGTAGTAACCCTCATCTTTACAATAAATCTTGCCGCAACAAACAAGGTTAAATCTCAGGAGGAGGAAAAGGAGCAGGCATATATCGAAAGAATAGACAGCCTTGAAAACGAACTTGATTATCTTTACGATACTCTCGGCGTTGAAAAGCCCGCAACTGACGATGCGGCGGAAGAAACGGAATAAAATTAACCTCTCGCTTTAAAAAAGGATTTGCCTACAGCTGCGCAAATCCTTTCTTTTTTTCACTTAATTGCATATTTCTCCACGATCTCCGCCGTAAGGAGATTTTTTAGAGAAAAAATACCGTCCTCATAAATCATATAGCTTTTTTCACTTCCCTCCTTCGGCAGTGAAACCGAACCGGGGTTAAGGTAAACAAAATCTCCCGAGGCATCAATTGTACTGACGTGGGTGTGACCGTGGATAAGGATGTCATTCTTTCCGATAAGCGGAGGATTTTCCTTATTGTATTTATCTCCGTGAGTAACGAAAACGGTTCTTCCATCAAGCCAAATCAAGGCATATTCCGCCATTATCGGAAATTCAAGAACCATGCCGTCAACCTCGGAATCGCAGTTGCCTTTTACGCAGAAAAGTATATTTTTTCTCTCATTCAGAATACGTGCGGTTTCTTTCGGGGAATATCCCGTCGGAAGGTCGTTGCGCGGGCCATGATAAAGCAAATCCCCCAAAAGTATAAGCCTTTGAGCCTTTTCTTCATCGAAGCGCTTCATCATCTGCGCACAGGATGGATAAGAGCCATGTATATCTGAAGCAAACATAATCTTCATCAGAATATTCTCCTTAGATGTCATAAAGCCTATCGAGCAAGACCTTACGCTTTCTGCGTGAAATCACAGTCACAGTTACAACAATGATTATTCCCGCAAGGCTTATAATAATTCCAAGCGCCATTCCCTCGGGGAAGAATGACATTTCAATCGTATGCGTTCCCTCTGTTACAGGAATTCCTATCAATGCGTCAACAAGCTCAACGGGTTCTGTTTTTACGCCGTCAACCTTAATCGTCCAGCCCGGCTCCCATGAAATTGTAGTGAAAAGTATACCGTCCTCATCGGCGGTAACCGTTCCCTTGAGGTAATCCTCGCTGAATTCTTCAACAACAAGAGGATGCTCCTGAAGCTCCGCAATGGATTTTTGGAATGCCTCCTCATCAAGATAATAAAAATACTCGTCGGCAAAAAGAACCTCGTTCTTTTCTTCGGTAATGGTTGTAATAAGGGAAATTTCCTCGCCCTCCTCAAAACGTCCAAGGGTCTGGATTACCTTATTTCCGCCCTCAAAGTAATAATTGAGAAATTCATTGTTAAGCCAAACGTTAACCTTGCGCTCATAGCTTGAGGGAAAATACATATAAATCATATCCGTTGTCGGCGCAGTAATGATAAACTCAATATGGGAGTTTTCACCCTCAATGCGGGGAACATACTTTGTGTGCGTACCATATGTCGAGGGCTTAGCATTTTCGGGAAGGATTTTATCAATCTCAATCTGCTTGAAATAATCATCCTTTGTGTCGCTCACGAGAGCCGAAAGCAGCACATTCTGACAGATAAATGGGTTATCTCCCGAAAGTGAAACATCGGCAATATCATTGCTCGCCATAAAGCCTATGGGCAGGGCGTAGGGATTTTCATACACATAAAAAATATCAGTATTATCGCCGTTTGCAAGCACAAGATTATCATAGTGACTGTTTTCGGCAACGATTACCTCCCCGCTTACTCCATCGGGCTCCGCCGAACCCTTTTCCATAACGTACCTTATTCCCAAAATAGCATCGGTAACATAAGTTGAGCCTTTATATTTAATATAATGTCCGCCGTAGGAGAATCCGAGCTTATTAAGGAATTCTATCGGTGCGGAATTAAGGGTTGAGCTTGAATGTGAAATGCCGTAGGAACCGAATGCCATAGCGTCGTTTACGGTTCTGTGATAATTCGATTCAATTCTGTATATGGGGTCGTCATCCATTTCATAAATTTTCTGAACAGTATTTCTTCCAAGAGTAATGTAGCGGTTATATGAGGAATTTTTTGAGTAAACAACATCATCATCTATGCGGCACATTGTGTATGCCGATGTGGTTATAAGCTCCACCATTAGGAAAAACACTATCACTACAGGCACAGGCTTTATGTTGTAATGCTTTTTATACATATAAAGAAGCAGCGCATAAATTCCTCCGAGCGCAATTGTGAACCACACGGTCGCAAGGAGGGTCACATTTTCAAGCCCCTGTTTATTTACATAAATAACATAACCGAACAGAAGGAAGAAAACTCCGCCGATTTCCTTGAAGGATATTCCCTCAATGCGCTCGAATGCCTGCGCCGCCATAATGATAAGCACAAAGCTGCACGTAAATGAATAACGGTAAGGAAGCCAGTTCGGAACCTGAAAGCCGTGCCACACTATATCAACGGTGGACATATACATCGAAAGTATAACCGACAGCGCAAGCAGACCATAGCCTATTTTTTTGCGGAACTTAATGTTTGTGTTCATAAAAAACAACGGGATAAGAAGTATCGTCAAAACCCCGCAGTAAACCACAGGTGAACCCTCGGGGCGGCAGGTATCATAAACATTCGGCAAAAGGTTCACAAAAAAATCTATAAAATCAAACTGAGTTTTCATGCTGTAATTCGGAGTTGAAAACTCAAATTTGCCAAGGCTCAAGGAATAATAAAGCGGTATAAGCAGCCATGCGGAGCAAACCGCCGCCATTACACCCCCACAGGCAAAAATCGAGCCGCTTTTAATAAAATCCCCTGCATTAAACGGCGCTGCCTTATCGGATATGAAAAAGTAATACGCAATAAAATACAATATGCTGAAAATCGCAATCATCCAGCCAATGTAAAAATTTGCGACAAACATAAGCGCAAGCGGGATAAGGAAATAAAGCCACTTTTTCTCATCTATAACCTTTTCTATGCCCTTGCATATAAGGGGGAGATAGATAAGTCCGTCAAGCCACATGGGATCCATAAGCTGAACAATCATATATGCCATAAGGGAATAGATTATGGAAAAAATAAGCGCAGTGCTGCCCGAATACTTCTTGTGCCTTCCGAGGTAATGGCACATCGCAACGGCCGCCGAGCCCGCCTTGCAAAGCTGCATTATCATAATCGAGCCTGTCATCATCCATCTTGGGAGCAGCATTACTATAAGCGTAAACGGACTGGCGAGGTAGTAGGCGAAAATGCCCACAATTTCCCCCGAAAGGTTACGGCTCCATGAATTAACAAGGCTTCCGTTTCCCCAAAAAGCGTCCCTAAGATTTTCAAAATAATAAACATACTGTCCGTTAAGGTCAAGAACAAGCACCGATTCCTGTCCCCACGGATATACTCCGAAAATTGCATAGGCAGTATAGAGAACAATTACAGGGATAAAAAATGCTGCTATATATACTCTTTTACTGTATAAAAATGTTTTTAAGTTAAAATTCAATGTTACGGGACTCTTGTTTTTTTTCAATGAAAACCCTTTCCTTTCTAAATCCGATATAATTTTAGACATACACGTTTATTATACATTATTTTAGCTTTTTTTCAATAGCTTTTTTAAAATTTCTGCATTTTATCCGAATAATTGCAACAGAAGGAACATAATATCGCAAAAAAAGCCGCTTAATCGGCGGCTTTTCTTATCTTAATTTACTCTTTGCTTCTTTCGCGCTGTTTTATTTTCATACATCTTCTTATCCGCCTCTTTTATGGCATCGCCAAGCGAAATTCCCGATGAAAAGAGATTTAGGCTGTAGCCTATGCTGGCGGATATTTCATATGGCTTTTCGGCGGATTTATTAACCTCGGCAAAAGAAAGGCTGAGCCGCTCGGAACGGATAATCGCATCCATTCCCGAATAATCGCCTATCCCGATTATGTAAAACTCATCCCCGCCCGCTCTTATGCAGATTTCGTTATTCCTTGTAACGCTGCTTACAGCGGCGGCAATTGCTTTTATGCCGTAATCCCCCTCGTTATGCCCGAAGGTATCGTTAATATATTTAAGTCCGTCCATATCAATGACAAAGACAATTATGTTATCGTTAGGCTTTGCGTTTTCACGAACCCGATTCTCCCACTCAGACAGCTTGCGGCGATTGTAAAGGCCCGTCATAGCGTCACGCTCGGAGAATTTTTTCAGTTCCTCACGAATTGTCATCATTTCCAAGGCGTTATTGACATATCTTATCCAATTTCTGAACACAGTGTTTATCTTATGCCCCTGATTAACACCGCATTGAAAAACGGAGTAGCCGAGGGATTTGCTGTTAAAATGAAGCGGTGAAAAATAGAAAACCGAGGGTTCATCGCATTCCTCATCAAGCTCGGGCAGCATAAGGCTTGTATCGAAGGAATGGTCAGAGGTGTTTCCGCAATAATTCTTGCTCCTGTCGGCGGTATCCTCGGGGAAGGATGAAACAACCGTCCTCATACGGTCGGAATATGCCCCGACTTCATCACCCCGCGAGGTATCGAGCCAATTTTCATTAAGGCAGAGATACAGTCTTTTATATGGTCGGACAAGGTATTCGCTTTGAGCAATTTTTGCCATACAATCCTCAACGCTGTCGGCGCTTGTAAGGGTTTCCATCATATAGCTTTCAAGGAGAACCCCTATATCGACATCGCCGGTCATCTTACCGTTAATATAGTTATGATTGATGTTATAAAGAGAATTGGTCAAGCGGCTTCTTATGTAAGCTATATTTTCGGGGCAGCCGCAGCTTGAACAAATTCTCAAGCCGCTTCCCGGGAAATCAGGCAGCTCCATTTCGGGAACATCGGGTTCTATAGCATTGTGGACGATATTAACCGCTTTTGCGGCGGCCGCGCTTACATCGGGGACATATGTTGTAATGGAAATACTGTTTATAACAGCCTCGGCGGTTACATCATAGCCTGTGACAATAACCTCCTTCGGCACGTTTATGCCATTCTCGGAAAGCCTATTGGCAAGACCTATCGCCATATGGTCACTTGCGCAAACAACTGCCTGCGGAATGGGAACCTCGCCCGAAATAATTCTGTCAGCAAGGCGTTCTCCTCCGCTGTACCAAAAGTCGCCATAGAAAATATTATCCTCTTTTATTTCAATGCCCCTATCCTTAAAGAGGTCGGCAAAACCGCCCAAGCGTCTTTCCGAAACGTCATAGCCCTCCATTCCGGTAAGGAAATAAATCTTATCGGGATCGCACTTATGCACATCGAGGATATGCTCGGTTATTACAGAGAACGCTGTTCTGTCGTCCGTTTCCACAATGGGATAATCCCCGAACGGAAGGTCAACTGCGGCAATGGGTTTTGAACATTCGGCACTTACTTTTTCCAGCATAGCATCCCTAACGGCGCAATCCTGATTTTCCGATAAGGATATAGTGGGAACAATTACGCCATCCAGCCGTTCAAAATTAATAAGCTCAAAAATATTAAGCTCCCCGCTGAGGTATTCCCTATAATTATGGCACACCCGCATAAGGGGGGAGAAAACGGCGCAGTCATAGCCGTACCTGCCGCACTGGGCTGTAACTCCGTCAAGGATTCGCTGCTGATAAACCGATTCGGGGTCGGGAAGTAACAATCCGATAAGCTTTCTTTTACTCATTGGTATGCTCCTTAAATATAATTAAATGTAATTATACAGCAACAAAATTACTATTCTGAAAATATTCGATTTATTTTTTGTGAATTTTAATAAAAATGGCGGTAATCGCCCGCATTTTTCGGTGAAAATTAGGAATAAAAAGCTACAAAAATCATTTTTGCGGATTTAGTTTTATCTCGGAGAAGGGTATTTATTCATGTCCGTTTCCCGAAAACAGCATTGTTACCGCAATAATCAGCATTACCACGCAAATTCCTGTTCCCGTCATAATTGTCATAAGGCGGAGGTAGTCTGTCGGCAGCCCATCATCACCGCCGAACGAGCCTATCATCGAAGTTTGCATCGGAAGCACAGACATCACCGCATCAACAAGGCTTATGTTGCGAATGGTTGTAAATATGGGTGAATTATGCTTGCGGATTTTTACTGCGTTGACTATTGCCGCAATGATTTTGTAAAATGTAAACGCCGCAATTGTAATCATTGTAATGGTATCATAAGTCACAACCCGATTTTCCGCTACGGTCAAAACCACCGTCCCGCTTAATGCAATCACCAACAGCATAATCAGAATTCCGTCTGTTTTCATTACCCTTTTTTCGGCATTGTAAGTATCACTCATTCCCGAATCTCTTTTTATCCTAAGCTCCGCAAAAACGGCATAGCCGCGCATACAGCTCAGCATAAGATAATAAACGCACATAGTAAAGAACCAAGCCGCATCCGTTTTCAACCCCATATATGCGTTGTATATTACATAAATCAAATTGACAGCAAAAGAAAACGCCGTAAAAAACACAATTTTGCGGCGCTCGTTTGCTGCCAAGATATTTAATGCCTGTATAATCCCGACCTTCTTCTTTTCTTTTTTCATATTTCCCCTTTCAACCGTCAGTCTCTTTAACATTCTCCATAATAATTTCAGCCATTCTTTCAACGGGGGTTATGCAGTCAAGCTCAAGCCATTTTCTGATAACCGCTATAATCCCCTCAATATAAAATGCGAGAATATATTCCATTTCAGCTTCGGGAACGCGGTATCTTTCCAAAATCGGGTTGAGAATATACTTGCACAATTCCCTGAAATTACTATCCATTTGCAGCACTGTATACCTTTTAATAGCCAACCGAAATAAATCCTTATTTTCCTTTACGTAAGTGAGATACGGTATCAGATATGCGGGCGTAATCAGGTACAGTTCTTCAAGGGATGCTCCGTTTATGCCGCTTATCATTTCATCCTTTTGCGGGAAATAAGTAAAAAATCGCTCGTTTATGTAACCGATGCTTTCAGCAAGCAGCTCCCCTATATTTTCATAGTGAAGATAAAAGGTGGAGCGATTAACATCTGCCTTTTCGCATATTTCCTTTACGGTAATAAATTCAAAGTCCTTCTTGCTCAAAAGCTCCAAGAAAGCCTCGTCCATTCTTATTGCTGTATTAAAATATTTGCTTTCGGACCTATTCACTCCACCCCTCCTCCTTTATTCCTCCTCGGTAATTTCCTTTGCAAGCTGAATAATTTCAAACGCGTACTTCCGCTTTCCGCTCTCAAGCAGTTTTTTGTAGATGGGGTAATTTATACCCATTGCTGCAAATCCTACAACGCCCAAAATAATTCCCAAAGCAATAAACCCGATTGTACCCGCTCCGATTACTTTCATCGAGAGGCACATACCGGTGCCCAAAACCAATGCCGCAGCAACTCCAAATGTATAGGCGAAAATATTTGCCGCCCTCTTTGCTCTCATGTCAAGCTTTTTTAAGGCTACAACCTTTGATGTATTTTTGGGGGCATACTCATTGGCAATTGCTTCCGCATAAATTTTATCCGTGTTCATATTCTGAACCTCCTTCAATAAGGGGCATCGCCCCGTCATTCAACGAACGACTGGGGGCGTTAGCCCCTTAGGGGTTTCAGTGGGGGATTGTATCCCCCACTGAAAGAGCGTATGCTCCCCCGCCTGAAGAGGCGGGGGACATCAGTCGTAAGTTATATTTGATACTGTTATTGTAACATCTATAGGCGCAAAACTGAACAACACAATCACGGATTTATGTTGAATTCATTTTGGGTTCAAGCATTTGTATACGACTATACCAAAGAAGGACGAATCGCATTTACAATTCGTCCTCCCGCAACAGTATTTTTACTTATCAAGACAGCTATCAAGCGCCTCTGTGATAGCAGCCTTATCCATTTTCTGACCGATAAAGACGAGCTTTATTTCACGGTCGCCGTATATTTCATCCCAATCCTTTTCGATTTCGGGGTACTGCTTCAAAAGACGTTTTCTTTCCTTTTCGGGGGCGGATGCAAACCATTTTCCCGAATCGGTGGCGTTAATCTGAACTCCCGCCTGCTCAAAAACATAAGCGGTATCCCTATCATCGGAGAACCAAAGCATACCCTTGCAGCGTATTACGGACTTGGGCCAATTCTCAATAAACTCGCCGAGCTTATCCTGATTGAACGGACGGCGGCGGCGGTAAACGAAAGTGCCTATGCCATATTCCTCGGCTTCGCCCTCGTCATGGTGATGGTGGTGATGCCCACAGCTGCAATTTCCGAACCCATCATAATGATGCTCATGGTGTTCATGGTCATGCTCATCATCATCGCGGTCATGGTGATGCTCATGCTCGTGTTCATCTTCGTCATGTTCATGGTGGTGGTGATGCTCGTCCTCATCATCATCGGGAACGCCCTCCTCGTAGGCCTTTGCCCAACCTGCGGAGGTAACGGCTTCTTCAAAATCATAGCAGTTTGTATTAAGAATATCGGAAACCTCAACCTTTCCGTAGCTTGCTTCAATAATTCTTGCCTTGGGCTGAAGGGTTTTTATCATTGCCTTTACTCTTCCGAGCTGGTCGGGAGTAACCTTATCGACCTTATTAAGAATAATTGTTGTGCAAAACTCAATCTGCTGGATAAGGAGATTTTCAATATCCTCCTCGCCTACATCATCCTTGAGCAGATTATCCCCGCAGCCGAATTCCGAAGCCATTCTCAGCGCATCAACAACCGTAACAATATTATCAAGTCGGCAGATTGCAGGATAACGCTTATCAACCTTACCCTCAAGAACAGAAATGGACTGCGCAATGGGCAGCGGCTCACAAATTCCGCTTGCTTCAATAAGGAGGTAATCAAACTTCCCCGTCTTAACAAGCTCCGTAATCTGATTCATAAGGTCAACCTTTAATGTGCAGCAGATACAGCCGTTGGAAAGAGGAACAAGGTTATCGTCCTTTTGGGTAACGGTGCCGCCCTTTTGGATAAGCTCCGCATCAATGTTAACCTCACCTATATCGTTGACTATAACTGCAACCTTATAGCCCTCCTGATTATTAAGGACATGATTGATAAGAGTAGTTTTTCCTGCGCCGAGGTAGCCTGTAAGCAGTGTAATCGGCACTAAAGGTTTTTTTGCCATTTATATCATCCTTTCGTTTAACAAGGGGAATTGCCCCGAAATTCAATGCAGCAGGGAATTATCCTCAAGCTGTAATTTTAACGTATAACATTTATTTTACCACAATTGCACGGATTTTACAAGCGGTTTGCCAAATGTTTCTTATTTGCCCGACAAAATTCAAAAACTGCCGTGTACTGTGGACTCGGCAGTTTTGTAATTATTTGCGATTCTCAATGGAAGCTCTTATAAAATCGGCAAAAAGCTTCTGCGGCTTATTGGGGCGTGATTTAAATTCGGGGTGGAATTGAACTCCGACAAACCACGGGTGATCCTTTACCTCAACAATTTCAACAAGGCGTTCATCGGGAGAAATTCCCGCAATAACAAGCCCTGCTTCGGAAAGCCTTGTGCGGAACGCATTATTGAACTCCCATCTGTGACGGTGGCGTTCATAAATAAGCGGCTCACCGTAAACTCTTGAGCTTGTTGAACCTTCGGTAAGCTTGCAGGGGTAAAGTCCAAGGCGCATTGTTCCTCCCTTTTCGGTAACGTTTTTCTGATCCTCCATAATATCGATAACGGGGTAAGGCGTATCGCCGAACTCGGTGGAATTTGCTCCGGTAAGACCGAGAACATTTCTTGCGTATTCGATAACAGCCATTTGCATTCCAAGGCAGATTCCAAACAGCGGAACCTTATTTTCACGGGCATAGCGGATTGATTCTATCATACCCTCGATTCCTCTGTCGCCAAATCCCCCTGGGACGATTATTCCATCACACGCCGAAAGCATTTCAGCAACGTTGTCCTTAGTGATTTCCTCCGAATTAATCCACTTTATATCAACGTTTGCATCATTCACTATTCCTCCGTGACGGAGAGCCTCCGCAACGGAAAGGTAAGCATCGTGAAGAACAACATATTTTCCGACAAGACCGATTGTAACCGTCTTTGAAGCCGCCTTTGTGCGGTCAACCATTTCAATCCACTCGGTAAGCTCGGGCTTGCGGTCCTCCAAGTTAAGATGGTGACATACTGCGCTTGCGAGTCCTTCCTTTTCAAGCCAAAGCGGAACCTCATAGAGCGACGGCGCTGTAAGATTTTGTATAACATCCTCGGGACGAACGTTGCAGAAGAGGCTGATTTTCTTCTTCATATCCTCGGGAATTTCCTTTTCGGAACGGCACACGATAATATTTGGCTGAATCCCGATTGAAAGAAGCTCCTTTGTGGAATGCTGTGTGGGTTTGGATTTAAGCTCCTCCGAACCTGCAATGTAGGGAACAAGCGTAACATGGATATACATTGCATTTTCACGTCCGACCTCGGTAACAACCTGTCGGATAGCCTCAAGGAAAGGCGTTGATTCAATATCGCCGACAGTTCCGCCGATTTCGGTAATAACGATGTCGGTATCCTTTTCCTTGCCGACACGGTAAACACGTTCCTTTATTTCGTTTGTGATATGGGGGATAACCTGAACCGTTCCTCCGAGATAATCTCCCCTGCGCTCCTTATTAAGAACCGTCCAGTAGATTTTACCCGTTGTTACATTGGAATTAACGGAAAGATTTTCGTCTATAAAGCGCTCATAATGTCCAAGGTCAAGGTCGGTTTCCGCACCGTCGTCGGTAACAAAAACCTCTCCATGCTGATAGGGCGACATTGTTCCGGGGTCGAGGTTGATATATGGGTCAAATTTTTGGATTGTAACACGGTAGCCTCTTTCTTTGAGCAGACGTCCGAGGGAAGCCGCGGTAATGCCCTTTCCAAGCCCCGACACAACGCCGCCCGTTACAAAAATATACTTAATCGGCATAAATTCAGTCCTCCATAATAAAAATACAATATCAGATTAATTATACCTTTTTTCGCCGAAAAAAGCAAGCACATTTTTACAATTTAACACATTTACAATAATTAATGCGCAAACTGCGGCAGCAAATTATGCCTTATGCCATTGTTTCAATCCACGCTCGGTAACTTAACGGAGTGCGATATACGTTACAAAGGTACGCATTGATGCCGGTTTCTCTACGCCCACCGCTGCCATCAATTTTCCCTTTGGCAATTCATCCCACCCACCACCTACCTATTGGTTGAAGTGGGGGAATTCTTGATGATTTTGGTTAAATTACATTACCTCGGTATCATTTACTCTCGCTCTGAACTCTATACCAAAAAATTCCGCAGAACGCCTGCAAAGCAGCATTCTATCCATGAAAATTTCAAAATATTCCATTACAGACGAAATATTCGTATCAAGCCTGAGCTCAAGGACGATTGCCTTTTTATCCTCTGTAAAATAAATTCTCGATTCCTCAACGGCATAATTCACACGGTCATGAATATCATCCCTGAGATTAACGCTCTCGACATTTCTTACTCTGCTGCGGCGAACGTCGGTTTTGTCGCCGATTATAAGCGCCGCCGCAATTGCGTTAAGCGGCTGTGCTGTATGCTCGTCATGATTGCCGATAGCGGAAATTACGGCGCAAATTTCCTCCGCAGGCATATTAAGGTTATCAAGCAGACGGAAAGCCATAACCGCTCCACTCTGAGCGTGGTCAATTCGGTTAACGACATTGCCTATATCATGCAGGTATGCCGCAATTTTGCCAAGCTCAACCTGCCTTTCGGGATAACCGAGGGTTGATAAAATCATTTCAACTGTCTGCGCAACCCTTTCAACGTGGGCAAATGAATGCTCCGTGTAGCCCTGCGCCGCAACGGCTGCGTCCGCATTTTTTATATAGGTGTGGATATCTTCATTTTGTTTAATGTAACGATAGGTTATAATACTGCTCATAAAATCTCCAAATTATCTGTTTACGCATTTCTGTTACAGGATTAAAAATTGTGCGCCTTTCTAAGAAGCTCGTTTTTCTTCTGCCAGAGCTTTGTCGAAAGGTCAACGTAATATTTGTGCGGATACTCAAAGCGTTTAAGCTCATCCCAAAGCGTATCGATCTGAGCTACGCAATATGCTCTTATATCATCCGCTGTGGGGGATTCGTAAACGCACCTTCCGCCGTCAAAAATTTTTTCCATGAGCTTTACTGCGCTGAAATTGGATAGAACCTTTCTTTTGTAGGTATGCTCCGGGTCAAAGATTTCATACGGTCTTGAATCATCGATTTCCTCCCCATGGCAGGTAAGGATATCCGCAATTGCCTTTCCGGTTGAACTGTCGAACAAGCGCCATACCTCCTTGAAATCGGGGTTGGTGATTTTCGCAACATTTTCCGAAACTTTAATTTTGGGGATAATCTCCCCATCCTTTTCGATGGCGGCAAGTTTATAAACTCCGCCGAAAACAGGCTCTGATTTTGAGGTAATAAGTCGTTCCCCGACCCCAAAGCTGTCGATTTTCGCCCCTTGCAGAAGAATATCCCTTATAATATACTCATCAAGGGAATTGGATGCGACAATTTTTACGTTTGGAAAGCCCTCATCGTCAAGCATCTGCCTTGCGCACTTTGAGAGATAGGTAATATCGCCGCTGTCAATCCTTATTCCTGCGGGTTCTTCTCCCCTCGCCCTCATTTCCTTGAAAACCGTTATGGCATTCGGCACTCCCGATTTAAGCACGTTGTAGGTATCAACAAGGAGAGTTGTTCCCTTGGGATAGCATTTCGCATATGCACGGAACGCTTCAAGCTCGCTGTCAAACATTTGAATCCACGAATGCGCCATTGTTCCGAGCGCAGGAGTTCCCATATCCTTATCGGAGATTGTGCAAGCCGTTCCGCAGCAGCCGCCGATATATGCCGCCCTTGCGCCGTAAACCGCACCGTCAAAGCCTTGGGCACGTCTTGAGCCGAACTCCATAACGGGTCTTCCCTCAGCGGCACGGACAATTCTGTTCGCTTTTGTTGCAATAAGGCTTTGATGATTTACGCAAATAAGGAGCATCGTTTCAACAAACTGCGCTTGAATTGCGGGACCTCTTACGGTCATAACAGGCTCATTGGGGAAAATCGGAGTACCCTCGGGGATTGCCCACACATCGCAGCAGAACTTGAAATCACGAAGATAGCCGAGGAAATCCTCGCCGAATATGCCTTTACCCCTAAGATAATCAATATCGTCCTCGCTGAAGCTGAGATTTTTCATATAGTCTATAGCCTGTTCAAGGCCCGCCATAATTGCAAAGCCGCCCTCATCGGGGACGCTGCGGAAGAACAGGTCAAAATAGGAAATCATTTCACCCATGCCGTTTCGGAAGTAGCCGTTAGCCATTGTAAGCTCATAAAAGTCGGTAAGCATGGTAAGGTTACGGTCTATATTTTTCATTCTTATTTCCCCTATCTGATATTTTTTACAAAGCGCACACCGCAGTCGGACATAAGCTTATATGCGGCAAGATTCATAAATGCGGCGTTATGGTATGGCGCATCATATGTTTCAACGCAGCTTACGGGAACTATTATATCACACCTTTTATTTTCGCAGTTGAAATAGGTTTTTAGCGCAAGGCAAAATTGAAGGACGCATATATCCGTACAATCTCCGACAACGACAAAGGTTTCGATGTTCGGATTTTCCTCGATAAAGCTGCGGAATGCCCTTTCATGGAAGCCGTTTGTGGAATTTTTCCTTATCAATGTATATCCCCCAACAGCTTTAAGCTCGTCAACAAGCTCGGACTCGCTCGTTCCGTCAAGGCAATGCTCGGGGAACGAATTAAATTCGGCGCAGCCCTTTTTATGGCAGTCGGCAAAAGCAACAATAGGCATTTCCGCCGATTTAAAGCCTTCCGCAAGGCTCACAGAAGGAGGAATTATGTTTTCAATATCGGAAGACGACATTGCGCCCTCACGAATAAATCCGTTCACAATATCTACAATAACAAGCGCAGAGCTTCCCCTCGGTATTTTCTCGAAACGCATTTCAGGAAGAGCGGCGATTTCTTCGGAAACCTTTTTTATTGCGGCAACGCAGCCATCCGTTTTTTCGGCGGAAAAATTATTCATATCTCTTTTCTCCTTTACGCTTTTATGCAAAAATCCCCAGCGCAGCAGGCAGCTGAGGATTTATCGTCAATTCTTGGGTTTCTGAACGGCGGCGCTTGACGGAACATTGCGCACAGCCTGTCTTGTTTTCTTTATGTCGGTAAGGCTTGTTTGAAGGACCGATTCCGACTGGAGAAGAATATCGTCAATGTATTTATTTGCGGCATTCCTGATATCCTTTGCCCTTGCCTGCGCCTGATTAAGGATTTCCACAGCCTGCTGTTTGGCGGCTTTGGTAATTTCATCGTTTGAAACGATAACCTTTGCTCTTTCTTCGGCACGGCGGACAATCTGGTCAGCCTCCTTATTGGCGTCGCTCACAATTTCCTGACGGTCACGCACAATATTTTTGGCATTACGGATTTCATCGGGAAGATTAAGACGCAGGTCATTAATGCAGCTGCGCATTTTATCGAGGTCGATAACGCCCTTTTTATTACTGAAAGGAACGGCGTTTGCTTCATCGAGCATATCGTCCATCATATCAAGGATTTCATCGATTATCATATCATTAACCTCCTGTTTAAGATTAAGTTTTCGGGCACTTCGGCGGAACAAGACGTTCCGTAATATCGCTTAAAATGCACTTGGGAACAAAATGGCTTATATCACCGCCAAAAGAGGCAATCTGTTTTACAACGCTTGAAGAAAGATACATATTTTCCGCACTTGTTGTAAGGAAAACCGTTTCCGCCCCATCATAGAGCATTTTATTCGCAAGCGCCATCTGAAATTCATACTCAAAGTCGGAAACCGCACGCAGACCCTTTATAATTGCACACGCACCAACCTGCTTAACATAATCGGCAAGCAAACCGTCCCAAATATCGACGACTACGTTTTCAAGCTTGAGGTGATCAACTACCTTATTGATGAGCTGAACACGCTCCACAGTTGTAAAGGACGGATTTTTTACCGCATTGACGGAAACAAGGACTATAACCTTATCGAAAAGCCTTGATGCCCTGCGTATAATATCCATATGCCCAAAGGTAACGGGGTCAAAGCTGCCCGGGCAGACGGCAATTCTTGTCTTGCTCATAATTTATTCCTCATTATTACAGAGAATGCGGTAAACCGTCACTTCGATTTTGCCGTATTTATATGTTCTGGATTTTTTAAGCCGCCCAACCTCATCGGGCAGAGCAAGCCCAACCTCATGCTCACAGACCGCTATTCCCCTTTGCGACATATGAGCTTCAAGCAGCGGAAGAGCCTCCTCGATAATGCCCTTTCTGTAGGGCGGATCAAGAAAAGCAAGGTCAAACACAAGGCGGCAGGTACGAAGATAGCCTATGCTGTCGGTATTAAGCACAGAAGCCTTGTCCTCAAACCCGCAGGTTTTGATATTTTCATTCGTAATTTTAACGGATTTTTGCGATATATCAACAAAGGTACATTTTGAAGCGCCCCTTGATATTGCTTCGATGCCGAGCTGCCCCGAACCTGAAAACAGGTCAAGCACATTCGAGCCTTCGATATCGAAATGGACGATTGAAAAAACAGCTTCCTTAACCTTATCATAGGTCGGGCGAACATCATTCCCCTCAAGCGTTTGAAGCCTTCTTCCTCTTGCGGTTCCGGTAATAACTCTCATAGTGTAAAAATTTCCTATCAACTTTGTTTCAATCCACGCTCGGCAATTTCGCTGAGTACGACATACGTATTCAGATATGCGTACCTATTACGCATTGATACCGATTTCTCTCCGCCCACCGCTTATCTATCGTTTAAAGTGGGGGACTTCTCGCTAATTTGCTCTAAATAATCAATATATATTATAACTCAAAAAAACGAAAATGTCTATATTTTTTATAAATATTTTGCGAAGGTTGGGCATAAAATATGAAATGTGCGCTGTTTGGGATAAATTGGAGCGGGAATTTTGTGCATTTTTCCGCAGTGAACCCAAAAACATCACCAAATTTACACATTAAGACGTATAATAAATATACATAACGCACAAAACGGCTTTAAAGCGAATAAAATTCCTTGGAAGATTTATGGAAACCCAAAAACAATCGTTCTTTAGACTTATACGAAATGCATTTTGGGAAGAAAATTCTATTTTATTCACATTTGTAACAAAAATAAAGCAGCATAATATGCTAATAAATATGAAAAATGCACAAAATTATTCTTTCTGTTTATGCGATAAGCTGATTGACATAGTGTTTGCAAAGTGTTATTATATTATTAATTAAAGATGAAGTTGTATATGTATTGGTTTTGTCCGAACTGAGGTGAATTTTTATGACAGATTACAACGGAAAAAGTGTTTTTAAAGGAATTGCAATAGGAAAAATCACCGTTTATAAGCGCACAAGCGTGAGCGTTAAAAGCTATACCGTTTCCGACCGTTATGAGGAGCTTGAACGCTTTTATTGCGCAAAGGAAACCGCCGCATCGCAGCTTGACGAGCTTTACACCCTTGCCATAAACGAGGTTGGCGGCGAGGATGCCGCCATTTTTATGATACATATGATGATGATGGAGGATTTCAGCTTCCTAAGCTCGATTGAACACCTTATTTCGGACGGCGGCTTTAATGCGGAATATGCCGTTTCCGTTACGGGGCAGAGCTTTTTCGATATGTTCCAGAGCATGGACGATCCATATATGCAGGCGCGTTCCGCAGATGTAAAGGACATAACAACAAGACTTCTTGACATACTCGGCGGAATAAAGGAGCAGAAAATTTCATCGGACGAACCCGCTATCGTTATAGCCGACGAGCTTTCGCCGAGCGAAACCGTTCGCCTTGCAAGCGGCAACATTATAGCCTTTGCAACGGCAGGAGGTTCGGCAAGCTCACATACGGCAATTCTCGCACGTTCGATGAAGATGCCCTCCGTAGTGGGTGCGCCGATTGAAATTACCCCCGACCTTAACGGAAAGACCGCTGTTATAGACGGCTATGACGGAAAAATTTACATTGACCCGGATGAAAGGTTTATCGCCCTTATGCTCCGCAAACAGGCGGACGAGGAGAGAAAATTCGCCCTTCTGCTTGAATTCAGGGGGAAAGAGAATATTACTGCCGATGGCAGGAAAATCGATATTTTCGCCAACGCCGGACGAATGGCTGACATTGACGATGCGCTTGAAAATGATGCGGGCGGAATCGGACTTTTCCGAAGCGAATTTATCTATCTTTCAAGGGATAATTTCCCAACGGAGAATGACCTTTTCGAAGTGTACAAAGCCGCCGCAGAAAAAATGCGGGGCAAGGAGGTTGTTATCCGAGCGCTTGATGTCGGAGCGGATAGGCGAATGGAATATTATGGGCTTCCAAATGAAAGGAACCCCGCGCTCGGCTGCCGTGGAATACGTTATCTTCTCAACCGACCTGATATATTCAAGGCACAGCTCCGCGCGATATACCGAGCCGCCGCATTCGGGCAGGTGTCGGTGCTATATCCTATGGTATCAACCGTTGTTGATGCGGGGCGAATACGCAAGATAAACGATGAAACCGTTGGCGAGCTAAAAGCGGAGGGAATTCCCATAGGCGATGTGCGGCAGGGAATACTTATCGAAACGCCATCTGCGGTTATAATAAGCGATCTTCTTGCAAGGGACGCCGACTTCCTCAGCATAGGCACAAACGATCTTGCGCAGTACACTATGGTTATGGACAGAGAAAACAGTCTTATGAACGATTTTTTTGACCCGATTAATATCTCCCTTTTCAGGATGATTAAAATGGTTATCGATAACGCCCACCGCTATAAAAAGCGGGCGGCGGTCTGCGGCGAAATGGCGGCTGACCTTTCCCTTACGAAAATACTTGTTGCAATGGGAATAGATCAGCTATCGGTTGTTCCCTCCGAAATTCTTCCTTTAAGGAAAGAGGTTTGCGGAATAAATATCGGGGAAATAGGTGATGAAACGCTGCAGCAACTTTGGACTTAACAAAAATTTACGCAAAACGAAATCCCCCTCGGCGAGAACCGAGGGGGAAACTCTTTTTAATTATTTTTATGCGGCAATCAAGCCGACATCTTCAGCAAACTCAAACTTACTGGAGGAGCGAAAGAACACCCTGAGGAAGTGTGTTTGCCTGAGCGAGCATAGACTGAG
>JAJQIG010000051.1 GCA_021199335.1 Oscillospiraceae bacterium | reverse complement strand
CTTTATCTAATTTGACTAATCTTACATATTTGGGTTTGTATGGTAATAACATCAGCAATATTAGCGCTTTATCTAATTTGACTAATCTTACAAATTTGCGGTTGGATGATAATGACATCAGCGATGAGGATATAGAAAAGCTCAAAGCCGCACTTCCTAATTGCACGATTTATTAATGATGCTAACCCCAAAATCGCAAAACAGCGGCGCAAAAACGCCGCTGTTTCAATGCTGTTCTTTAATTTTCCGAAACTGAAACAAGTCGCTGCGAAATAAAATCCGCAACATCTTCCGGATTTATGCCCAAAACAACGGCAAATTCACTATCAAGTATTTTCTCCGCCGCCTTAAGCATATGCTCCTCAGCCAACGGAAGCTTTTTTCCGGCCGCAGAACGAATCTGCTGCTGATTATATACGGACTTGATAAGGCAGATGATTTTGTCATAATCACCGCTTTTATACATTCCGTTAAAGGTTTCATGACGGCGGGTATTGTCGTCATCCCATATCGGCTTAATGGACGGAATACGGTCTATCACCGCATATATTTCATCGGCTGTAAGAAGCTTACGAACCTTATTTCCTATGGTTTCTGCGGGAATATAATAGGATGAATTTTCAGAGCCGTAAGGAATAAGCCGAAAATATTCATTTTCATGTATCCCGTCAAAGCTCCGCCTTTCAGTCCCTGCTATCCTGCATAAACCCGACGTTCCGTACATAACATATTCCCCGTTTGAAAACATAACATTTCCCCTTTCTCGGATAATAGCCTGTTTACATAATTACTTCCGCGGCGGTTTATTCCCTCCACGGCATAGAACCGCCGTAATATTTTTTTGAAATCCTGCGCTGCTCATCGGGACTCAGCGAAGAAAGTCTTTTCCTCCATTTTACCGATTCATTTTTCTCCTCCTCCGATGAATATATGTATCGGCAGGACGTACCCTTACATTTTTCTAAGCCAAGCAGCGAACAGCCGCCGTTCGCATTCAGCGAATTGCACTCGGCTGCAGCAGCCTCGGCACTTTTTACAACACCTTCCATCGGAAACCTCCGGTTCAAAGCTTACGGAAACTTATTCCGCAGTATATTTTTCCTTGTACAATGTATATTATAGCACAAATTAATTGAAATTTCAAGGTGGATTTTTCACAAAATGCACAAGTTTTTGCAAGGCTTAAAATTATGATTTTGCACAGTTTACAAAAAAATCCTTTCAATTGTGGGGAAATGACAATAAAAGAGAACGCTCTGCGACGCATTGGATTTTAGGTTTATCTATGGATAACCGCTGCCGATGTCCCCCACCTCTAAAATCAGCTTGCGACGGGCGGAGATTTTCGGCAAACCTTGTTATGCCATTTAATTTGGCTTGAGTTGTGCGGCGTTTGAAACCGAATGCGGCTGAATTCATATGTTAAAATGCGTAATTACATCGTGGTTACAATTATTACAACATTATTTCAATCCGTTTTGTGCCGTTGACATTTAATTTTTGGGATATTATACTGTAAAGGAAAAGAAAATTTCAACGGAGGAAATCCAAATGAAAACTAAATTTGTAATTGCAGGAATTATTGCCGCAGCAATGCTTTCCGCCTGCTCGGACGACGGCGGCGGCGATAACTCGGTTACGGAATCCCTTACTATACAGCTTACATCGGAGCAAGCCTACTCCGAAGAAACGGAAATATTGCCAAATCAAACGGAAATATCGTCTTATGGCGACACGGAAGAATCCGCCGCCGTGCAATCCGAATCGGAGCAGTCATTTATTGAAGAAACGGAAAACGGACTTCCTCTCGGTATAAGCGTTTTGGACCTTAATGCGGCTGCGCAGGCATCCGAAGGCGGAAGCTGGCAATTTGCTAAGAAAACCATTGGAGATAATATTATATGCATTCCCTTTTCAAGGAAATCGGACAGCGATATTCTTGTTACCGAAACAGAGCTTTATTTTGTAAACATTGAAAGCGGCAACATAGTCGGAACAGCCTACATTGGGGATTGGGACATAAGTGATTTTATCGGCGGAGCTGAATTCCCCGTAAGAATGACGGCAGACCGTTTTAACCGTGAAGCGAGCGTCCTTGAAACGGCTGTTATAACCGTTGATGAAAATTACAACGTGGATATTTCCGACATTGATGCAAAAAGTTCCTCATTTGAATATTACGGTCACAGCATTTCCGCCTTTAATTACAACATTTACATCACAGATGAAGAGCCTGTGACAATTATTGAGGGAGTTGCCCCGCTTTATGATAATGATTATAACGCTCAATCGATAGAATTTTTCCTGCCGATAGATGAAAACCGATTTGTTTACAGAATAGCGGGCTATGAATGCATCCCGGGCTTTGGGGTTTACAGCTTTAGCGAGAACACGGCGAGCAAAGCGGAGGATTCGCAAAATCTTATGCCGCTCGGAATTCATAACGAAAAAATTTATTCCTATCAGTGCTACTGGGACGGTTTATCCGCCGATTTATACATAACCGATATTGAATCGCTTGAAACGGAGCTTTTTACCGAATTGCCATCTGTCCTTGATCCCGATTCGGAAATTGATATGTACAGGAGCTACGGCTACTATATGCCCAATAACGGTGAATATATTGCTTTTACGGTTTCGTCATACGGCGATGAGGTCGGTGCGGAAATTTACACCATAGACCCTGATACTGCGGAGGTAAGCCTTAAATATTCTCTGCCTGCGGGTGAGGGTAATTTTTACAGCTTTTTCTTTATAGGGAATAATAAGCTCTGTTCAATCGATAACGGGAAGATGTATATTTTTGACATGACATAGCCTTAAAAGTCAGCTTTAACACACAAATAAAAACGCTGTATCTCACATTCAAGTGCCGATACAGCGTTTGTTTTTGCTAAGTTTACTAAGTGGGAATTATTCCTCCGCGCTGCCCGCCATTGCGGGCTCTCTGGTTTGGTTGGGTTCATTTTCAGCGTTGGGAGCCGGAGTAACCGAAGCGCCTATACCTGCTCCGATTGCCCTTCCCGTTAAAATGCTTCCCATTAAGTCCTTGAGAGAAATCCCCATTCCGTCAAGAAGTCCACTGGAGATTTGGTTTGTTGATGAAGTAATATCACTAACCAGCTTTGCGGTGTTACCATCGCCGTACATTGTGATTGAATCGATATTTGCAAGGGGTTCTGCAACAGCCTTTGCAATATCGGGCAGCTTTTCAAAGTACATCTGGAGAATAGCTGCCTCCTGCATTTTCTGCATAGCCTCGGCTTTTTTATCAAGACCCTCAGCTTCGGCAAGAGCTTTTGCACGAACGGCATCGGCTTCGGCAAATCCCTTTGCTTTTATACCCTCAGCGGACTGCTCTGCGGCATACCTTGATGCTTCCGCCTGTGCTTTTGTAGCCTTTGCGGACTGCTCCGCAAGGTAATACATGGCCTCTGCCTCCTTCTGCTTAACGGCAAGCTCGGCTTCGGCATTCTGTATATCCTCATATTTTTTTGCTTCCGCTTCCTTTTGACGGGTATAAAGGTCTGCATCGGCTCTCTGCTGCTGTTCAAACTTTTTAGCCTCCGCCTGCTTCTTTACCTCCGCATCAAGACGGCGTTCCTGGATAGCGATTTTTTGGGTTTCAAGCTCAACCTCCTTTTCCTGACGGGCAATGTTAGCATTGGCGGTTGTAATTTCGATTTGCTTGCGCTGCTCCTCCTGCTGGATTGTATAAGCGGCATCGGCTTCAGCCTTTTTGATGTCGGACGCTTTTTTTAGCTCAGCCTGTTTGATAGCGAGGTCATTCTGCTTTGTTGCAATTTCGAGGTTTGCGGCAACCTTTGCGTCATTTGCTTCCTTCTCTGCGCTTGCCCTTGCAACGGCAACGTCACGGTCGGCGACTGCCCTTGCGATAGAAGCATCCTTCTGAATTTTTGAAATATTGTCTATACCAAGGTTATCTATAACTCCCTGCGAGTCGGTGAAATTCTGAACATTGAATGAAACAACGTCAAGTCCCATTTTGGCAAGGTCGGGAGCGGCATTTTCTTTAACCTTATCGGCAAATTTCTGGCGGTTTGAAACCATATCCCGAAGCTCCATAGTTCCGACAATTTCACGCATATTACCCTCGAGTACCTCTCTCGCAACGCCGACTATGTACTGCTTATCCTTATTAAGGAAGTTCTGCTGCGCAAGTCCGAGTCCCTCCGAGTCAAGCGCAACCTTAACGTTGACTGCGGCATCAACCATAATGTTGATATAATCTGCGGTGGGGACTGCCGATGCGGTTTTTACATCAACCGACATAAGGCTTAAATCGAGCTTATCAAGGCGCTCGAAGAACGGGATTTTTACCGATGCCTTACCGATAACAACCCTCGCTTTTTTGCCGATACCCGAAATTATGTACGCCTTATCGGGCGGAGCCTTAACATAGCCTGAGGCTAAAACCAAAATAACAATGATCGCAATGATCACCCCGACAATAATACCCATATTGTCAAAAATAAAATCCATATCCTTATTCTCCCCTTTAAATAAATTCGGACTGCCGAACAGCAGGAAGCGTTCACCGCCGTCTATTCGGCACCCATTGATTAATATTATATCATATTTTGTAGAAAAGTAAACAATATTTTAAGTAAAAGTATATAATAAATTGAGTAAAGTTTATGTTAACAGGGTCACAGAGCGGATAAATTATTTGAAATCTACAAAATTTTATTGACATTCTGTGGCTTATATAGTAAAATATACATATGAAATATATTTCGAGTGGAGGCTGAATATGAAAATCAAAAGAATATTCGCTGCGGCTACGGCGGTAATAATGATATTAATGCTTTTTACCGTTAATGTAAGCGCTGCATCAACAAAGGGAATTTCCCTCAGCAAGTCCTCTGTTGCAATAACCGTAGGAAAAACGACAACGGTCAAGGCAACTGTTTCGGGCTACAAAAAATGCACAATACAATGGTCGTCAAGCGACAAATCAATTGCAACCGTTGCGGCGGGCGGAAAAATCACCGGCAAAAAGGCGGGAACTGCAACCATAACCGTTAAAATCAAGGGCACGGATTACAAAGCAACCTGCAAGGTAACGGTCAAGGAGGCATCGTCAAGCTCCTCTTCCTCCTCAAATAAAACAATTTCATCCGGCGGAACGGCTATGGAATTTGTAGAGAACCTTAAAATAGGCTGGAATCTTGGCAACTCGCTTGACTGCTCAAACTGCACATGGGTTAGCAACGAGCTTGATTATGAAACCGCATGGGGCAACCCCAAAACTACCGAAGCTATGATTAAAGCCGTAAAAAAAGCGGGCTTTAACACCATAAGAATCCCTGTTTCATGGGGAGATCACCTCGATTCATCCAATAATATCAGCAGCGCATGGATGGACAGAGTTCAGGAAGTCGTTGACTATGCGATTGATAACGGTATGTATGTTATACTGAACACTCACCATGAGGAAGGCTGGCTTATCCCCACAGCGGATAACGAGGATGCTGTTACCGAAAGGTTTACTGCTATTTGGAAACAGATTGCGTCACGCTTCAAAAGCTATGATGAACACCTTATCTTCGAGGGAATGAACGAACCGAGAACGGTCGGCTCGGCAAAGGAATGGACAGGCGGAACCTCGGCTGAACGAGATATCATAAATAATCTTAATCAGACCTTTGTCGATACTGTAAGGGCGAGCGGCGGAAACAACAAGCTGCGTTATCTTATGATTACTCCTTACGGCACATCCTCCGACACAAGCGCACTCAAGGCGCTCAAGATTCCCGATGATGACCGCATTATAGTAACTGTTCATGCGTACATACCATACAATATGGCGTTCAATGCGTCCTCATCGGAAAAGACATTTAACAGCACAAATAAAGCGGAAATTGACACCCTTCTCAAAAATCTCAATACCTATTTCATAAGCAAGGATATACCCGTAATAATCGGTGAATTCGGCTCAATCAACAAGGGCAATACAGCTGAAAGAGCAAAGCTCGCAAAATATTATGTTTCCGAAGCAAAGAAGCTTGGAATCGTATGCGTGCTTTGGGATAATAACTATGAAGGCGAGCCTATGCAGGGCGAAACCTTTGGATTCCTCAACAGAAGCACTCTTGAATGGTACGAACCGGACATTATCGAAGCTCTTATGGAGGGCGTAGAATAAAAATAACAGCTCCCGAAAGCGTTAAACAACTTTCGGGGGCTGATTTTGTTTATTCAGCGGGGTCTATATTTACAACAGCGGAATATAGCTCGCCTTTTTTTATACCTGTAACTGCTGCAATTTCCTTGCAGGCTTCCGATGGCTTCATCCCCGACTCAATAAGCCTTTGCGCCCGAGAAACAGCTTCATCAAAGGTCATTTCAGCACCCACCTCCGATTCGGGACAGCCCTCGACGACAAGGACAAATTCCCCCTTGGGACTTACCTCGGCATAATACTTTATTGCCTTGGAAATAGTTGTGCGTATAACCTCCTCATGAATTTTTGTAAGCTCATGGCAGATGGAAATTCGCCTATCCCCGAAATATTCAAGCATATCATTAAGCGTTGCGACAAGCTTATGTGGAGCTTCATAGAAAACGAGCGTATGGGGGTCCTTTGCAGCGGAACGCAGATGCTCATAACGCTGTTTTTTTGTCACAGAAAGGAATCCCTCAAAAGCGAACCTTGCGGATGGAATATTGCTCATCGCAACGGCGGAGGCAACAGCCGTCGGACCGGGGACAACCTCCGTCGGAATATTATGTTCAATGCACATTTTTATAAGATCGGCACCCGGGTCGGATATACACGGCATACCCGCATCGGAAACAACGGCGCAGGTTTCTCCCGATGCAATTCGGTTCACAATGCCCTCGCAAATTTGATATGCAGTATGCTCATGGAAGCTCACAAGCGGCTTTTTTATTCCAAATCGGTTAAGCAGTTTAAGTGTTACCCTTGTATCCTCGGCGCAAATAAAATCGACATTTGAAAGTGTTTCCACTCCACGGTAGGTCATATCGCCGAGATTACCGATGGGAGTTCCGACAACATAAAGTTTTCCGTTCATTTTTCATTCTCCTATGGTCAGCATTTCCTTTAATCTTTAATATTGAAGGCAGCTGCCGCCAACAAATTCCCTCACCAATGAATCCAATGGAATAAGCCGTTCGTCAATCGGAGAAAGCTCCTCAAGAACCCTTAGCATTGTATTAAAGTCCTCGGTATCCCTGAGCTTTCTGTCCGCAAGAATAAGCTCGTCAAGCAACATTTTTTTGTAAACGCAGGCTTCATATGCAATAAAGGAATCAATGTCGAATGCGGCACGGCTCTTATATGGCATGATGAATTTTTCTTCTCCTCTTGTAACGCTTTCATACATTCCGAAAACAGCTTCAAGGCTTCGGCTTCGGAAAAGTCTGTCACGATTAAGTCGGCGCATAAGCCGTATTTTTCTTGGGTGCATAATAGCGCCGCCCGAGGTTCTTATCCTTGTCCTCACGCTGACGTAAACGCAGCTTGTGTAATCATCCGCACTGCCCGTCACCTCGGGGTTGAGGGCGTGGATTCCCTCGATAATTATAATTTCGTTTTCTTTGCGGTTAACGGGGATAAAATCCGTTCGCCGTTGGGTTGCGAAATCAAAAACAGGGATTTCCACAGGCTCGCACTCGGATAGCTTTTTCAGATGCTCTGAAAAAAGCGGAATATCCACTCTATGAGGTGATTCAAGGTCAACATTTCCGTTTTCATCAAGCGGAAGCGAATCGGAGTCACCCGGGAGGAAGTAATTATCCATTGAAATTGTATGGACAACCAATCCTTTACTCGCAAGAATCCGTGCTATTCGAAGCGCACTTGTGGTTTTTCCCGACCCCGACGGGCCCGAAAGAAGCACAAGAGGCCGCTCAAACCTATCCGCATAGATTTTCTCAGCCGCTTCCCTAAGACGTGACATATAAACCTCCTCCGAGCGTTTAATGAAGTCAGCAGCATTCCTTTCAAGTCCTAAATTTATATCAACTGTATTTATGTAATTATGTTCCATAGAAAACTCCTAAAATTAAAATATTCGGTGTAAATCAATTCACACTGTACATTATACTCCATTTTTTTTAAATTGTCTATAATAATTTGACTTTTTTGTGACAATGCTGTATAATAATAAGATAGAAAGCGGATTAGTATGTCCGATGTTTCCTGTTCTCTATTTTCTTAAAAAGGTTGAGTGATTATGAGCGAATGTACACATGACTGTTCAAGCTGCGGTTCCGACTGTTCCGAAAGAACGCAGCCGCAAAGCTTTATTGAACCCACTAATTCTTGCAGCAGGATAAAAAAGGTAATTGGAATTGTAAGCGGCAAGGGCGGCGTCGGCAAATCGCTGGTTACGGGTATGCTTGCCTCAGCTATGGCAAAGGAAAATTACCGCACCGCTGTTATGGACGCCGATATTACAGGTCCATCCATACCCAAGATGTTCGGAATTGACGGACGCGCCGATGGCTCGGAAAAGGGAATTATCCCCGCCGAAACCTCGAACGGAATAAAAATTATGTCCGTTAACCTCCTGCTCGATAATCCGACCGACCCCGTTATTTGGAGAGGTCCTGTCATTGCAGGGGTTGTAAAGCAATTTTGGTCTGAAGTCGTTTGGGGCGATGTGGATTATATGTTTGTTGATATGCCACCGGGTACGGGTGATGTTCCGCTGACGGTTTTCCAGTCAATTCCGCTTGACGGAATAATTATTGTCGCCTCCCCGCAGGAGCTTGTTGCAATGATTGTAAGCAAAGCGGCAGCAATGGCAAATATGATGCATATTCCGATAATTGGGGTTATTGAAAATATGAGCTATGTCCTCTGCCCCGACTGCGGAAAGAAGATTTACCTCTACGGTGAAAGTCATATTGACGAAATCTGCGAGGAAAACAATATTCCCCTTTTATGCAGAATTCCTATAGATCCCGCAATATCCTCCGCCTGTGACGAGGGAAAAATCGAGAGTGTTGACGGGGGCTGTTTCAGGGATGTTGTAAAAGCGATAATCTGACCCTTTATTTGTACAAATAGTTTAAAAATGTGCCTTTAAATTTTATACCAATTTTTATTAATATTATTTGACTAATATAAGAATATATGGTATAATATTTTTGTGAGTGTTGAAATAAAGTAAAGCTGTCTGTTGGGCAGATTTTTCGGACGGATGTTTTGACGCGTTTTTCCGCCGAAATCAATAATTTTCTGGGAAAGTGGTGTTGCTGATATGGACGTTCAGGCAAACGTTTACAGTGAAAAGAAAATAGCAAGTTATGAAACAGTTTATAAAGAAAATATCTTGTCAAAACCGTTGGATATTAATCTTACCGTCACAGCCGCTCATTTATACGGCATTGCCTTTGTTTGCGACAGAAAGGGCACTAAGGAGGGCGATCCCGAATATATGCGCTTTGTCTGCGATTTGGGCGACATTACTAAAGTTTTTGTAAACAATAATAACCGCAACGCTCCGATTTATGTCCAGTGCGACCGTGAGGTAAAGGGCGTTTATAACAGCCATAAGATAATTCTTCCGAATTTCAATAATACCGATGAAATAGTGAAGCTCATAAACAGCGCAAAGGATGATTTTGATAAGAAAAATGTCAAGAAAAGGCCTGCGGTTAAAACGGAAGAGGAAAAGGCTAAGGAACGTGAGCGCCTCAGAAAAGCTGCCGATGATGAATTTAAGCAGCTTACAGAAAATTATACCGAGCTTGAGAAAAAGAAATCTGCGGCTTCGGCTAAGGCGACTAAGGTTCCCGAACCCGAAAAGGCTCCTGTTCCCGAGAAGGAAACAAAGCTTTCCGATGATTTTATCGTTGCCGATATTTTGGGCCTTGATGACTTTGATTCCGACATGAGAGCGGATAATCCCAAGACTGAAAAACCCGATATGGAGGATGCGTTTGAGGAGTTGGTTGTTCCTGATATTACCGATCTCCCCGATGCGGAATCAGTGGAAAATCCTGGAGTTATTCCTAACGAAAGCTTTGCGGAAATTAATCTTGAGGAGTTTAAACCCAAGGAGATTAAGAAGCCCGAAGAAGCTGCGCAGAAGCCAAAGGCTGCCCCTGTTCCGCCTAAGCCTGCTGTACACGAAGCGAAATCGGATTTTAACAGCAGCGGAAAAATGTATTCAAGTATGTACTCTTCTCAAGCTAAACCCGAACCCAAAGAAAGTCCAAAAGAAGAGAAAGTTAAGCCCGCTGCCGCACCGAAGGCGGAGAAAAAGCCTGAAGCTCCGAAAATCGATCTTCCCGAAAGCGGAAAAATGTCCCTTGAGGAATTTCAGACCGCCGTTAAAAAGCTAAAAACAATGCTTGATGAAGGCGTTCTTACTGATGAAGAATTTGCAAACGAAAAATCGAAGCTGCTGAAATTTTTATACTAATCTACATAACAAAGCTGTCGCCCTATCAATCCGATACGGCGACAGTTTTTTCATTTTCGATTCGGTATGGAATGTCTGCTCAGCTTCCCTCTCCTGAAATAAGCGCAATCGGATCAATCCATTCCCCATTTTTCTTGAGCGCAAAATGGAGATGAGATGCTTCCTTGATTTCACTTTCGGCAGTATCTCCTATAGTACCGATAATTGTTCCCGCCGAAACATCCTGGCCCTCAATCACGGGGATGTCCTTGCTGAGATTGCAGTAATAGCCCTCCAAGCCGTTTCCATGGTCAACCACAACGCAGGCTCCGAGCATCTGATCCTCATAAACCCTTGTTACCGTTCCCGATGTCATGCTCTTGACTTTTTCCCCGAAATTCCCTGCAATGTCAACCCCGTCATGGGTTTTCCAGACATTCAGTGTAGCAGACTTCACAAGCTCACCGTCCGAAAATTCCTCGATAATTTCGCCGTTCACAGGTCTAACCATAGCTTGGTATGCGACCGCAGGAACATCGGAAACCTCCTCCATAGCCTCGGCAGCTTTTTCCGTTTGCTCCGTTTCGGCGGTAGTCTGCTGTTCTGTTGCGGCTTCGGTTTTCGCAATCTGAGTTTGCTCCGCATTTGCCTGGGCAGCGCCCGAATCATCATCGGCAGCATCAGTTAGCTTGTTATTGCTGATGAGCTTATCATTCAATTCATCAGCAACCTTACTGTAGGAGTAAACCCCAACCCCGCCGACAATTAAAAGACATACGCAAACCGCAATCGCAAAGCCCTTTCCGCTGAAATTTTCCTTGCTGAAAAATTTTTTCATAAAAATATGTCCGCCTTTCGTAAAAGTTCTGAGGGAATAAAAACATTTTCCTCAAGCATAGTTTTGACAGATGAGGCGGATTTATGCATTGCAAGTAAGAAATTCCGCAGCGAAAAGCAGAAATTATTCCCCAAAATGATATTTTTTAAAGCTAATATCATGAAATACGTTACTCTAAATTGATAACATCTAAAATATTATTCTTATTTTTATATAAATTTATTTACCATTATCCAAAAATCACAATATCTGATTTTAACTTTTTTATTGCTGTTGCTCCATGTAATTACGCCTCTCGACAAGCCGAAAATTACCTTTTTCTCCCGATATATCTGCACACCTTATCTCTATATGCAAGATAATCTTCACCAAATGTAACAGCTAGGAAATCTTCTTCCACATCCACAATCTGCAGGTGAAGCATCACCATTGCAAATACAGAAATCCTACATTTAATATTTGATGCACAGCCTTGCTTTTTTTTATTCTGATATGATATACTGCTTGTTGTATGCGAGTGCAAATCGGAATTTGAATGATGAATTTCGATATTTCATTTAGAGGGTGATTGAAAATGAATATAAAATGTGTAAATGAAGAAGATAGCAGAATAGGCAACTTTATCAACGAAGAATTCTCAGCTTATGGCGAGCAGAATAATGTCGATTTGAATTTTAATGAATTCTGTTTTATCGCCGAAAGCGATGATGGTGAAATAATAGGCGTTATTACAGGTCATGCATATTACAATGAGGTGCATATAGGTGATTTGATCGTACATAAAGCTCATAGAAAATGCGGATTGGGAAGCAAGCTCGTTTCAGCAGTTGAAGAAGCTTTTCGAAATGCAGAATATGATAAGATTACACTCACGACTTTTGGATTTCAAGCACCTGAATTCTATAAGAAACTTGGGTATACTGTTGAATTCATTCGAGAGGATAAAAATCCAAAACTGTGCAAATATTTTTTATCAAAGCATATCACTCGATAAATT
>JAJQIG010000025.1:66720-79754 GCA_021199335.1 Oscillospiraceae bacterium | reverse complement strand
AAGTTCGTTTCTTCATTGTTCAATTTTCAAGGTTCCTTGGCTTTTTTGCTTGGCTGCTTAAACAGTCAGCTTAATTATTATATCACAGCTGTTTGCGTTTGTCAAGCACTTTTGAAAAATTTTCAGGATTTTTTCAAATCCTTTTCTGTTTTTCAATCGCTTTCCTCAAGCGACTTATATATCATACCACAATTGTTTGTGTTTGTCAAGCATTTTTTTGAAATTAATTTTATATCTAAACCATAAAAACAATTTATCCACAAATCTGCGTGTAATCTCATAAACAATTATATGGTATACTTTATTAATACCCTAAAAAGTCTAATATATACTGAATTTTTCGCTTATCAAAAAGAAAAAGTTCCTATATGCCTACAGCAATCTACACCGCCGCAGAAGCGGTACTTATTTATAAAGCTCGGTTAATAATTCTCTCATATATGCAAAAAGCCCCTGCATATATACAGGAGCCTATTCTCGCTGCAGGGCGTTTCCTGCTGGTGCATCTGACGGGATTTGAACCTGCGGCCTTCAGAGTCGGAGTCTGACGCTCTATCCAGCTGAGCTACAGATGCAACTGGAATCCGAGGAGCAAACTGTTCCTCGGATTTATTATGACCTTAATTTGAAACGTTCAGCTTTGAGCCTTTGGTAACATCAACAGCTGATTGGGAAAAATAGTCACTTATTAACTTTCCTTTTCCCGCATTCTCCAGTTTTTCCTTAAGCTCATCACGCTCCCGCTTGATTCTTGCGAAAGCCTTCTTATCATTTGCCTTGATTTCTTCACGAAGCGACTGAATCCTCTTAATTTTTTCCTGAAGCTCAAGCATTTCATCATTAAGGTCGCCTATTTCCTCAAAACGAAGCAGTGCGTTAATTTTATCCATTCTTTCGATGCTCTGCTCGTTAACATACTGCTTGACTGAAACTGAAATTCCGTCCATATTTGTAAGAATACGCTGACGTTCGTCAATTAAATCTCCAACGCCGTCAATATCCTCACTTATAATTTGCGAAGTTATATCATTATAATGCTCAAGCAGATGAATTTTATCATCCATCAAGTCAATAATTGTTCTGTTCAATTTTACACCCCCGTTAAATAGGGCTTATACTTTTTTACTTGCCTCATCGAAAGCATCTCTCAAATCCTGAAAAAGCGGAATAAGCGATTTCAAAATTTCGGGATTCTTCTTTACATTTGCAGTAATAAGCTGCTCGCGAAAGTATTGATAAAGCGCCGCAAGATTATTTGAAATCTCATACTTTTCCTTAAGACTTGCATCAAGGGCGTCAACAATATCGCAAACCCTTATTATGGAATTGTGTGCGCCGGGAATATTCTTTTCCTCAATGAAAATTACGGCCTTATTAAGTTCGGTAATAGCCTTATCATAAAGGGCAATAAGAAGCTGCCCCGGCGTCATGGTCGTAACCACCTGACTCATATACTTTTGATATGGATTCGGAACCATCTGAATATCACCCCATAAAAAAATCACGAGCGAGCTTTAATAAATCGCTCGTGATTAAAGTTCTGATTAATAGCTGCTGTCAAATACAGCTGACTGGCTTTGCATAGTGCTTATATAAGTTTCAAGGGTAGTAAATTTATCCCAATATCTCTCCATTTCATTCTCATATCTTTCTTCAAGCGTTTCAATGATGCTCTGAATGTTGCTAATCTGAGAATAAAGCGAGTTTTTCGTTTCGCTGGTTGTGTTTTCAACGCCTGCGAGCATCGTAAGATAACCATAGCTGCCCGTTGAGGAGTTCGAAACCGCCTTGTCAACAACATTGCTTACTCTTACAGCAAGACCATTCTCCGAATCGGTGAAAAATTCGGTAATCTGATCGCCATATGATTCAAGTGCGGCGTCAAGCTTATCCTCATCAATCGTAAGCTGACCGTAGTCGCTGAGATTGCTTGAAACGTTAATGCCCATTGCAGAAAGATTGAAACCGTCAACCGATTTTGACATTGCTGTTCTAAGCTCGGAAATCAGCTTGTTTATGTTGGAATCCTGATAAAGCAAACCGGTTTTGGCATTCTCGTTCCATTCCTCAATTTCCTCACTGGTCATTTCATCTTCCTGATCATCGGTAAGAGGATCATAATAAGAACCGCTGCTCTTCGGCCTTGATGTCGTAACTGTTTCATAGAGGCTTGCAAGAAGCTCATTGTATGCCTCAACGAACTTAACGACAGTATCTTTAATGCTGCTGTTATCCTTTTCCGTTGTGACTGTGATTTCGTCAACACCTTCAACCTCGGAGTCAAAGTCGCCGAGCTTGCTTATATTAATTGTAGTGCCGTCAAATGTATAATCATTTGATGCGCTTGTGTATGTCTTGTAATTAACTCCATCGGTGCTTATCGTAATTGTGCCGTTTGAGCCGTAGGTGGTGTCGGAAAGATCTTCGGTTGTGTTGAAAAGCGCATTTGCAAGATTTCCGCCATTCTCGTGAGTGATTGTGATTGATCCTGCGGTTCCTGTTTCATCAGCTTTGAGTGTGAAGGACTGAGATACAGAGCTAAAGGTCATCGTAACGCCTGCATCTGAGCTGTTAACTGCGCTTACAAGCGAGCTGATTGTAGTATCTGCTGTAAATGAAAAATCAACGCCGTTAATGTTCATAGTGTAATTTCCATCATCATCAGCCACAAGCTCATTTGCAAATGCAATGCTTCCAAGAGTGGTGTTCTTATCCATCAAATTGGATGTATCGTTAGCAAGTCCTACAGCCTCGGAGTTATATCCGATTGTAAAGGTATGGGTAATTCCATCATCATCATTATTAAAAGTAAGGCTTGTTGTTCCTTCCTCAAACTCAAATCCCTGATCATCTGTTTTGAACTTCTCGAAGGATTCGTTCAAGGCATTAAGAAAGTTTTCCTTTGTTTCATCCTCAGTGTCGCCCGCAGTAAAGGTAACCTCCTTTTGTGTTCCGTCAAGGGTTACCTTTAGGGTATACTCTGTTCCCGCAACATTGTTTGAGAAATCAAGGTCAACCGAGTTAATTGCGCCCGCTCCCGATGAAGAAAGCGTTGCATTGGTAGCGGAGCTTGCGGATTTAATGTAGTAGGTAGCCGCTAAAGCAGTTGAGGATGCGGAGGAAGAAATCAAGTCACTGCTTGATTCTGCCTTGTACTTGTTCATAACGGCATTTGCCCTTATGGAATTGCTTGAGCTAACCTTGAGGTAGTTGGTTTGAAAATCGGAAACCTTTGAAATTACAGAACGGTAAGACTCCTGCTTCCATTGAAGTGTCTGGAGCTTCTGCTTCTGTGAATCAAGTCTTGCCTTTGTATTGGCAGCCATAGCCTTTACAATGGTTTCCGTATCAAGCCCGGACATAAGACCGGACATTCTCGTATTACTAAAAAAGCTCGATGTACTTGATGTGCTTGAAGTGCTAGACATAAAAACCATCCTTTCGAAAGTCACTTGGTCGAATCCGAATTTTCGTCCGACATAAATTTTGCCAAAATATTTGCAGACGGTTTATTTACCGCAGCCTGCATATTAAAACGTTCCGTATCGTAAAGCTCATTCCTAACTATTTTCACATCTGTAGGAGCGTCTATACCGATTTTCACCCTGTCCTTAACGATTTCAACAACAGTAATCTTAATGTTATCGCCAACGACAAACCCCTCATCCTTTTTTCTTGTTATAACCAGCATGCTCAAGAATCCTCCTTTTTATAGGCAGGAAACTTAATCGGATAATTTTCCTGAGCGATGACCTGAACTGCCGTATTTATATCAGAATTGATAACAACCGGACTCTTTAGGTTTAATGTGGTTTTGGTGTAATCCTCGGGAATAACGGCAAGAGCAAGATAGTCAATGGTCGAATTATCGTTCAATTCAAGCGCAGCCCTTGATTCATCATCAATAGTAATGGTATAATCCGCAACAAATTCTCTTGGATCAAAAACAATGAAGCAGAGATTTTCATTATCGATGCTTTGGAGCCACATTGGATACTTATTTTCTCCGCAGGGGGAAAGCAAAACGAATCTGTGATCCTCTTCAAATGCGTAAACACCGTTTGGAAAGCTGATTATAACGTTCTCGGAAATATCAAGCTCCCCAAAATCTCTAGTTTTAATGTGCATATATAAATCCTCATGTATAAATCAGGCGATAACGTCAACCTCACCCTGATAATTGGGGTCAGCGCTTCTCGGGAAGTAAATGGGTTCGCCCAAATATTCAATTTCAAGGTCGGGCATTTGGCTTACAACAAACTCAATGCTTCCCGGGATAAATTCAAACCCGCTTGAAAGGTCAAGCAAGTCAATGCTCTCGGAGCTTCCCGAGCTTTCCATGCTGTAATTAATGCTGAGCGTGCCATTATTGTAGCTTACGCTGCTTGATTTTGTTTTCGGCAGCTTGCTGAGAATTGCCTCAATGCTCTGCGATGCGCTTCTTGCGGCAATGTTGGAGCTGCTTGAACCTGCTGCTGCCGAATCCTCACCGCTGCTTCCGGGAAGTCTTGCTATTCCCTCGTAGGTGAGTGTAGTAAGGCTGTTTGTTTGAACAGGCGAAGTCTGATATGAATCAAATCTCGGGGCGCTTATATCAACCTTGTATGGCTGCGCCTGAAGCTGAACTCCTCCGCTGTTTTTGGAAACCTTTATCTCGGGAGCGGACGCAGCACCCTCTCTGCGTTTAAATTCCGCGCTTGTAACATTAACCTCAATCTTAATAGGTATATGTTTTATGCTTAAAAGCTGATCCATATATCCTTACCGCCTTCCTAATAAAATTTAACCGCCCAATTCACATTAGATAAAATCGAAAATACTGCTCGGAAGAACCTGTGCGTTCATCTGAAGCGCAGCGTTATATGCAGCCTGAAGCGAATCCATAGTAACAATCTCAGACTCCGTATCAACGCCTTCAACGTCATTTTGACGGGACTGAAGGCTGATTCTCTGCTCATCATTCTTGTTAAGGTAGAACTCAACACGGTTCTGCTTTGTGCCCAAGGTTGTGATTTCCGTAAGAATTCCCGTATTTGCTGTGTTAAGTCTATCAAGGATTGCGTTCGCTGTTGACGTATCTCCGTCCTTCAAAGACGCAGCCGCATCAAATATAAGCTGTACGAAATTCTTGCTAAAGGTTACCTCAGTGGAAGTGCCGTCAATATCAATAACATCATCCTCAGTGCCGTAGCCCGTTATCTCAGCGCCGTTAAGTCCGATATCAAGAGCAGTCTGCTCAACGACATTTCCGTCCTCGTCATACTTTATTCCGATTCCGATGTCAACATAAATCGGGTTATCGTAAGGTATAGTGTCCTCCGTCAAATCGTTAACCCTTACGCCGTTATATGTAACATATGTTTTTCCGTCGGTTTCGTCAACCTCCGTCGCAAACGGAGATGATGAGTTGTTTGTTCCGCCGAAAAGGTTTCTCTCGGCATAGTCGGTATTAAGAGTTTCAATAGCAATCTTAGCATATTCTTCAATTTCCGTTGCAAGAATCTGCAAGTCGACATCCTTGTCATATGTACCGTTGCAGGCAGTTTCAAGCTTTGTCTGAACATTGAGATAAATGTTATTCGCTATTGAATAAAGACTATCCTCGGCAGCCTTCAAAACGCCATCGGCAGTTTCAAGGTTATCATCATACATATCAAGGTCACGAAGGCTTTTTCTTACGGTCATAGCCTTGCTGGCATTGATCGGGTTCTCGGAAGCCCTGAAATAATCCATGCCGGAATAAATCTTTTCCATGCTCTTTGTATAATGCGAAAGAATTTTATTATTGTTTCGCAGATAACTTCTGTTCGTATAATTTTGCGTAACTCTCATTATAATTTACCTCCGAAAATCTCATTGCGGAACAAATTTAATTATGATAATCCAACAAGACCCATACCGTTTATAACCTTGTCAAGGGCCTCATCAAGGGTTGTAACCATTCTTGCAATGGCGTTGTACCATTTCTGATAATTAATCATGTTAACGCCTTCCTCGTCAAGTGAAACACCCATAACCTCATCACGGGCGTCAAGAACGCTGTCAAGCATTATATCGGTTGTTTCAAGAATCGAACTGTTGCTTGAAATCTGGGTTCCGAGGGTATCGGAAATGTGCGCAACATATTTTTCAAGGCTCATCTTGAGCGAGCTGCCCTGATATGACAGGCTCGAATTTTCAAACACAGCAAGGCACTTGTGAATGTAATCGTTGTTAAGCTCATCGCCCTCATCCTCAACGCCGTTTACAAACTGCTCGGGCTGAGCGAGGAGACTCGGATTATCTCTCCATGTTTCGGTAACCGAAACATTTGCGGCCATCGTGCGGAAATCATCGCCGCAGTCAAACAGCTGCAATACGGTGGTATTTCCGTCCTCATCCGTAGCCTCATAATCCGCATAGATGGAATTAAACGCATTAACAAATGTTTCGGTAAATGCGTTAAGCATATCGCGGTAATATTCAATGCCCTGGAAGGTATTGTCGCCGCCATTCATTTCGGCATAGCTTCCATCGCCGTTGTATACATCAAGCAAGGCTCTCAAGGAACCGCTTTCAAGCTTATTTGTGGAGGTAATATTAACCGATCCCGCATCGTATCTTACCAGCTCGTCAACGGTCATGCCGTACTTTTCCTGATCCCTCTGCCAGCCTTCGGAGGTCATAAGTCCCGTGTATCGGTTATTATTGGCGTCATAGGTACCCGCATCGGTAATGATGAACTCCATATTAAGCGGGTCGGGGTTTTCCTCGGTCATAGCCATCTGCGCATACTGGTCGTTGTATACAACAATTTGTCCTGCGAATGAAATAGTGTATGAGCCGTTCGATTCCTCGGTAACCTCAACATTGCCGTAAGCCGAAAGCTGGTCAATAAGCGTATTCATGGTATCCTTGAGTTCAAGGGAGCCGTAGTCGTTATCAACCTGATAATTAAGCGCACTCATTTCGATATAGCCCATCTGAACATAGCTGTTTGAAAGCTGTTTGTTCGTTTCAGCCATACTTGCAAGGATAGAGTTTACACTGTCAATCGAGAGCTGCGTATCGGTGAGAACCTGTGCGGAAATATCGTCAAGACGTGAATTCATGTACTGTATCTGCTGAACAACCGATTCAGCGGTGCTGAAAACAACATTTGCGATTTCATCTCTGTCGGCTTCATCGGAAGAGTAGCTCTGGAGAGCCGCCTTGAATTCGGCAAGGGTTGCGGCGAAACCGTATTCATCCGATTCGATATTGTCAAGAGCGGTTTCAACGTCCGACATAACCGTATCCTTAACGGAATATTCATTGTAAAGCGTAGTGTAATTTCTTACCTTATCATCTATAAGAGCATCCCTGTATTGAGCAACTCCAACGGTATCAACGCCCTGACCCGCAAGCGAAACGCTTGTGTTGTACATGAGGTTATATCCCGTGTTGGCAACAGAGCATACATCAACCCTCTGCCTGGAATATCCCGTTGTGTTCATATTGCTTATATTATTGCCGACAATGTCAAGCGACTTCTGTGCGGCAACAAGAGCCTCTCTTTGTACGTATAGTCCCATAAAACTTGAAGCCATGATTACATCTTCCCTTCATTAAACCTTGTTCATGATAGCCGCCTTGGAAGCGTGTTCCGTTTTAAGGCTGCCTCTTCCGTCATAGGTATCAAGCTCAGCGGTTTTTCGTTCAACCTTTTTGAGCCTGCCCGTAATAATAACATTTGCAAGATCGTTAAGCTCTTTTATTTTCAAAACATTGGCGGAAAGCTCCGCATATTGCTCCTCAAGTCGTTTTTTGCACGAAACGGGAGCCTTTTCGATAATTTCCTTAAAGGTAAGGTTCTTATCCTCGCCGAGAATAGCAATCCGTTTATTTTCCAATGAATTTGCTTTCATAATAAGTGCCTGCTCGGTGGAAAGGCTCTTGCTCAGCTCTTCGATTTTGTCATTATTTATCATATCCAGCTTTTTGTACTCGAAGTTAAGCATTTCCTCGTAATGAGCGTTATACTCATTAAAGAAACGTACCAGCTTAAAATAGTCCGTCAAAATAACCACCCTTTCCGCAGGCTAAGCCCGAATTAATTTGCTCTTACAGCGCCGATTATCCCTCAAATATTGCAGCGGCAACATTTTCGGGCGAAACATTGTATGAACCGTCAGCGATTTTAGCTTTAAGCGCAGCAATCCTTTCGGCAGGCGCATCACTGTCGGCCTGTTTCTTTACAGCCGCCTTAGCGGATTCAACACTGCTTCTCGCAGCAGCGGAAATCTCAAAGGTATCAACGTTTTTGGCGGAAGAGACTGCTTTCTTATCAGCTTTTGCGGTGTTTTTGTAGTCGGAACCGATTTTTTTATACATACCCACAGCAGAAGTTAATTTATTTATTTCCATAAAACATCCTCCCATCCCATGATATATCAATTTTTATGCGAATTATGCAGGAACAGGCCGCCTTACACGGCGAGCCATCCGGCAAAATCCACCTCTATTATTTTCATCGGCACAAACTTAAAAAACTTTAATGTTTTTTCGGAATTTTTTTATTTTGGTTGTTTTGCTGTATATAGTGAAAAAATAAAGCCTTTCTATATGAAAAAACGACAAAAAATCCGCTTCCGTATTTTTTGTCGTCAAAGCTGTCTTATTCGTTGCCCAGGTCCTTAGCCGTCCAACCCTCCGCAAGTCTGCGGCAAATTTCCGCACCGATTTTATCAATCGGCATCTGCTCCGCACAAGCTCCAAGCTTATACGCTTCCATAGGCATACCGTAAACAACGCAGGTTTCCTTGTTTTGCCCTATCGTGTAAGCGCCCTTTTTGTGCATTTTCAAAAGGCCCTTTGCCCCGTCAGCGCCCATTCCGGTAAGAAGCGCCGCAATTGCCTTGCTGCCCGCAGTATCCGCAACGCTGTTGAAAAGCACGTCAACGGACGGACAATGCCCCGAAACCTTTTCTCCGGGCGCACTTTTTACATAGTATCCCTTTAAATCCTTTTTCAGCTCAAGGTGGAATCCCCCTGCGCCGATAAGGCAAACGCCGTTTTTCAGCCTGTCGCCATCCTCGGCCTCCTTAACGGTCATGGCGCAGCTCTTATTAAGCCTGTCGGCATACATCTTGGTGAATACGGGCGGCATATGCTGAACCACCACAACGGGCGGCATATTGTCGGGGAATGCCTTTATAACGCACTCCAAAGCATCCGTTCCGCCCGTTGATGCGCCAAGAGCAACAATGTAACCGTCGTCGCCCTTCGCCGCGGCTCCGACAATGTCCATCTTTGAGGGCAGCTCGGGGTCAGCCCGCGATACCTTTGCCCCCGAACCTGCGGCTCGGAGAACCTCCCCGCCCTCTGCGGCGGAATTTCGGACATATTTATCCTTATTCCCCGCGGCAATAATTGCCTTTGTTCCAAGGATGCTGCAAAACGTCTGCATCTCAGCCGCCGATTTCGGCTTATTCATAAAAGCCGCCGCTCCCGCATTAAGAACGTCACGTTCGGAAACAGCTTTGGATGAGGTTACCATAATACACGGCGCCGGATATTGCTTCATAAGCTGCTTCAAGAACTCTATACCGTTCATTTTAGGCATTTCAAAATCTATTATGAGTACATCGGGTTTAAGCTCGGCAGCCTTATCCATAGCCTCAAAGGGGTCGGCCGCCGTTCCGACAATTTCAATACGGGGGTTGATTTCAAACTGTTTTTTCAGCGCACCGCAAAACAGCATTGAATCGTCAACCACCAAAAGTTTGATTTTCATCTTTTTCATAGCATTACTTGAGCCATAACTGAATTATTCTGTCAGTCATCGTTTCTTGTCGCTTATTTTTCGGTAAACGGCAGGCTTAACATAGGTATAACGTGTTCCCTTTCCGACACTTTCGGCATGACCGACAAAAAGATAGCCTCCCTCTTTCGTAACATCGTAAAATCTTTCTATAAGCGCATTCTTTGTTTCCATTTCAAAGTAAATCATAACATTTCTGCAGCTTATAAGGTCATAAGGCTTGCTGCAGGTAATTCTGTCCATAAGGTTAAACTGCCTGAACTCAACCATGTTTCTTATTCTCTCGATAACACGGTATGAGCCATCGTCCATTTTCTCGAAATACTTTTTAAGCCAATGCTCGGGAACGTCCTTAACAAGCTCCGCCGTGTAAACTCCCGCCTTTGCTTTTTTAAGAACATCGGTATCAAGGTCGGTCGCAAGAATTTTCAGGTTCCAAAGGGATGCCTTTGAACCGAAATATTCATCCAACGTCATAACAATTGTATAAGGCTCCTGCCCCGTTGACGAAGCGGCGCACCATATCCTGAGGTCGTGATCCTTAACCGTTTCTTCAAAATATGGAAGAAGCGTTGTTTTCAAATATTCAAAATGCTCCGGCTCCCTGAGGAAATAGGTGTGGTTTGTGGTGAGCTTGTTAACAAGCTGCATCGTTTCGTTCCCCGTCTTGTCGGCGAAGGCAAAATCAATAAATTCCTTGAAGCTCTTAAAGCCCCTCGAGGTAACCATATTAGAGAGTCTGCCCTCAATAAGGACACGCTTCTTTTCAAGATTAATGCCGTAATTTCTTTTCATGTACTTAACAAGTCTGTCAAAATCATCATCCGTAAGCTTAAGCATAAAGGCACACCCTCCTCCCATTCGGTAAATTTATGCCGACAGCTTAATTCATAATCAGCTTGTTGCAGTCGAGAAGCAGCTTTATTTCACCGTTCAAATCAACTATATTCTTTATGTAACGATTGGCGTTGACATTCCTGCAATCGGGGGTCTTGCTTATAGTCTCCCTGCCGACTACAATAACCTCCTGCACCCTGTCAACAATGATTCCCACCTGGTCGCCATTGTCAAATTCGAGAACGATTATGCAGGTTCTGTCGTCATAAGGGATTTCCTCCATACCGAAACGCTTTCTCACGCTTATAACGGGAACAACCTTTCCTCTTATATTTATAACTCCCTTTATGTATTCGGGAATTTTCGGGATAACAGTAATCTGTTCAATGCTTATAATTTCCTTGACAAATTCAATTTCAATGCCATATGTCTTATCGCCGATTGTAAAGAAAAGAATTTCCGTGCCATCGGCTGCGGCGGACTTTTTGCTTTCGGCTGAATAAATAACCTCGCTCATTTTAACTCAATCTCCTTCCACCCTAAAAATCAGAAATCGCTTATAATATTGCTGATATCGAGAATAATCGTAATCGAACCGTCGCCGAGTATGGAGCATCCCGCCATACCGTTCTGCTTTACGTTAAAGTTGTTAAGCAGAGATGAGAACGGCTTAACAACAACCTGCTGCTCGCCGATAAGCTCATCGGCAAAAATGCAGGCGCACTTTCCGTCCGATTCAACAAGTATAACAATTCCCTCGTAAAGATCGTCCGTTCCGGGAGTAAGATCATAAAGCTCATAAAGCCTGATAAGCGGGAAGCATTCTCCCCTTATCATAATCATTTCCTTTCCATCGGTGTCCTTTACAAGCTGGCTCGGCTTAATCTTAAAGGATTCACGTATAGAGTTGATTGGAATTGTGAAGATTGACTGTCCGACAGAAACCTCCATGCCGTCAACAATTGAGAGCGAAAGGGGAATCTTTATAATGAAGTTGCTTCCCTCTCCCCACTTGGAGTCAACGGAAACGCTTCCTCCGATTTTTTCAATGTTCTTGCGAACAACGTCCATGCCGACGCCTCGGCCGGAATATTCCGTAACCTGCTCATTGGTTGAGAAGCCCGGCAGCATAATCATGTTGAATACTTCCTTATCGGTGTATTCACTCATCGGCTTGGTAAGAAGCCCGTTTTTCTCAGCCTTTTCAAGAACCTTCTGCGCATTTATTCCCGTGCCGTCGTCAGCAATAACGATAATAACCTCATTTGATGAATTGTAAGCCGAAAGGGTAATTTTTCCCTTTGCAGGCTTTCCCCTTGCTATACGGTCCTGAACATTGTCCTCAATGCCGTGATCCATAGAATTTCTTACCATATGCATAAGCGGATCGTTAAGCTGGTCAATAATGGACTTATCAACCTCGGTTTCCTCTCCCTCGAAAACAAGGTCAACATCCTTGTTTAGCTTAACCTTCATATCACGAACAATACGTGTCATTTTGTTGAATGCGCCTGAAATCGGAACCATTCTTATTGACATAACCGTATCCTGAAGCTCCGAATTAAGCTTTCTGAGCTGACGCGCCGACTTCTGGAAATTGTCAAGCCTCAATCCTTTAAGGTCGGGGCTCGAGGTAACCATAGCCTCCGTAATAACAATTTCTCCAACAAGGTCAAGGAGCGTGTCAAGCTTGTGAAGGTTAACGGAAATAAGCGACTGCTTCTGACCCGTGCCCTTGTTTCCGAGCATGGTGTTTATCTGCTCAACAGACTTCTTTTCGGCAGCCTGCGCAGCGGGAGCGGAAGGCGCAGCGGCGGCTGGCACAGGATTATTGCCGACCGTAGGTTGAGCCTGCGGTGCGGGCGCAGGAGCTTCACCCGCCGAAAGCACCTCGCAGCACTTAACGTTGGGGCTTGCATTAATGGTTCTTATAACGGTTTTGGGATCATCCGACTCGAAATGAATGATAAATCCGCTGTCAATAATAGTCTGCGCAGCGGCGGAATTTCCCTCAATATCGGCAGGCTCGTATGTAAGCTTTGTGCATTTATCCTTAATATTATTCACAACAATGAGCGCGCGGAGGTTTTCCATTTTGGATTCCTCTTCAAAGGTAACCTTAACATTAACCGTGCCCGTAAGCTCTATAACAGCGCCCATTTCAACAACCTCATAGGATTTAACGTTCGATGTTTCGCCTATAAGATTAAGGATAGCGTTAATATCCATATCGGAGGACGGCTTAAATTTAACGATAAAGCCGTTTTCAACAATGTCCTTTGCGGTTTCGGAGTTGTTTTCGATGTCGGCAGGGATATACTCCAGCCTCTCGCAGTCCTCGGCAATTTTATTTACAACAAGGAGCGCGCGGAGATTTTCCATTTTGCAGTCATCGTCAAAGGTTATCTTAACGGTT
>JAJQIG010000025.1:0-66620 GCA_021199335.1 Oscillospiraceae bacterium | reverse complement strand
GAGCGCGCGGAGATTTTCCATTTTGCAGTCATCGTCAAAGGTTATCTTAACGGTTGTAAGCTCGTGAGCCGACGGCGCGGAGGAAGCCACAGCCGAAGCGGGTGCGGAAGAGGCAGCCTGTGCGGGAGCGCTGTCGGCGGCAGCGGGAGCGCCGCCCTTGAGGATAGCCGCAAATGCCTCGATTTTCTTCATCGCATCGCTGAAATCCGTAGCGATATATTCATCCTCCTGAATAAGCTCAATCTCAGCCTTGAGAAGATCCGATGCGTTGAACAGGATGTCATAAAGCCCCCTCATATCGTTTATAACAGGGTTCTCTTCACGTATAACAAAGAACATATCCTCAATGCTGTGGGCAAGCTTTGACATATTGTCAAGCCCCATCATAGCGGAAGAACCCTTTATGGTATGCATCGTTCGGAATATTTCATTAATTTCCTCGGAGGAAAAGCCGCTCTCATTTTCGGTTTTCATAAGTATCTGGTCGAGCTGTTCCAGCAGGGATGTGGTTTCAAAAATAAACATATCCACCATAGATTCCATACCGGCTTCAAATTTTGCCATAATTAAGCACCTACCTATCGTGTTTTTTTCGATTTTTTTGAAATTTTATTGAAAACGGTATTGCCGTCCGCTTACAATAATGGTATAATATATAATATCAGCAGAAAAAACAAATTCCGCATAGTACATAATTATTATACTACAAAAAACCAATTACTACAAGGGATAAAACGAGATAATAAGAAAAACTTTCAACCGATTTTTTAGGCACTTTTAATAAAAATGCACAAAAAACATCGTTTTTTATATACATCCAAAAGCGGAAGCTCAAAGACAAAAAATTAATGTGGAAAACTCAATGATTTTATGCATAATATACAAAGGGGTGATTGAACAATGGCAGACTTACTTAATATTACTACTCCCGTTACGCCGAAAAATTACGATTTTTCAAGCAAGAATAATACCGCCCAACAGCTTCAAACCGACCAGGTCTTTAACCTTGGCGACACAAGCAAGATTCAAAAATCAACGGAGCGTACGGAGGAGTATGCAAATCAGGACAATAAGGACGGCAGCTCCCTTAACATTCAGTTTTCCTCCGCTAAAAATCCTTCATCGGCAATGAGTGTGCTGCGCTCAATCGTCGGTGAAAGCACTCTTTCCGCATTGAGCGGCGAAGGCTCAACCGATATTCTTAATAAGGTAACGGAATTTGCCAATGAGGTTATGTTAAACCCGACAAGCCTTGCCTCAGATATGATTTCGCAGGAAAAGGAGTCAACCGCTTTCAGCGACCCAATATGGTCGCAGATGAAAAATATCCTTATGAACGGCGGCTCAAGTGAGGTAAGTGAAGCCGTGCTTCAGTTTACAAAGGCGGCGTCGGACGCTTCCGCAAGGGACGATATACTGACATCAATCGCATCAAATCTTTCCTACCTTGCCGAAACGGCGGCGCCCACAAAAAGCCTTTCAGAACAGCTTCTGCAAGCCGCAAACTCCCTTACCAAAGAAAATTTCGCAGAAGTAAAAAGCGATATTCTTTCGCTCCTCAACGACCTTAAAAACAGCCTGCTAATGAACGACAGCACCGAAAACCTTATCTCCCTTACCATATATAACCTATCCCGCTTCAACGGCAGCACCACCGCCCTCGGCGAGAGCTTCAACGCTATCCTGGATATGACGGATAACCAGGAGCAGGCGAATGCCCTCAGGGAGCTTTTTATGCAATACATAGAAAACGCAGACCTTCCAACCGATATAAAGCTTGCTTCCCTTAACAGCATTGTACAAGGCTCCGCTTCGCCCCTAAGCTCACTTTCCATAATGGCGGAGAAGCTCGGCGAAGCCATGAACGGCTCAACCGTTTCTGCGGAGTATCTTGCCGAAAAAATGGGGGAAATCCCCTCCGATGGCGGACTCGATTCCATGAGAAGCCTTTTCTCACTCCTTTTGCCCGGATCAATGAGCGGTGCGCTTAACAATATACTGAAAAGCTATGATTCAACGGGGAACATTGCTTCCCTTATAGATCGGTTGAGCATTATGATAAATTCCGTGGACGATATGAGGAAGAAAACCATGCTTGCGGATAAAACTAACGAGATTCTCGCAAATCTTCCTTTCCTCGAGAAGGATGTTTCGTTCGCCTCCGATTCGATTCTCAGCCAGCAATCGCTTATTATGCTCTCGGAGAAGCTCGGGCAGAGCCTTAACTCCGCAATGGATGGATTAACCGCCGCCCAGCTTTCGCAAATGCTAAGCGGAATGGATGTTTCGGGCGGTTCGTCTGCGCTGCGTGCGGTTTTTGAAATGCTGCTCCCGCAAAATTCCACGGGCGAGCTTAATCTCCTTCTGAGAAGCTTTAACGCAACGGGGGATCTGAATAAGCTTATCGATAACCTCAGCATTATTCTTAACTCCGTCCGTGATATGGATAAGAAAATTATCCTTGCGCAAAACCTTAACGAAATTCTCGGAAACCTTACCAATGCGGAGGGTATAAATTATAAGCCGCCAACCTCTATGGCAAACCTTATGGACTTCCTTGCCAAAAACCTCAATGACCCATCGCTGAAATCCCTTTCGGCAATGAGCCGTTCCGATATTATGCAGGGACTTCTTTCCGCCCCCGGAGCGCTTACCCCACTGCTTCACTACCTTGTTCCCATAAATGACGATGGCTTCAAGGCTTTCGGCGAGCTTTGGGCAGACCCCGATGCGGAAAATGCCGATGGAACAGGCGGCGCAAACCACCTTTTCCTCTGCTTCGATATTGAGGAGGTCGGATATTTTGAGCTTGAGCTTCGAACCTCGGGAAAAAAGCTCAATGTTCAGCTTTTATGCCCCTCGGGAACGGAAAGCGTGTTCAAACCCCTAAAGGACAGCATTCCGCTTATCGCCTCGGCGAACGGCTACAATGCAGAGAATACACAAATCGGCACGATTGTAAAACGCCGTGATTTAACCCAAGTTTTCCCGAAAATACAGGATAGAAGGAGCGGTCTTAATGTCAAAATATAGAAAGCCCGTCACAAGCGGAGCGGCGGTTGCCCTTAAATATAACCCCGGTCAGGACTACACCCCCATAGTGGTGGCTTCGGGGCATGGCAAATTAGCGGAAAGAATCATTAATCTTGCGGAGGAAAACGGCGTTCCCGTCTTTCGTGACGATTCGACTGCGGCAATGCTTACAATGCTTGAGGTAGGTCAGGGCATTCCGCCTGAGCTTTACCAAGTTGTCGCAGGAATATATGTGCAGGTTATGCAGCTTGCAAAAAAAATCTAAGTAAACCAAAAAAATCCTGAGATTCGGCTCTCAGGATTTTTATTTTCAGCTTTTTCTTCCCATCAAAGCATTTTTGTTTCCTTTGTAGCGGCACGGACTTCCATAATGCCCGTATCGGCATGGAAAAACACCGTTCTTCCGAAATTAAGTCCCGTTTCTTCGGCAATAATGTTGACCTTATATGCCGCAAGAACCTTTTTCACCGCCGCAACATTTCTTTCACCGATATTAAAAACCGAAGAGTTCGTGCTGAACATCTGTGCGCCGCCCGCAATTTTTGCGGTAAGCCTTGATGCCGTTGCGCCCGACAATGACATTGTCTGAATAAGCTCGGTTATGCCCGTATCGGCATAGCGCCTGCGGTTTTCGGGAGTGTTCTTTCCCCCTGCGGCATCCTTGCTCAAGGGCAGCATTATGTGCGCAAGCCCCGCAATTTTCGTGCTGCTGTCATAAAGGCATATCCCAACGCATGAGCCGAGGGCATATGTAGCAAGAACATCCCCGTCCTTTCCGACATTAAGATCGGCGATACCCACTGTTATCATTCCCATATCATAAATTCACTCCCAGCTTATTAAACAGAAGCTCCAGCGAACTCATCTCGGGAACAAGAATCATATTGCTCTGTACTTCACATTCGCCTATAACAAAATTATCATCGATAAACAAAACCTTATCTCCGACCTGCGCAAACTGAACAGCGGGAACGCTGAGGATTGCCCCAACCATATCAACCGTCATCTGCGGAACGGATATATCTATTGTCAATCCCGCAAGCGAAGCAATCGCATTTATGTAGGAAGCGGTCATAACATTTCCCACCTCCGCTATAAAGGAATGCTCCATTTCGTTCATATTAACCAAATCTTCGATTTCCGAACCGAAGATTGCGCTTGTCATTTTGCTTGCGCAGGAATGCTGTAAAACATAAAGCATCATTCCGGTAATGTCGCCGGTAAGGTTTACAAGCATACCTATCGCAATATTTTCGGGGCCGCCCAAGAAATTGACAGCATCGCTGAAATTAAGCAGCCTCACATCGGGAACGGATATATCCGTTGTGCAGTTAAGCATAGTTGAAAGCGCGCTCGCTGCATTTCCCGAACCGATATTTCCTATTTCCTTCAGAACATCGAGGTGCATTTCCTGAAGCTCTTCAACATTTCTGATACTCATTTACGTATAATTCCTTTCGGCTTAATTTCTGAGATTATTTACAATATCCTCAAGCTCATTATGGGTTTTAACCATCGTAACATTAAGCTGGAACGCTCTCTGATATTCAATAACCTTTGACATTTCATTTGCAATATTTGTCGATGAAGCCTCAAGGTAACCGTTCTTCTTTGTAACCGTATCATCGGAAACCGCTTCTCCGCTGGAAAGGTTTGCTTCAAAGTAATTATCGCCAACCTGATCAAGACCGTAGGGATTCTCAAATGTATACGTTCCTATCATATTGGTAAGCGCAACAATATCAATATCTGTTGAATCCTCCACAAACGGAACGGTGATTCGATTTCCGTCATAATCAAGGACAAATCCGCCCTTTGAATCCACAAGCATATATGTTCCGTCCTCCATATTGCTCAAATAGAAAGCGCCGTCCTTCGTGTACTCAACATCGCCCGTACCGGCGGTTTCGATTGCGAAAAAGCCCTCATCAAGCGCAGCAAAATCCAGCTCACGCCCCGTATCACGAACCTGCGATTGTTCGAACATCATATCTGTTTTGTCAACTCTTGCTCCGTGGCCGAACTGTACCTCCTCGTTATCAGTGTTCCTTTTTGTGTAAATAAGGTCTGCGAAGGAGGGCCTTGAAGCCTTAAAGCCGTAGGTGTTTACGTTTGCAATATTGTTTGCGGTAATATCCATTCCGAGCTGATAGCTTATAACGCCCGAAGCGGCGGTATGGTATCCTATTTTACTCATAGCACATTTCCCCTTTCAGATTTAAGCGCAGCCTTGGGAAGCTGCCATATTGCGTAACATCCTATCATATTTTTGCAAGATCGTTCGCGGCAATCTCATTAACGCTGTTGATTATTTTAAGAGCGGTGCTGCAGGCGGTAAAAACATTCTGCGAATCCATCGCCCTGATTGTTTCCTCCGCAACATCAACGTTTGAACGTTCGTAGCTTCCCTGCCTAACCTGATATTCCTCATCCGCAGGGATATTCCCCGTTTCAAAGTCCTCATAGGGTCTGAACATATTGTCGTCGATCCTCTCAATGGCGGTATCGGCGGGGAGGTATGTAAGGCCGAGGGTAATTGTTCTTCCGTCATCAACGGAAATCACTCCGTCCCTTGAAACGGAAAAATCGGCTGTTCCGAGCTGGATTGGGTTGCCGTCCTCGTCAAGTATTCTTCCCGATGGGCCGAGGACGAGGTATCCCTCGCTGTCCAAAGAGAACTGACCGTTTCTTGTAAGGAGGGTTTCACCCGTTTTTCGGTTTTCTATATTGAAGTAAACATTGCCGACAAGCGCCATATCAAGCCTTGAACCTGTTTCCTCAAAGGATGCCTGCTCAAGATTTGTGTAGGTTTCCTGGAGGGTTCTGTAACGAATCGTGCCGGTTTCGCTCGATTCCCCGTTAATGAGGAGCATCTCCTCGGCAAAGGTCGTGGGAATTGCAATTTCGGTTTTATAGCCCGCCGTTTTAACGTTAGCTATATTATTTGTAATAACGTTGAGTATTCGCTGCTCGTTTATAATGCCGTTTGCGGCGGTGTAGTAGCCTCTGAGCATAAAATCCATCCTTTCGTTCAATAAAGGGCTTATCTGCGTTATTTTCCGAGATACTCGGACATATAATTTTTCATTTTGGCGACTGCTTGCGCATGAATTTGGCAAATTCTCGATTCCGAAACCTCAAGAACCTTGCCTATATCGGAAAATTTCAGCTTTTCATAGTAATACAGGGTAATGACAAGCCGTTCCTTTTCTTTAAGTGAAGCGATAGCCTGCGCAAGGTACTTCATTTTTTCCTCTCGGTAAAGCGAAGCCTCCGCCGACCACACGCCATCCTCCGAAACATCATCGGAAAGGTCAAAATTATTGTTTATGACCAAATCCTCAAAGGATAAGGTCTGAGCGGCGGCGGATTTTGCCATGCAGCTGTCAAATTTAGCTTTCGGAAGCTTGAGATATTCCGCAAGCTCATCATCCGTAGGCTCTCTGTCAAGCCTTGAAAACAGCTCCGAATAAGCGGCGTCGTACTCCCTCGCAAAACGCCTTACATTTCTCGGAACAATATCCTGCCGTCTTATGTAATCTATAATTGCGCCCCTGACCTTAATTGAAGCGTAGGTTTCAAACTTAACGTTCTTGTTCGGGTCAAAGCTGTCAATAGCAGACATAAGGGCGATTGTTGCCTCGTTGATAATATCCTCGCTGTCCGCATATTTTGCATACATATTTCTTGTTGACATTGCGGCATAGCGAACAATGTTCATGTATGCCATAACGGCGTTATTCCTAAGAGCTTTGTCGCCCGTTTCCTTATATTTGCGTAGAATCTCAGCCTTTTCCTCGGCTGACATTTTTCCCTCATTATTTGTATCGGACATCAAAACTCACTCCTTTCACACCCCGGAAGTCTGGGCAATCGCAACATTTCCGACAGCCTGAATCTGAACCGAGTTGTCAATTTCGCTGAAAGAAAGCACCGTTATATTGGGTATAAACTGGTCAACGAGTTTTTTGAAATAAATTCTTACAATCGGTGACGTAAGAACTATCGGCGTTGGAATAACATCCTTAACCCTGTCTATCTGCTCATTAAGCGAAGCGATAAGAAGCTGAATCGTCTGCGGATCCATCGCAAGGTAAGAGCCTTGGTCGGATTTCTTAACGGATGCGACAATTTTATTCTCCGTTTCCGTATCGAGCGTAAGCACTCGAATCTGACCGCCATCGGCAAATCGCCTTGTTATTGTACGTTTAAGCGCCTGGCGAACATACTCCGTTGTAATGTCAACGTCCTTCATTGTGTGCTGATTATCGGCAATGGTTTCAAGTATCGTCTGCAGGTCCCTTATAGGAACACCTTCTTTAAGGAGCAGACAAAGAACCTTTTGCAAATAAGCGGGCGTCACGATTGAAGGAACAATATCGTCAACAATCGCGGGATTGGTCTGCTTGAGCTTGTCAAGCATGGTCTTAACGTCCTGACGTGAAAGCAGCTCATGAGCATGGGATTTTATAACTTCCGAAAGATGCGTAATAATAACCGATGTCGGATCAATAAGCGTGTATCCCGCAACCTCCGCCCTGAGCTTGTTTTGTTCGGGAATCCATTTTGCGGGGATGTTAAACGCAGGTTCAATTGTATCTATTCCGTCAACCTCATGCGTAACGCTGCCGCTGTCAAGAGCAAGGTAATGATCCATAAGGATTTCAGCCTGGGCAATGACCTCGCCTTTTATTTTTATAACATATTGATTGGGGTTTATGTGCTGATTATCCCTCATTCTTACCGAGGGAAAAACCATACCCATATCAAGCGCAAATTGTTTTCGGAAAATAACAACTCGTTCAATAAGCGTTCCTCCCGCCGATTCATCCGCAAGTGGTATAAGGCTGTAACCGAACTCCATTTCAATCGGTTCAACCTCCAGCAGCTTATAAACATTGTCAATGTCCTTATAATATTCCATTTCGGAAAGAGCCTCTTTATTTTCAGCCATTTCCCTTGCGGTGTCATTCTGAGCAACGGCAAGCTGCCTTTGATTTCTCTGAAGAATGATTCCAAGCGCAAGCAGCCCTGCGCCGAGGATAAGAAGCTGAGCCTTCGGGAAGCCCGGGATAAGCATCATAACAATCATAATTGCGCCCGCTATCATAAGAACCATAGGCTGCGATGCAAACTGATTCTTAACATCGGTAGCAAGGTTTTCCTCCGACGCGGAACGAGTTACAATCATACCCATCGCAGTGGAGATAAGGAGCGCAGGAACCTGCGAGCAAAGACCGTCGCCAACGGTTGCCATAGTGTATGTCGTCAGCACTGTGCTGAAATCCATTCCGTCAAACAAAAGACCCATAATAATTCCGCCGATAAGGTTTACAACTGCCGCAACGATTGAAAACGTAGCGTCGCCCTTGATAAACTTTGAAGCACCGTCCATAGCTCCGAAAAAGTCGGATTCACGCTGAATTTTCTCACGGCGGATTTTAGCCTCGGCTTCGTTAATCGTTCCCGAATTAAGGTCGGCATCGATAGCCATCTGTTTACCGGGCATAGCGTCCAACGTAAATCGAGCGGTTACCTCAGCAACTCGCTCCGCGCCCTTTGTTACAACAAGCATCTGCACAACGGTAATAAGTATAAATACAATAAATCCGATAACGGCATTGCCTTTCATAACAAACGAGCCGAACGCCGCAACAATTTGACCCGCATTGCCCTGTTGGGAAAGAATAAGCCTTGTAGAAGAGATATTAAGTCCGAGCCTGAAAATGGTCGTAATAAGGAGCAGCGAAGGGAAAATCGAAAATTCCAACGGTTCCTTAACGTACATTGTTATCAGCAAAATAACCAGCGACAATGCGATATTAACAACAAACAGCATATCCAACAGCCATGTCGGCAGCGGTATGATGATCAAAAATATAGCAACTATTACAAATATCGTAACAACATTATCCAGATATTTTTTCACAGCTTAGCAGCACACTGCCTTTCATCAATAGTAGGATTTCGGAGGCTCTCCGGGCTTTCTGTCGGTAAGACCATACACAAAAGCGAGAACCTCTGCGACTGCGTGATAAAAGCTTGGCGGAATTTCCTTTCCAACCTCAACCGCATCGTAAAGTCCCCTTGCAAGGGGCTTGTTCTCCACTGTGGCAACGTTGTTTTTCTCGGCAATATCGACAATTTTCATCGCCAAATTATCCGCACCCTTTGCAACAACCACAGGGGCATTGTTTTTATATTCATCATACTTTACCGCAACGGCAAAGTGAGTAGGGTTTCTTATTATGACATCCGCATCCGGAACGGCATCCATCATACGGCTCATTGCCATCTGGCGCTGAATCTGACGCCGCTTTCCCTTAACCTGGGGATCTCCCTCAAGGCTTTTGTACTCCTCCTTAACCTCCTGCTTAGTCATCCTCATGTCCTTTTCAAACTTGAAATACTGGAAAAGCACGTCCACAACCGCAACTCCGACAAAAACCATAGCGACCTGCATTACGATTGAGAAAACCGCATCCGCCATATAAACAAGCGAATTAAGAAGATCCATATCATACAGCTTTGCAAGCTCGGGGATACGGTCTTTAACCTCACCGTAAACCACAAAAACGAGTATCGCAAGCTTCAGGATAGACTTCGCAAGCTCAAACAAGGAGCTTATGGAAAACATTTTCTTTATTCCATTTATAGGATTGAGCTTATCAAACTTAAACTTGAGCGATTCCTTTGAGAAAATGAACCTTGTCTGAGCGCCCGTTGCAATAATCGTCACAAGCAGCGAAACCAAAAGTATCGGCCCCGCAACGATAACTACAACCTTGCCTATCTCAAGAACAAGCCTTGCATAAACCTGCATACCCTGAATGGTTGTTCCGTTGTCGCCCATTCCAAGCCCTGCAATTGACATCCAATATTGTATGGAATCCTCCGTTGTGGTAAGCATGAGCTTCGCCATAACACGGAGCAGCCCGAAAACAGAAAGGATAAAAGCCGCCGTAACAACGTCCTTGCTTTGCATAACGTTGCCCTTTTTACGCTCCTCGCGCCGTTTATGCTCGGTCGCCTTTTCGGTTTTTTCACCTGCGGTTTCAGGCATAGCATTTCCCCCTTTTTACTGGGCGGGTATGAGGGGAAGTACGCCCTCAAGCGTTTCAATCCATGTGTCCATATACGTGTCGATGAAGTTCGACAGCGGCACGGCGACAAGGAACAGTATAAGGAAGCCGAATCCAACCTTGAGCTGGATATTGACTACCATAATCTGAATCTGCGGAACTGATTTCATAAGAACGCCGACACAGAATTGAAGTATCATCTGCGATACAACAATCGGCATGGCAATCTTCATAACCAGCGTAAGAACAACGGAAAAATACTCAACAAGTATAATTCCGAGATCCGAATTGAACCCTCCGGTTCCAAGCGGAATAATATCAAAGGATCTCACAAAAAGCTCAATATATGTCATATGGGCGTTTGTTACAAAGAAGTAAAGGTACATCATAAAGCTCACAAAGGAGCCCATAATTGACATCTGCATATTGGTTCCGGGGTCGAATACCTTCGCCATGCCCAAACCCGCCTGCATATCCATTACTTCGCCGCCCATTTGAACGCTGTAAAAAAACATATCGGTAACAAAGCCCAGCACTACGCCGATGAACCCTTCCCGAAGAATCATCATCAGATAAACTCCGACTACCTCCCCCGTATCCACAGGTTCGGGCTGTTTTACCATTATAACAATCATTGCGATAAGCAAACAGCATATCACTCTGACCATAGTTGGAACATTTCTTCTGGATAAAATCGGATTAAAGGCAAAAATACCGATAACCCTTGAAAAAACCAAAAGATTGGTTTCAAAATTATCAAACAGAAGGTCATAAAAATCCATCCAAAGCCCTCCGTTTAGATCATAACCGTCTGACTGCTCACCTGTGCGATAATGTCAAAAACCTCATAGACAAAATCGTTCATTGAATTTATCATCATCGGCGCCATAAGGAGAAGCATAACGGCGATTACCAATGCCTTTGGGACAAATGAAAGGGTTTGTTCATGAACCTGAGTTGCCGCCTGAAGAATCGATATAACAAGTCCGACAATCATACTTACAAGAAGCAGCGGCCCCGCCAACTTAATCGAAAGCATAAGGGCGTCCCTAAAAACCTGCAAAACCAAATCCTGGGTCATTTTCCTCCGCCGCCCCTTTCTATGTATTAAAGCCGTTTACAAGGGACCCTACAAGCAGCGTCCATCCATCGGCAAGAATAAACAAAAGTATCTTAAACGGAATAGAAATGGTCGTCGGCGGGAGCATCATCATACCCATTGACATAAGCACCGTTGAAACAACAATGTCGACAATAAGGAACGGTATGTAAAGCAGGAAGCCAATCTCAAAACCAATTTTGATTTCGCTCAAAATGAATGCGGGAACAACCGTTGTGAAGCTGACTTCCTCAAGGAACTCCTCTTCATTTTCAATACTTGCCTCAGAACCCGAAAGCTCAAGGAAGAAGTTCATTGATTCATTGGAGGTGTTTTTAAGCATCCACTTTTTAAGGGGAACGGATGCCTCCTGTATAGCCTCAACCGATGTATATTCCCCGTTTTTATATGGTACATATGCCACCTCGTTCATCTCTGAAATAACGGGCGACATAATAAAAAGCGTTAAAAATAATGCAAGACCTATCATAACCTGATTGGGAGGGGATTGCTGAACGCCCATAGCGTTTCTCAGCAGAGAAAACGATATGACAATCCTTGTAAAGCAGGTCAGCATCACCAGAATTGACGGCGCAACCGACAATATGGTAATCAGAATTATAAGGTCAATCGTGTTTGAACTATTATTAATGTCAAGAAGGTCAAGCAGGCTTTCGGCGTCAAGATCATCGTCCGTTACAGGCTCCTCATACGGAAGCTCGTCATCCTGCTGCTCCTGAACCTGTTCTTCGGGATCCTGAAGCTCCTGCGTCTGCTGCGGAACCGAGGTTTCAACGTTCGGAATGGTAGTAACAATGCCTATCCCATCTTCAGCGGAAGCCTCAATTGATGGAAAGAACACTGCTCCCGCCATCAAAACACATACAGCGGCGGCAGTCGATGCAATTTTTTTAAGTGCTGCCGCACCTCCGTGTTTAAAAATCGTTGTTTTCATCAACCTTGTAATCGTCCTCCCGTACCGAACCGTCTGCGGAACCGCTTTTTTTACCTCCTGCGATAATGCTCTTAAAGCTGTCGGCAAAGCTTGAACCGCCTTTTTGCGAGCAGACCCTGATTTCCGCCAAATCCGCATCATCAAGATCGGACAGCTTGGTAACAGAGTTTGGGGTTACGCCCAAAAGCATAGCCTTTCTTCCGACTTCGATGACCAAAAGCTGCTTATCCTGGGCAATTCCCATGCATTCAACAATTTTTATCCCGTTCTGCGGACCATTCCAGCCTGCGCCGCGGAATTTTTTATTCAGCCACCTTACAGCGTAATATGTAATAAAAATTAAGCCTATAACGCCTAAAAGCGCACAAATTATCGTAAAAATTTCAGACACGCCGTAACCTCCGCATAGCAGAAAAAGAACTTAGCCGAGAACCTTCTGAACTGTCTGAAGAATTCTGTCCGGTTTAAACGGCTTAACGATAAAGTCAAGGGCGCCAAGCTTGATTGCTTCAACAACCATAGCCTCCTGACCCATAGCGGAGCACATAACAACCTTCGCCGAAGGATCGCTTGCCTTTATATCCCTAAGAGCTTCTATACCCGTCTTATTGGGCATTGTAATGTCCATAATAACAAGGTCGGGGTGTTCGTTTGCATATGTGTTGCAGGCAATCTCACCGTCTGCGGCCTCAATAATATTGGTGTAGCCGTTCTTTGTGAGCGCATCCTTAATCATCATCCTCATGAAAGCCGCGTCGTCAACAAGCATAATCTTCTTATCCATAATAATTTACTCCTTACCTAAATTATCTAAAAATTTCGATTTAATTATCTCTGTAATTCTTACTGCAAAATTATCGTCAATAACAACAACATCTCCCTTTGCAATAAGGTTACCGTTTACAATAATATCAACGGGAGCGCCTGCCTGACGCTCAAGCTCAATAATTGTTCCCTGGGTAAATTCAAGAATCTCCTTAACCTTTTTGGTTGTTGAACCGATTTCAACGGAAACATTAAGCGGAACATCCATAAGAAGCTTAAGGTTGTCGTTTTGCTCATGTGTAAGGCTGCTATTATTATATGTAGCAAAGTTCTGAAGCTGAACCGGCTGAATGTTCATCATCGGAGCGGGCTGCTGCTGAGCGTAGCCATATGGCTGCTGGTACATCATGGGCTGCTGCTGATACATTCCGTATGGCGGCACGCCCTGCTGCATATTCGGATCGTATCCATACTGCGGCATTCCCCCCTGCATAGGCTGCTGCGGGTATGCGCCCTGCGGAGCGGCGTTCTGCGCGGGTGCGGGCGCAGGAGTCGGTGCAGGTGTGGGAGTAGGTTCGCTCGAAGCAGCTGCTCCGCCATTAAGAAGAGCCTCAATCTCCGCTTGTGAAAGCGTTGAACCTCCGCCTGAGAGATTATCCGCCGAGGTATCCGCTGCAGGAGCGGCCGCCGTATCGGTATCGTCGGTGGAAATGCTGTACCCTGCCATCATTTTCTCCGCCATTTCCTTTGCAAGGTCAATGGTAAGAACGGATATAAACTCCGAGTTGATAACACCATCGATTGTGATGTTGAATTTAATGCTTACTACAATGTCGTCGGTTATTTCGTAAAGGCTTGTAACCGATTCCGAATCGCTCTTTTGAACAAAAGCCTCGGGGGTTGAAATATCCACCGCTGTGTCGATTATTTCGGAGAGCGCCGTTGCGGATGCGCCCATCATCTGGTTCATAACCTCGCAGACCGCCGAGATATTCATTTCGTCAAACTCAAAATCATCGGTAACCTCCAGCGGAAGTCCCATAAGCTGATCAAGGATAAGCTGAACATCATTTTGTTTAAGGACAAGAACATTCTGTCCCGCAACGCCCTGAATATACTTAATCCTAACCATAATGGACGGTTCAAGCTCAGGAAATGAAAGCTCGTCAGACTTAACCATGGTAACTGATGGCGTAGTAATCCATACCTTTGCCGAAAGCATATTTGAAACAGCAGTTGCCGCCGAACCCATGGTGATGTTCATAATCTCACCGATAGCGTCCATTTCGACTTCGCCGAAGCCGTCAACAACAAGTTTTTCATCGCTCATTATTATTGTTACCTCAATTCTTTATATATATTATCGATTTTCACTGCTTTTCTGTTGTTCTTTATTCCAAGCTTTCCATCGAACCAAAGATTATCGCCGATTTTGACGGTAATATTTTTATCGATCGGAATATTAAGCGGAATAACATCCCCCGGCTGAAGTGTAAGAACGTCATAAAGATCGAGGACGGTGTCGCAAAGAACCGCATCGATTTTAAGCTCGGAATCCTTTATTGCATCCATAAGCGAAATGCGGCGTTCCTTTTCACGCTTTGGATCAAGCTTTTTGGTGGTTCTTGCCCACTTATCACCGAACTTAGACATTATTGATTCAAGTCCGATAGCGGGAATACAGATTGAAATTGTGTTCTTTATATCCTTTATTTCCATCTCAAGCATTACAATGATTGTAACCTCATCGGGTGAAATCGACTGAACAACACGGGAATTGGTTTCAATGGTTGTGAGCATGGGATTTATGTCTATGTAGCTTCCCCACGGTTCTTTGAGCAGCGACGCCATCTTCTTTAGTACGTTGGTCATAAGCCCAACCTCTATCTCGGTGAAATCCCTGTTGCGGTCACTGTAGCTTCCTGCGCCGCCCATAAGTCTGTCCATCATTGTGTAGGAAATCGGGTTGGAAAGCTGAAGAATACAATTTGTTTCGGGAATGTCGTCGTCCGTTATGCCCATATTAATCATTGCCATCATAACATAATCCGGCAAGGCGTTGTTAAATTCATAATAAAGCTGTTCTTCTATCTGAAGAACCTCAACCTTACAGTAAACACGCAGCAGACCTGTAAGGTATGAGGAAAGCACTCGTGAATAATTCTCAAATATTCCGTCAATGACTTTAAGCTGCTCCTTGGTAAACTTTTTCGGCATCTTAAAATCATAGGTCTTTATTTTCTTTTCACTGGCTTGCTCCTCAATCTCGTCCAAAGCCTTAGTGCCTTCCGATGAAAAGCTGTTCAGAAGCGCGTCAATCTGGCTTTGCGACAGTACGTCAGCCATATATACAGATCATTCCTTTCCCTATGGGGTTTAAAGCTGCACCGTGCAGATAAGGCGCAAACCGTCACTCGGCGGCCGCCTTGCTGTTCTGCATCTCAGCAATAACATCTTCCTTGGATACATAATCCCTGTCGGGGTCGCTTCTTCCGCTGTCCTCAGTTATATCCGAAGCGGAATCATTGGCATCGGAGCTGTCTTCCATGCTGCTGCCATCTGCGCCGGAGGGAAGAACAAAATTATTGCCGAATTCGAGCTGAAGAAGCTCGTTCAAAACATCGGGATCGGTGAAATCCATATCATTTCTGATAAACACAATCTCAACACGGCGGTTTTGCCGCCTGCCTTCCTCGGTGTCATTGCTTTCGAGGGGCCTGTTTTTGCCATATCCCGCAGAGGAAAACTTTTCCGAATCGCAGGCATCAAGGCTCAGCATATAATTTATAACAGCATTGGCTCTGCCGGACGACAAATCCCACTCATTAACCTCGGATGAAGCGCTTGCGGCTGTATGACCGCTGACCTTAATGGCATATACCATTTCATTAACAGCCCTTATGCCATCCGAAATAATATCGAGGATATACTTGCCCTCGTCCAACAGCACATCGCTGTCGCCGGCAAAAAATACATTATCTCGGAATCGCATATAAACGCCCGTATCGGACATCTCTACCTCAACGCTTTCCTGGAGATTGTTTGTAACAACGACTTCCTTGAGGTACATGAAGAAGTCCTCAAAATCAACAATTTCCTCCTCGTCCTCATTAATTTCGGGGACGGTGTCATCATAGACGGCGGTCGGGTCGTTTTCGGGGTCCGGTTCGCCAACGACTCTTATTTCGGTATCCGAAATTTTGCCCTTTGAAAATGCTTCGGCAATATACTGCCATTTACTCATATCCATTGACGACATTGAAAAGAGCAGAACGAAAAACGTAAGCATCAGTGTAACCATGTCGCCATAGGTGTCCATCCAGCTTCCGCCTTCTTCTTCATTTCCCCCTCGTTTTCTCGCCACTGCAAACCACCTCTCAATCAGAGCCTGATAATGGAACATTTGCAATCATTTGATTAACAAGCGCAGTCCTTCATCAGCTGATAGATTATTATAACATATTTTCAAACAAATTTCCATAGTTATTCTCAAAATATTTTAAAAATATCAGCGCAATATTTGTGCAATTATTCCGAAGCGGCGGCTGAAGATCCCTTCGGCTTCTTTGATTTAACATTTGCGGGAAGCATCATTCTGAGCTTTTCCTCAACGTAACGCGGGTTAGCTCCTGCGGTAATCGCAAGCGTGCCCTCCTCAATGATTTGGAGGCAGAGAATTTCCTGATTGTGGTTATATTTACAGAGATTTCCTATAGGTCCGCATATAACGTGGGCGATAATACAGCCGTAAAAAGTTGTAACCAACGCCGTTGACATACTTGCGCCGAGCGATGCCGCCGAATCCGAGCTTGTTACATCCATTGAAGCAAGCATATTAATAAGTCCGACAAGCGTACCTACCATACCCATTGCAGGCGCAACGGCTGAACCCTTTACCCAAAGCGCATAGTTGTTCTCGTGCCGCTCGCACATAAAATCGATGGAATCATCGAGCATTGACTTAATCTTGTCCGAATCGTTTGCGTCAACTATAAGCATAAGCGCTGATTTCATAAACGGGTCTGTGCAGGCGTTGGCGCTTTCTTCAAGGGCAAGAATACCCTTCATTCTTGCTGTTTTACAATGCTCAACCATCTCGGTAATATACCTTTCGGGGTCGTACTTTGTCGGGAAGAACGCTATTTTAAGCATTTTTCCCGTGTTTTTAAGGACAGAAAGCGGATATGTAAAAACTAACGCACCGACTGTACCTCCGACAACGATTGCGATTGAAGGCGGGTCAATAAAGTTACTTATTTCTCCTCCATTCATAATTCCCCAGATGATAAATCCGAGGGCAAGTACAAAACCTATAACGCCGGAAATGTTCATACGGTTAAAACCTCCAAATTTTATAATTTACAGCAAAATATTTAGCAAATTCAAAGCCCTTCCGCCGAACCCGACGAACGGTTTATCGGCAGCGGCTGTATTTTCCCCATTGGATTGGGGTGTTAAACGCAGCTCTCCTCGAAATAAGGCGCCATTTATGTTAAGGGCAGCGTTTTAAACGCTTAATTCCCTGAATTTTCGTAATCAGCGGCGCAGTGTCTGCGGAATTCAGCAGACTTTTCGATAATATCCTCAATTTTTTCCTGTACGATATATCTGTGGCCGTTAAGCATTGTAATAACAGTATCGGGAGTTTCCTCCGCAAGCTCGATATGGCTTTCGTTAAGCATAATGGTTGTCCCATTGCATCTTGTTAAAATAATCATTGTAATTGCTCCACCCCTGTAAAAACGCCTGCAAGGGCGGTGGCATAATGCCGAGATTCGGCATATCGAACCCGCCCTTTCCGGCGTAAAATTATCTATTATGATCTCTTAAGGTTTACAAGTTCTTCAAGCATTGTGTCAGAGGTTGTGATAATTCTGGCGTTAGCCTGGAATCCTCTCTGTGTAACGATCATATCGGAGAATTCCTGAGCAAGGTTAACGTTTGACATCTCAAGCTTATTTGAAGCTATTGTACCCGCACCCTCATCGCCTGCACTTTTAACCTTACCTGCGCCCGACGCTGTTGTTTCGGAATAGCTTGTGTCGCCGACCTCAAGAAGGCCCTCAGGGTTATCAAATACTGTGATTTCAATGCGGGCAATTGCCTTAATCTGATTGTTGTAGGTTACCGTGATAACACCATCCGAACCGATAGTGAATCCCGAAAGGTCGGCGTAAGTGAATGTTCCGAGAACGCCGTCCTCCTCCAATGTAAGCGGCGGATCATCCGCATCAACATCACCGTCTGCCTCGAAAGCGTATCCGGTTTCGGTTGAATCATCCACAACGGTTACCAAATAACCTATTGACGCCTCAACCTCAGTGCCGTCATCCTCCGTATAAGCCATTGTGTATGTTGCAACGCCAAGAGCGGTATCATCGCCTGACGGCTCGTATGTTATATAATTTCCGTTTATGTCGCAAAGGTAAAGCGTGCCGTCTGCGCTGGGTTCGCCCTGTGTAAAGCCCACAACCTCCGTTATGGTTGTCGTATTTCCGTCATCATCCGTTACGGTACGGTCCTTTGTAACGGGAACAGGTACACGGTCAGTATAAAGGTAGCCTGTTTCGGAGTCGGTGTAAATTCCGTAAGCCTCCTGAATAAGGTCGTTTATATTAATAGTGTTCTCATATGTATAGTCGCTTGAAGTAATCTTATTGTCGCCGTTGTTGTCCTCAAGGCCTATGGCAGCAAGAGCCTTTGCGCTCGCATCGCCCGTAAGGTGAAGGCCGTCTGTGGAATTTCTTGTACCGAGCACAAATCTGTTATCATTGGAAACAAGGTTTCCTGCGCTGTCTATGCCGAAGTTACCGTTTCTTGTATATGTAAGTGAATCGGGCGAAGCTGTATCGGCGGGAGCGCTGCCGTCTGCATTTGATGAGAAAGCGCCCAATGCAAAGAATCCATCTCCGCTGATTGCAAGGTCAAGAGTTCTGTTTGTTGACTGGAAGGACGACTGCGACATATCCTTGTCGATTGAAGCAACCTGAACGCCGTAGCCTACGCTTGAAGGGTTGTTTCCGGCATAGGTTTCCGAACCTGCGGTTGCGGATTTTACCGACTGATAGTAAATGTCGCTGAATGAAGTTCTCGAGGACTTAAAGCCATATGTATTAACATTGGCAATGTTGTTACCTATAACATCCATTTTAGTCTGATGCGAGGTAAGACCTGAAACGCCTGAGTAAAGGGATCTAATCATATTAAAATGCACTCCTTAATAAGAATTTATCATTTATATGGCTGCATTTCCGTCCGTCATTCGGTCGGGACGGATTGATTTCCGTTAGGTCCAATCATTTTTTATGCAGCCTTTTCCGCTTACATTATAACAGTGGAATCAATGTTTGTAAAAATATTCCCCTGCATATCATCTGCGGATAACGTGGTAATAACCTTGTTGTTTTTTACGCTTACAATAAACGCATTTGAGCCTATCATGACCAAGGCATCATTCGAGCCTTTTTCGCCCGCAAGCTCCACCGCCTTATTAAGCCTTTCAAGAGTGTTTTCCGAATCAAGGTCGATCTGCCTTTCGGAGATTCTTTCCATTGCGTGCCTTGAAAAAACAACTCCCTCTGCGGCGGTTTTCTGCTGTTCCTCCAGCTGTGACTGCAATTCCTTTGCAAATCCGCTGTTTTGGGGATCGGAGTTCTTTTGGGATTCCTGTGTACTGTCCGAAAAACCCGTAACTCTGCCCGTTGTAATCGGCACACCCCTGGTCTGCAGCAATTCACTGATAAGCATTTATGCAGCACCTGCCTTTCGCCGATATTTTATTTAAGTCAAGCGGTTGTAACGCCAACTCCCATGGAAACAAGCTGCGACTTAAATGCCGACATACTTGCATAATCGGAGGATGTCTTTTCCCTCGAATAATTTCTTATAGCGATTTCAAACGGTGTAAGCTTTCCCGTAAGTGAACCGGGCGTGCAGTTAAAATCGCATATTTCATCGAGAGTATAGTTTCCCGAGGTATTAAGCCAGCATGAATTTCCGTTATCGAGAAGAATTTCAACTCTCTGCGTTCCATCCTTAAAGGTAACGACCTCACCGAGCTTGCCTTCACCGCTGTAGCCTATTTCGGTAATTTCCCTGCCGCTCATTGTTGTTCCGATAACCGTTGAGGTATCTATTCTTGAAGTAATGTCATGGTTATTAATGTATTTTACATCATACATCTTTGTGCCAAGCGAATCCGCAAGAGCAGTTTCCTCCGGGTATTCCGAAGCGTTAAGCCTGTGCGGCTCACAATCGGAGGTTGAAATGCCGGGCTTTGTATCCGACTGAACCTCAAGACCGTATCTTGAGCTGTACCTTGTGTTGTAGGAATCATCATTGAGAACCGTGTATACCTCATCATTCGTCAGAATGGAGGAAACCCTGTCGTTCCTTGCTGATGCAGCAACTGAGCTTAGGTTTGAAGCCGTAAGCTTAACATCATAATTGCCGCTTCTGAGGGAACGCGACGACGCTGCGCTCACTTTGCTTGTTGAAGCAACATTGCTTTCGGAATCATTTACTGCGGATACCGACCCTGCCGAGAGAACCTCGAGAATCTCATCATCGTCCGCAAAAACGCCTGCCGCATAGTCAATGGTGTCCAAATAAGTAATTGTGACCGTTTCATAGCCTGACACATCGGGAATAATTTCGGTTTCCGTCTGTGTTTGGGTATCATTTCCGCTGATTGCGTCAATGGTGCTCATAAGCTCATCAAAAAGTGCAGCCGACTGCGCCCTATATCCCAAGGCGGAAACAGTGCTGTTCTGTACCATATTATAGGCTGTTACCGTATCTGTATCTGAGCTTAAACTGGCATATTCGACGGAATCACTTTCACCGTCGGAGTCCGCGCTTTCTTCTGTGCTTTCATCTGTGCTGTCTGAGGATGTTGTACTGCTTGAGCTGCTGTTAAGCGTAATATCACTGAGGGAATAGAGGTAATCGCTGTCAACAACAACGTAACCCTCGCCGTCAATAATAAGGACGTTTGTAACCGTGCCTGTCTTGCTTACGCCGCTCGATGTTGCGGTTACTTCCTGATCGATAAGAAGAGAAAGCTTGTTGTAAATATCCGCATCAGCTATGTTGGTAATATCATCCACCTCGTATTTGTAACCGTTTATTACAAGGTATGCCGTGCCGCTGTCGACAACTACTGAATCAACAAGTCCCGTATCATACGTTCCGTTGTCATTCACTGTAACAGCCTTGCCGACAAGTGATGCCGCATAGGTTATGTTGGCCTGTTCGGTCATCGCCTGAATACCCTCAAGCATCGAGTAGGATGCCATCTGCTGGAGCATTTCAGAGTCGCTCATAGGATCATTAAAATCCTGATTTGACATCTGAGCTGCAAGAATTTTAAGATAGCTCTCAAAGTCGATATATGATGAGGTATCATCGCCCGAGTCTGTATCAACAGTAGTGTTGCTGTACTTTGAATATGCGCCGCTTACGCTTTCAATGGAAAGTCCGCTTATGCTGTCAGCCATAATTTAGCCTCCTTTAATAATCTTTGCGCCCTGACCTCGTCAGCCGCATTTATATCGGAATTTATTGCTCCAACGTTTCTTCCGCTGCCGCCCGAGTCGCTCTGCGAAGCATCACCGCCGTCATTTTTGCGGTTGAAGCCCTGGTTTGTAAAGTCAAGACCCATATAAGAGCTTGCCTCACTTGGATTAACGACATTAATATCGCTCACCTCAACGTTCTGCTTTGAAAGCTCCTCCGCAAGCGCCGAAGCGTTTATGCTGAGAGCCTTTCCAACCTCGGGATTTGAAGCCGCAAGAACTACGGAAACTGCGCCGCTTTCATCGGATACCAGCTTAACGGCGATTTCGCCCAAGCTTTCGGGTTTAAGAACGACTGTAAGCTCCTGAACTCCTCCCTCGGAAACAGCCTCGGAAATCTTTTCCGTGACCTGAATTTCCACAAACTCGCCAAGCTCCTTATAAACCGTCTGAGTTTCCTCGGTGAAAGCCGTTTCATCGGAACCCTGCAGCTGACGGAATCGGAAGTCATTCGCAAAGAGATTGTTTAAACCGTTATCCTCGGAGGAATCGTCCTGCTTAACGGGTTTAATCTCCTCAAATTGAGATGAAGCGTCGTTTACTCTGGAATTGCCGCTCAGGCTTCTGCTTGACATAATGCCCATGTCCTTTTCGATTTCGGGAAACTCGGATTTTCTGCTGTTTGAGATATAATCCGCAAACTTTACAACGCTGTCCGACTCGTTCTTTATGATTCCAACGACAAGCTCCGCCTTTTCATATGGAGAAATCTCCTTTGAAAGAATATCCGAAGCTGTTCCGAGCTTTGCAAGCGCATCATCGGTGATCTCTGCGGAAGAAAGGTCAAAATCCTCAGCCGAAGTATCTATTCCCGACATTGCGCAAAGAACCGTCATAACAGCATCCGCAAGAGCGCTATCATCCGAACCGAGAGCCTTTTCAAGCTCCTCAAGAATTTCAGAGGTATCCTTTTCCTCGTCAAGTCCCGCCTTAATGGCATCCGAAAGCCCCGCAAGAACAGAATCGAGGGAAACCGTTTCTTCATCGGAGTTTTCCTCATCGGAATCCACCGTAATCATTTTAATCATAACGGTGAAAACCTTAACAACGCTGTCCGTTTCATCGGAATCATCATCGTACAACGATTCGGAACCCGTGCCGTAAAGCTTCTCGACAGCCTTCCCAACCGATTGAAGGAGCTTAACCGCAGCCGCAATAACGCTGTCATCCGCATCGGCAATCTCCTCCGCAAGCTCAGTTGTAAGCTCGGAAAAGGAAGCCTTATCCTCTTCAATCAGGTTCAAGCCGCCTGTTTCATCGACAACGCCTTCCGAAGAATCCGCATAGGATGCCGCAGTCATTCCGAGAACGTCGTTAAAGCTCGTCGTAAAATCGTCCCCGCTGACCGACATCATATTGGCTGTAAAGTCAGTTGATGTTCCAATCATAGCATTGAGCATACTTGTTATGTTCATTTTTACACACCTCCTTATAAAAACATAATCTATATAAACCTTTCGGCTTATACCGTTATCTGTAGGTGCTGTTCATAACGTATTCCGATATGAACTGCTCCTCCGCCTTTGCGACCTTGAAGTTGTAATCCTCCAGCTGCTTTTCCTCCAGCTTTTCAAGGGAGGAAACCTCCTTGGTTGCTTCAACGACAACCCCAAGCTGCTTCTGAACCTTTACCTCCATTTTTTCAATGGATTCCTCAAGCTCTTTTATCTGCATTCTAAGCGATTGGTGATATCCCTTGAACATTGTTATCTGCATAACTGTTATTCCCTTGCCTGAAAGCTCCCTGAACTCATCGGCTGAACGCTTGAGGGTCTTTTCGAGCTGATCCTTTTCATCCATCATCTGCTGCTGCTGGATACGAAGATGGGCAAGGTCATTTTTTTCTCTGTCAAGAATTTGCTGCTTATAATCCATAAGCTTATTTAGAGAAAATTCAAAACGCTTCAAAAATCATTACCTCCGCTTATTTTACGGCATCCTTCAGCATTTTAACGGTTTCATCGAAGCTAAAGGCTTCATCCGTTGCCTGCTGCAAAAAGGCGTTGATCTTGTCTATTTTTTTAAGCGCCTCGTCCAGCGCGGGATTAGTTCCCTTTTTGTATGCGCCTATTGAAACGAGGTCATAGTTAGCATTGTAAACCGACATAAGGTTTCGCAGCTTTGCCGCCGCATCCTTATGCTCCTTATCGGCAATTTCCGACATAAGTCTTGATACCGATTCAAGGATTTCTATTGCGGGATAGTGGTTTCTTGCGGCAACCTTTCTCGAAAGAATAATGTGTCCGTCAATAATACCTCTTACAGTATCGGAAATAGGCTCGTTGGTATCATCGCCTTCAACAAGGACGGTGTAAATTCCCGTTATTGAGCCTGTTTCAAAGTTTCCCGCCCTTTCAAGAAGCTTGGGCATAGTCGTGTAAATCGACGGCGTATATCCCCTCGCGATCGGCGCTTCACCTGTCGCAAGGCCAATCTCACGCTGAGCCATAGCGTAACGTGTAAGGGAATCCATCATCAGAAGCACGTTCTTGCCCTGATCCTTAAAGTACTCCGCAATAGCGGTCGCAGTCATTGGGCATTTATTTCTCATCATGGAGGGTTGATCGGAGGTTGCAACCACCAAAACCGAGCGAGCCATGCCTTTTTCTCCCAAGTCCCTTTCGATAAACTCAAGAACCTCACGTCCACGCTCTCCGACAAGGGCTATAACGTTTATGTCCGCCTCAACCTCTCGTGCAATCATGCCGAGCAGCGTGGATTTACCAACGCCCGAGCCTGCGAAAATTCCCATACGCTGACCTCTGCCTATTGTCAGCAAACCGTCAATCGCCTTCACTCCGAAAGGAATTATGTCATCAATTCGGGGTCTTGTCAGCGGATTTACGGGATTTCCCGCAATGGGGTAGCTTGCCGTTGTTTTAATCGGGCCTTTTCCGTCAATAGGCTCCCCTATAGCATTGATAATTCTTCCGACAAGAGCTTCGCCAACGCTGACTTCAAGCTGTTTTCCCGTGTTGTCGACTATTGAGCCGGGGCCTATACCCTCAATATCGGTATAAGGCATCAGCACAACCTTGCCTTGGTTGAATCCAACCGCTTCGCCGTAGATAAACTCATCCGAGCCCTTGCGAAAAATGCGGCAAACATCGCCAATATTGCATTCGGGTCCGGTTGCTTCAACAGTCATACCGATAATTTTTTCAATTTTGCCCTGATGCCTGTAAATATCGGCATTTTTTACCTCTTCACGAATGGCTGCGAAATTCATATCGGTATTTCTCCAAATAGTATATTATCAAATAATCTATACAATCAGTCGTTATTATCTCCTCTTGTATTTTTAAGGATTTCCTTAAGAAATTCAAGCTGAGTCGGAACGGAAGCGTCGGCAATTTCCTCGCCGTTATCAAGAATAACCGTTCCATCCTCCGCATCGGGCAGAATTTCAATGTCAATATCGGGAACATAGGGGATAAGCTGCTTAATAAGCTTTTCATCCGTCTTGATTTTCCTTGAAACCTCACCCTCCGCAAGAGAGATTTTGATATAATCGGAATTACGGAAAGCCTTAGCCGCATCGGCAATGATTCTTTCGATAACCTGCGGATCGGATTTAAGCTCCTCCTTGGTTATTTTTTCAACCATGCAAAACAGGGTTTCACGCAGTTCCTCTTCATTTTCTATATAATAAGCGTCCTTTCGGGCGTTTATATCCGACAGAAGCTGTGCGGAAGCATCAACATACTTCAAGCATTTTTCGATGGACTGTCTTTTGCCCTCGTCAAAACCCTCCTTAAAGCCCTCCGCCTTAGCTTTTTCCTTTAGAATCGCACATTCCTTAGACGCCCTCTCAAGAACTGCGGCGGTGGTGGATTTAGCATCCTCCGCCATAGACTGAGCAGACTTCTTAGCAGTTTCGATAATTTTCGAACGTTCCTGCTCGATTTCGCCTCGCCTTGCTTCAATAATTCTTGCAACCTCGGCGTCAACCGTTTTCCGAAACCTTTGCTCCTCGGCTTTCTTCTCCTCCTCCTGTTTAAGGAGGATATCCTCCTCGGATACCTCCTCGGGTTCAGGCTCATCGGAGGGGATAACGACGGTATTGTCAATCGTTACCGGCTCGCCAAGACCGTAGGAACGGGATTTATATATATTAAGCAATTATCTCGTCCTCTCCGCCCTTACCGATAACAAGCTCGCCTTCTTCTTCCAAGTGCCTTATGATGCCAACGATTCTCTGCTGAGCCTCGTCAACGTCACGAATACGGATATTATGCAGATATTCGATTTCCTGCTGAATGGATTCCTGCATTCTCTGCGGCATATTTGCGTACAGCGCAGCGGCAACCTCGGCGTTTGAACCCTTGATAGCCACAGCCAAATCCTTTGTTTCGACATCTCTGATAAAACGCTGGATAGACATGGAATCCAATCCGAGAATATCCTCGAATACGAACATCTTCTTTTTGATTTCTTCCACAAGGCTTGGATCTCTGCTTGATAACTCGTCGAAAATGTATTTCTCCGTTCCTCTGTCTACCTTGTTGAGGACATCGGCAACGAAGTTTATGCCGCCAACGGTTGTAAGATCCATGGAAATAACCGCGGCAAACTTCCTTTCCAGGGTGTCCTCGATGGATTTAACGGTTTCAGGCGACGCCGACTCCATCTTTGCGATTCTCTCAACAACCTCAACACGCTTTTCCCTCGGCAATTCCTGAAGAACCGCCGAAGCCTGCTCCGACTTGACGTAGGAAAGCACCAGCGCAATTGTCTGAGGACTTTCGTTCTGAATAATTGCAAGCAGGTTCTTGTAGTCGGATTTCCGCACAAACTCGAAAGCCTTTGTCTGCATTGACTTTGAAACACGCTCCATAAGCTTGTTAGCCTGTTCAACGCCATATGCCTTTTCAAGAACCGACCTTGCATAATCTATGCCGCCCTCGGTAATAACCTTTTGGGTAAGGCAAAGCTCGTAAAATTCGTTAAGCACCTCATCCGCAGTGGTGGCATCAACGTAGGGCAGGCAGGATATTTCGTATGTAAGCCTTTCAACATCGTCCTCGGAAAGTCTTTTATATACAAAAGCCGCATTTTCCGCACCGATTGTCGTAACAACCAGCGCGGCCTTTTGAATAGAAGTAAGCTCCTCTATATCGGGCATAACTTATTCCTCCCCCTCGTCTTTCATCCAGTTCCTGAGAAGCTGAGCCACAATTTCCGGACTGTTCTTCGCAAAATCACTGATTTCACGCCTGATAACGGTTTCCTTCGTTTCCTCGCCCGAAGCATCAAGCAAGCTCGGAACCTCAGCGTGTCTTCCGTCAAGGTCAAGGGTAAAGGAATCGACAATAGCATCGTCCTCCCCATCCTCCGCAATGCTTGCGGCGAGAACCTGCTGCTCGAACTTCATGCGCTTGCTCTTTGCGCTTCTCGAGGTAATAATAAGAACGACAATAATAATGATAAGCAAAATAAGCAGCACAGCCGCAGCAACAATAAGCTGATCAAAGGTAAGACCGAACAGATAAACGGGAGCCTCGTCAACTCCGATAGTATCATCAAACTTAGCGAAGTTTGTAACCGTAACAACGTCCTGGGCAATTTCGGGATTTACGCTTCCCGCATTCGCAACAAGGCTGACAAGATCCTGCCTCTGCGCCTCGGAGATATAGTCCGTATAAATAACCACCGAGATTGAAAGGCTTTCGATGTCATATCCCGCCTTTTCAACCTGCTCCTTGTATGTATCGACAAGGTATGTGTTTGAAACGGAATTTTCCGTCCATGCGCCCGTTCCGTCCGTATCGCCTGTCGGATATGTATCATCAGCATTTGTTTCAACTCCGACAACGCCGCCGTCAGAGGTAGTGCCGCCGCTGGCTTCTGTGGCATCGCCGTGCTGAAGAACGCCCGTGTTTCCCGTTCCGTCGGCGGAGTAATCGGTGGTTTCCGAAACCTTGCTGTCAAAATCAAGCACCATATTTACCGCAGCGGAAACTCCGTCCTCGCCGTAAATGGGAACAAGAAGCTCCAGCACCTTATTTTTTATTGAATTTTCAAGATTTGTTTTAAACGCAAATTTTCTTGTTTCATCCGCAACAACATCGATTGGGGTTTCCCCCGCAATCTGCGGTATACCATATCCGTCAACGATTGAGATGTTGTCCTCCGTAAGTCCCGCATAGCTCATCTGAACGATGTGGGTAATACCGTAAATTTGATCGTTTGTAAGCGATGTATTATCGCTGAGGTAAACGACAACCGAAGCCGTAGGCTCCTGCCTGAGCGAAGAAATAACCGTATTCTTCTGCTCGGGAATCGAGAGCGTAACCGTAGCCTTCTGAACCCCGTCCAATGAACCGACAATAGCGCTCAAACGGCTTTCCAAAGCCATCCTTGCATACTCCTTCTTCTCCGATTCGGTTGAAAACATATCAACATTGGATGTATAAAGGTCATATGTAAGGTTACTTTTCGGATAACCGAGCTGAGCCATCTGCATGGTCAGCGTATCCTCCGTGCCCTTAAGAACCGTAACCGTTCCGTCCGATTTAAGGCTTACCTCATATCCAAGCTCCTGAATTTGGGCGGCGATCTCCGAAGCCTCCGAGGTTTCAAGCCCCTCATACAAAACAACGTAATCTTTTTTATTAAGTATAATAGCGACAATTACCGCAATAAGAAGAATTGCAACGATAACAGCAATATACGCAATTTTCCTTTTCTTCTCCTGGGCATCCCAGAACTGCTTGAAAGAAGCCATAATCTTAGAAAGCTGTTCTTTCATATCCATTTTATGATTTTCCCTTTCCGAATAAAAATTGTGACGGCGCAAAAATCAACTGTCCCCACGGCAGGAATTTCCGCACAGCCCATACCAAAAGCTTACATAGAAATCTGAAGCACTTGGTTATAAGCATCAACCGCCGCATTTTTCACTGCGACAAAGGTTTCAACCGCAACAGATGCTTTGGTCATATTATTATAAATGGTGTGAAGATCGTCAATATCGCCCTGAATAAGCTTTATGGAATCCTCCTGAGATTGAGCCTGGGTTTCCTGAACATCGTTAAAAATCTCCTTGAACACGTCCGAGAATTGGGGAGTATCCTCCGATACCGAGCTTACGTCCTCCTCCTTGTCAAAAAGGGATTCAACGGGTGAAACGGGTGAAATCGAACTTGAAATAGGAACTATAAACATAATTTAATTCAGCCTTTCTTTATGAATAAGAGTTTTACTGCCTGCCGTTAAGGGTCATTGCCTTGGAAAGCATTGCCTTTACAGCGGAAATTGCGGATGCATTCGCTTCGTAGGAACGCTGAGCGGCAAGGAGGTCAATCTGCTCCTTGGTATTGTCAACATTGCTTTTGTAAATGTATCCATCCTCATCGGCAAGGGGATTATCCGGTTCGTACACGGGAACAAATTCCGCATCGTCGTCAATAACAGCCGCAACGGTAACTCCCGCATATTTATACTTATTTTGATGGTTGAGATAATATGTGCCCCTGCTGTATTTCGGGGAATCATCATCGGTTTCATAGCTGTTCATAACATCGCTGAACGTCTTTTTTTCGGAGAAAACCACAAGCTGACGGCAGTAAGGATCTTCACCGACGGCTGTGTTATATGTTTCCTGATTGGCGATATTCTGGGAAATAATATCCATCCTAAGACGCTGCGCCGAAAGGGCCGAACCGCCTATATCGAGTGAGCTTAAAAATGACATGAAGAACCTCCTTACATCACTTTGTAATAGCGGTGCGGATCATGGCATAGTTGTTATTCATCTGATCCATCAGCGCGCTGTACTGATACTGAACATCCGCAAGGTCAAGGGCTTCCTTTTCCATATCAACATTATTTCCGTTAAGGAGCTGATTTGTATTTGTTTCATATGTAGTGGAAACGGAAAACGAAACTCTGCTTTCCCCGTCCTCATCGGGCGTATGATATTTGCACTTACACTTTGCTTCCTTGAGTATAAGCCCAAATTCTACGGTTTTCGCCTTATAATCGGGCGTTGAGCTGTTGGCGATATTGTTTGAAATAACCTGCTGCTTGTACCATGCAGCATCGAGAGCCTGTTCAGAATAGCTCTGAATTGAATTATCGAAAAGACCCATAAGCAACCTCCGTTCAGGGTATTTCTATAGAAATGCGGCGTATATCCTACTAAAAACAGATGATTTACCTTAAAAAAACGTAAAGTACACCTATGATAAGTATATACCTTTTTTCACTTAATTACAAGAGTTCTCAGCAATTTTAATGGTTCAGAATGTAACAATTTTTTATTGAAAAATATATGAATTTTTTCTAAATATCACAAGATATATCATTAATGGTCGAAAAAATTGCAATTTTTTGTTAACAATTTGTGATAATTGCACAAGCAAGCAGGGATAAATATACTCTCCGAACAGGTTTCTGCACAATATACCCTCAGTATTTTCCCAATAAAACGAAAAGACCGCCGCACAAATCCGTGCAGCAGTCTTTAAATTAAACCTATTGATGCCTTGGAAGCCCGCGCCTTGCGATGACGATTTTTACAATCTCTCTCATAACACCGCTGCGGCTGCTTTTTCTCATATTCTCAGCCTTTTTCATATCAGCGCCGTTCCTTATTTTCACAGAAATAGCAGGGATGGACTCAAGCGCATCCGCCATAGCCTCGGCGAAGCACTTTTCACAGGTGCAGCAGTGAAATCTTTTCAAAGCAACGGGAAGAATTTCCGTAATAAGCTCCGAGCTTATGCAGATTTCGGTTGCGCTCCCCGTCTTTTTTTCCTTGCGCTCCGAATCACGCTCACCGCTTCTCGCATCGTCGGCAAAGCTGTCGGAGGTATGCATTTCGATAACCGACTGCTTGAACTCATTGTCAAGCATAGGATTAACGGCAAGATTTCCGCCCGTAAGCAGCTTCATAACCGCATCGGTTTTATGAGATATATTTTTTTCCGACTTTGCTGCCATAAACCGTTACTTCCTTAGTAATTTAATTCGGCTTCGCTCTGTTTCATAAACGCCGAGCCGCCTACTTTTTCCTTGCAATTTCGGGATAAAGATACTCGCAGACCTTAACATAATCCCTCGCCGCCTTGCAGTTCGGGGAATATGTCGTAAGAACCTCCTGATGTGCGGGGGCTTCCGCAGCGGCGACCGAAACGGATATTTTTGTGTCGAGAACCACTGTTCCGAGCTGGTCTGCAATAATCTGCACCATTTCCTCAACCTCTGTTGCGAGCTTTTGCTTAGGCACATACTTCGTCAGAAGAATCCCCCTGACATTCAGCTTTTTATTATAATATCTCTTGACCGCCAATATTGTTTCTCTAAGCTGAGCAATTCCCTGAAGCGAAAGGATTTCGGGCGTCATGGGGATAATAAGGTCGTCGGCGGCCGTATAAGCGTTTATCGTAAGAACCGACAGCGCAGGCGGCGTATCTATTATAATATAATCATAATCGTTCTTTACGCTTTTAAGGATTTCCCTAAGAATATATTCCCGCCGTTCGGATGTAAGCTCCAGCTCGCTTCCCGAAAGAAGAATATTTGAGGTTATCACATCGCATATATGCGTGGTTTTGATTGCATCCCTTATGGAGCATTCGCCCTTCATAACATCGTGAATTGTATAGCCCCTATCTTCCGTTCCGAGTGAAAAGGAAAGGTTTCCCTGCGGGTCCATATCTATGGCAAGAACCGATTTGCCCCTGCTCCTGAAAATTCCTGTAAATGCGGCGCAGGTAGTGGTTTTTCCAACGCCGCCCTTTTGATTTGTTACAACTATTACTTTAGCCATTATTTTCCTCGTTCTGTACAGAATATATTCTAAAAGGCATTCTTGTTCCGTTCTTTAAGCTTTTCCCTTTCAATGAGCTGGCATTCAAATATAAATCTTGTAAGCTGCTCCTCCTGGGCAAGAGTTACATCGCAGAATTTACAGCCGTAGCCCTCAATCTCGCTGCTGTCGGGCTTCCTCTGAACCCTGAGGACATCGGAGAGCAGCTCCATTTCGCCGTCGAGGAATTTAAGCATAACCTGATCGCCTTCCTCAAAGTCGAAATCCGTGCGGAAAAAGACGCCGCCGAGGTTAAGGTTAACCATTTTAACAACGATGGGCACATCAAAGGTTATAATTTCTTCATTGCGTATATAAAAGGGAACGATTCCGTCAAAGGAAACATTAATCTTAAACGAGCTTCGTCTTTCCTCAAGGGCAATTCCGTCGCCGACATGGAAGTTTATTTGATAATCCGTTGAAAGGTCGATAACAGTGGTGTATTTCATTCTTGTTCCGTTTATGTATTCAAAGATAACATCGATATATTCTCCCCTTGAGATTGTGGGAAAATCCGAGCCCTTAAGCATAACAAGATCCTTGCCCTTTATCTTGAAAAAATCCCTTGGAAAGGACACGGATTTTGTTGTTACCAGCAGCCGCCCGCTCTTATCATAAACCAGAACCCTGCTGATTTTATCCTTATTAATCATTTGCGCTCCCCCGTTAAAACAGCGATTTTCTGCCGAGCCCTGCCATGCCGCAGGGCATAAAAACCAAGGCACAATTTAAGATGATACATATATTTATTATATCTAAAAATCAGCAATATTGCAACAGTTTTCTTTCACGTTGTACATTTATGTGAAATTTTAAATTTGTTTTTGTCAATTTGCAACAAAAGTACAAGCCAAGCTGTACAATTTATTTTTTTAATAGTATAATAAGTGTATATTACGAAAGGAAACGGACTATGAAAAAAACTTTTCATGTTAATGAAAAAATTCTTGCCGCCAAATACAACCGAAGGCTTTTTCTTGCGAATTTGCCATCGATAAGCCTTATTATTTCACTTCTTGCAATTGTGCTTATATTTTATGTATTTGGAGATGGAAAAGTAAGTATACCGGATGTAATTCATAGCTATGTTTTTTACGGGACGTATTTTTGTGTTCTTTACAGCTTTATAGTATGCCTTTTCGGTTCGATATTGTCCGAAATATTGATTAAAGCCCACAAGAAACATACCTACATCGAAATTTCCGATTCAAGCCTTGTTGTTTCGGAGCATTTCCAAACGGTTTTTTGCGATGGAAAATTCCGCAGCTTCAAAAAGCTCTGGATAATTGACCTTAAGGATGTAAAAAACGTTGAATGCCTTCAAAAAAGTATTGTCATAACCGCCAAAGCCCGTTATTTTAACGAGAATGCCGACTGGCTCGGATACGTTCGCACCGAAAACGGAGTCGATTTTGACAACTGGTGGTATAACTGCAACGGCGGCAAGGAAGTACATTCGGTAGAAATACATGATTTTTATACCAATAGTGAACGAATTGCAGGGCGCATACTGCTCTGCTCCGACAAAATAATCGAACGAACAAAGCAGCGTGAGGAATACCGCCGCCGTATGCTTGAAATTGCCAAAAACACAAAGCATAAACGGGGCATTTCGGATAAATACAAGCCTCCCCACAGGAAATTCCGATAATATTTTTACCGCCGAAAGGACTACAGAGAAAATGAAACCTATAAAGCTTACAATTTCCGCCTTTGAACCCTATGCCGAGGAGGAATGCATCGATTTCCGCGCCCTGGATTCGGAGGGAATCTACCTTATCGCAGGAGATACGGGTTCGGGCAAAACAACTATTTTTGACGCAATCATCTTTGCCCTTTTCGGGGCGGCCAGCGGAAGCGCACGAAACCCCTCCATGTTCCGCTGCAAGTATGCCTCCCCCAACACCAAAACATTTGTTGAGCTTGTTTTTGGATATGGCGGAAAAACTTATACCGTAAAGCGCTCCCTTGTTTATAAGCAGAAATCCGATGAAAACGCCGCCCCGAACACCGATGCCTGCCTTACTCTACCGGACGGAAGCGTTATTACAAAAACCAAAATGGTAGCGAAGGAAATTGAAAATCTTCTCGGGCTTGATTACAAACGCTTTTCGCAGGTTGCGATGCTTTCCCAGGGTGAATTTCTCAAGCTTCTCTTTTCCCCAACATCCGACCGAATCGAGGTTTTCCGCTCTATTTTTCACACCGAAAAATATCTTGACCTTCAAAAGCGCATTTACAGCGACCTTGACATTGCCAAGGACGAACGGGAATCCGCAGAAAATTACATAAACAAGAATCTCTCCGCAATTTCCTGCGAGGATGAGGATTATGCGGAAAGGCTGTCCGAAATAAAATCACATCCTCTCCTTTACGCTCCGAATGACATTTCAAAGCTTATAGCCGAAATTATCTCCTCCGACAATGAAAAAGCCGCCATAGCCGAGAAGCGCATAAATGCTCTTGATAACTCAATCAGCGAAAACGGGGTTAAGTTGGGCCGCGCGGAAGCAAGGCGCAATGCCGAAAACAGTCTTAAAATCTCCGAACAATCTCTTAAAGAGGCGCAGTCGAGGCTTCCCTCCATTAAAGCGAAGCTCGCAGAAGCGGAAAAAATCTATCCCGAGTACGAAAGGCTTGCGGCGGAAATAAGCCGTGAAAAGGAACGACTTGGCGATTATGCCCTTCTCGAGCAATACCGCCGCAGCAAAAAATCCGCAGAGCTTGCAATGGAAAAAGCTGCCGCCCTCCGCAGGTCGGCGGAGAATCAATCCGCCGAGCTGTCCAAACAGCTTGAGCTTTATCGAAATGAGCTGTCGGAAGTCAAGACGTCCTCTGCGGAAAAGGAACGTCTTATAGGTCAGAGGGATGCCGCAAACCAAATGCGTGAGGAGCTTAAAAACCTTGCATGCGATTTAGTCAAATCGGAAAATCTCGAAGCAGAAGCGAAAGAAGCAAAGGACGCCTACATTTCCGCACAAAATAATGCGAAACAAATTCAGGCGGAATATTTGTATCTCGAAAAACTTTTCCTTGACGAACAGGCGGGGGTTCTTGCAAGCAAACTTACCGATGGTGTACCCTGCCCGGTGTGCGGCTCGCTTTCACATCCTGCGCCCGCGCATTTTTCCGAAACCGCTCCGTCCGAACAGCAGCTTGACCAAGCGTCAAAGCGCAGCGAAGCGGCAAGGGCAAACGCTTCAAAGCTCAGCCTTTTGGCGGGCGAGCGCAGCGGCAAAGCCGAAACGGAGAAATTATTCGTTCTTTCAAGGGCCAAGGAATTTTTTGGAGAAATTGCATTTGAGAACTTAAAGCCGGCAATAAAAAAACGCCACAGCCTTGTCACAAATAAATTCAATGAGCTTTCACTTTCCGTCAACAACGAAGCCGCAAAGGAAAAACGCTTCCTTGAGCTTGAAAGGATTATCCCGAATGCCGAAGCGAAGCAGAAAAGCCTTGAAGCAAAAATATCATCCTATACCGCAGAAGCGGCAGCAGCCGAAGCCACCGTCAGGGCGGCGAACGAAAACATCGGCAAGCTTTTCCCGACTCTTAAATTTCCCGATGAAAAGGCGGCGGAGGAGCATATAAAGGACCTTGAAAAGCGAAAGGAACAAATCAAGAACGCCTACGACAACGCAAATCAAAACTTCTCCTCCTGCGAAAGTGAAATAAAGAGGCTTTCCGCCGCCGCCGAAGCCTACCGAAGTCAGCTTGAAAACGGCGGCAGCGAAAACCTTGACGAGCTGAGATCCAATCAAGCCGCCCTTACAGCCGAAAGGCAGTCACTTGACGCCCGCCGAATAGAGATTTTATCAAGACTTTCCACAAACAGCTCCTCCCTCAAGCAGATAAATGAACATTCCGCCGCCTTTGAAAAGGCCGAGAAGAGATACATAATGCTGAAATCTCTCAGCGATACCGCAAGCGGAACAATTTCGGGCAAGGAAAAAATTACTCTTGAAACCCACATTCAAGCCGTTTACCTAAATAAAATCACGAACAGGGCAAACGTCCGACTTCTTGAAATGACAGATGGCAGATATGAGCTTATCAGAAGCGAAGCTGACGGAAATCTGCGAGGAAAAAGCGGACTTGAGCTTGATGTTATCGACCATTACAACGGCTCTGTGCGAAGCGTAAAAACCCTTTCGGGCGGTGAAGCCTTTGAAGCCTCCCTTTCCCTTGCCCTTGGGCTTTCCGATGAAATCCAATCCGCCGCCGGAGGAATCCGACTTGATACAATGTTCGTTGACGAGGGCTTCGGCACTCTCGATGAGGAAGCTCTCGGCAAAGCGATGGACGCTCTATGCAGGCTTTCCGCAGGCGGAAGAACTGTCGGAATAATCTCCCACGTTGCGGAGCTAAAGGAACGAATCGGCAATCAGATTATTGTAACCAAAAATAAGCGTTCGGGTTCAAGCCACATAAACGTTTCCTGTGATAATTAGAATTTAAAACAAAACAGAAACAGCCGCACAGGAAACCCTTGTGCGGCTGCTTCTTTCGGATACGCCGACTAAATGCCGAGAGCGGCGCATTCTTTTTTTATCTTTAGCCTGACCTTCCTCAGTTCAACACATAAATATTAACCTGCTTTGCGCCCCAGTCACAGCTTGCATCATAGCTTTCCATAAAAAGGTCAACCAAGATTCTTCCGTCAAGAAGAGCTGTGCCCGTATCGGCTGCAATCGCGTAGCCATAAACATAATTTCCGTCCGTTGAAGCAATATACAGCTCCGTTCCGTAAGGAATAACGCTCGGGTCAACGGCGACATATCCAACCTTAACGGGTCTGCCGGAGGCGGTCTTTGCACTTGAGCTTGCGCTGTATGCGCAGGATTTTCCCGTAAGAACATTGGAATAGGATGTGGGAACGCCGTTTTCGTCAAGGGCAAGCCAATCGGGGACAGTAAGCTCGGAAATGCTCATTTCCTCAATTGGATTAACCTCGCTTGTTCCCATAATAACTATTTCGTCCACAGGCTCCTCAGTAACCTCAGAGCTTATAACGCTGGACTCAGCAAGCTTTCCGTCAACATAGGTATGCTGTATAACCTTTTCAAGCTCGCCCTCCTCGCCATCGACAAGAACCTTGCTGTATCCGATAACATAATTATCGTCCTCTTTATACTCGGTAACGTAATCAATGGTTTCAAGGCGAACCTCTTCAACAATTTCCACACGGTTAATTGCAATATTGGTTGAAAAGGTAAGCGGTTCGGAAAGGCCCACATTAATAAGGTCGTCATCGTCAACGACAACCCCCGCCAGATTGATTGCATCGGCAACCGTGCCGGTGGACTTAACCGAATAGGTCATGCCGTCAACAGAAATTTTAACATTATAATAAGGGTTCGGATTAATCGTTACGGCCTCATCTGCCTTGTCAATCCCCGCGGACAAGGCGGTAATATCCGCATTGAATCTTTCTTCGGAAGGAATTAATTTAATTACGATCAGTATTGTCAGCAGAATAATTGCTATTCCGACACCGGCAGAAATCAGTCTTCTTTTTTTAACTTCCTGCAAGCTTTTCAGCGGTAGTTTAATCGGTCTGCTCATAATATCTCCTTTTCGTTAAATTAATAATTACAAATCGGTTACAGCGCTTTAATTCTGTAACCAAATTGAAATGATAAAGTTATTATAATCTCCAAAGTGCTATTTGTCAAAGTTTTTTGAGATAATCATTTTGTTGATTTTGTACAAACAAGCCTTTTCTACACGGGCAAATTAACCGTTTTTTGGTAACTTATTGTCGATTACAGGAATTAATTTCCTGCAATCTTTATGCAAACCATATAAAAAGCGGGTTTTGGAGGATTTTTTGATTTACAAGATATGGTTTTTGTGGATTATTTTTACACTCAAAACGACATTTTTCAACCTTTCATTTAAATTTTTTACAGTTTACTCTCGCACATTGCACAAAACAAACGTTTTATCAGCCGCTTTATTTGTCATAACAGTAAAAATCCCCCAACCGACCTTATTCCATTGGCAAAATGCCGTTTTACTCCTCCGCAGCTCCCGATTCGATAAATTAACGAAGAAATTTTTTCAAAAGGTATTTACTTAATCAAATTTACACATTATAATTGTATTAAGGAAAACACTGAATAAATATTTTCTTAGGAAAGGATGCTTTTAAAATAATGAAAAAAAATCATGCTTCATTTATGGATTGCCTGCGTACCGCCCTCCCGATTGCTGTTGCCGCCGCATCGATACTTGTTTCTGCGGGATATTTGATTTATAGGGCAGTCAGCGCATATAAGTACAACGAACGCTGGAAGGACTACAATGAGTGCGGTCTGTCATAACGAGGTGCTCCTATGTACATTTACAACGCAAAAATCTTCCCAATGGATTGCCCCGTTATTGAAAACGGCTTTGTCCGTGCGGAAAACGGCATAATCCGTGAGGTTTCTGCCGGAAATCCCAAGGAAATTACAGCGGGGGATTTTAACGCAGAGAGCGGATTGCTGTTTCCCGGGTTTATTGACCCGCACTCCCACATCGGCTTGATTGGCGACGGTATGGGCGCCGAGGGCGAGGATGTAAACGAGGACAGCGACCCCATTACCCCGCATCTTCGCACAATAGACGGTCTGAATTTTACCGATAACTGCTTCGCAGATGCTGTAAAGTGCGGAGTTACAACCGCCGTAACGGGAGTTGGCTCATCCAACCCCATCGGCGGGGATTTTATTGCGGTAAAAACCCACGGTCGCTGCGCTGATGAAATGCTTATCCGCAGGGTCGGCATAAAATTCGCCCTCGGCGAAAACCCGAAATCCTCTTTTTCCGATAAGGACAGCGCGCCGGTCACAAGAATGGCTACCGCCGCCCTTATAAGGGAGGCGCTTTTCAAGGCAGGGCGTTATATGCATGATAAGCTTGACGCCGAAGAAAACGGCGATTCCCTCCCCGAATATGATATAAAGAGCGAAGCGCTTATTCCGCTGCTTAAACGTGAAATTAAAGCGCACTTCCACTGCCACCGTGCCGATGATATTATGACTGCCGTTCGCATTGCGAAGGAATTTAATCTTGATTATGTGCTTGTCCACTGCACGGAGGGCCATATTATCGCAGATATTCTCGGCGAGGAAGAGGCATCCGCGCTTATAGGACCCGTTATATGCGACAGAGGTAAGCCCGAGCTTGCGGAGCTTACAACCGCAAATGCGGGCATACTTTATAAAAACGGCGTGCATATTGCAATATGCACCGATCACCCCGAAATTCCCGTTCAATACCTTGCCGCAAGCGCCGCTTATTGCGTAAAGGCAGGGCTTCCGTACGAAGAAGCGCTCCGTGCGCTGACGGTTAATCCCGCAAAAATAATCGGAATTTACGACCGTGTAGGCTCGCTTACCGTTGGAAAGGATGCGGATATGGTTGTTTTTGACGGCAACCCCCTTGAAATAATGACATCGGTTAAGGCGACCTTTATCGGCGGAAAAGCTTGTTATCGAAAGGAAAATTAAAATGAGAGAAATTAATGTTACGGACATCGAGAATACAGTCCGTGAGCTTTGCATAACCGCAAACCGTAAGCTCCCATGCTCCCTTGTGGAATGCATAAAAAGCTCCCCCGAAAAGGAGGAATCCCCAACGGGAAAGGAGGTTCTCTGCGACCTTATACGCAACATCAAGGCAGCCGAGGATGAAAATATCGCCGTTTGCCAGGACACGGGAATGGCAGTCATTTTCCTTGACATCGGGCAGGATGTCCATTTTGTCGGCGGAAGTCTTTATGATGCAATAAACAAGGGCGTTTCAAGGGGCTATACCGAGGGCTACCTCCGCTGTTCAATCGTTTCCGACCCACTGGAGAGGGTTAATACGGGCGACAACACTCCTGCGGTTATACATACGAAAATTGTTGACGGAGAAAGCGTTTCGATTTCGGTGTGCCCAAAGGGCTTCGGCAGCGAAAATATGTCAAGGATGAAGATGTTTACCCCCTCCGCCTCCGTTCGGGATATAGAGGATTTCGTTGTTGAAACCGCATCAATTGCGGGAAGCAATCCGTGCCCTCCTATGGTGATAGGCGTTGGCATCGGCGGGGATTTTGAGTGCTGCGCTTACCTTGCCAAGAAAGCGCTTTGCCGTGATATAAGCGTAAAAAACGAAAAAGCGCCTTATTCCGAAATGGAAGAACGCATTCTCGAAAATATAAACAAGCTCGGCATAGGCCCTCAGGGCTTCGGCGGAACAACAACCGCCTTGAGCGTTGCCATCGAGCAAGCCCCAACGCATATTGCGGGGCTTCCTGTTGCGGTCAATATAGGCTGCCACGTTACAAGGCACGCCCACAAAACGCTTTAAACGCAAAATGCCGTTCATCCTGCGGTTGTATGAAGGATAACATAATCCTCGTTAAATAGGGTGAGATTGATGCTTTTATCGGTTTTGTAAAATTTGCAAACCGTCATAGGCTCCGTGTGCATACTGTTGTAGCAGTTGACATAAACCGTAAAAAATCCAACCGCAAACGCAGACAAAATAACGGTCCATAAGATAATATAAACCAATCTCAGCTTCAATCTTTTTCCTCTCGGAGCATTTACCTTAAAATTAAATGGATACATTTTTTTCACATCCCCGGCTTAGGGAACGGGCGGACTGTTGTTATCCGTCCGTTCCCTTTTTTATTATGTATCTTCAAAAAGGTTCACAAGCGCTTTTCCGATAAGCTCTCCGCTGTATAACGCCTCGTCAATGCTGTTTGCATGACCGCCGACCTCAATTAGAATTGAGCCTGTCGTTAAATCCTGATTATACTTTCGGTAATCGAACAGCACAGGCCTTGCAAGACCGGGATAGTCCTTCTCAAGCTGCTGCTGAAGGGCGGCTGTGAAGCGGAAATTCTCCATATAATTAGGCATATCCATTGTTCCGTCATCGCAGCCGCTGATAATCATTATCTGAGCGGCATTTTTTCCGTTAATTTCAATAGTCGGGGCAATTCTTGTTCCGTCCTCACGTTCAATTGCATCACGGTGAATGTCCAGCACAACCTTTATCGATGGGTATTCTTCAAGAATTTCCTGAACGGTTATTCTGCTTCTGTCATATGAGTTGTTGTAGGAAGGATAATCGTGCTTTGTGACGTCATGGATAACGCCTATTCCGGCATTTTCAAGCTGAGCCGCAATCTCATCCCCGACCGCCGCCATGTTCATGCTGTCGTCAGTGGTTCGGCTTGTGAATGAGCTGTCATAAAAGTCCCTCCGGTAAGGCTCATAGCTTTCCGTTTCATGGGTATGCATAATAAGAACCTGCGGCTCGCCGTTTTTCTCGATAACAAAATCGTAACCCTTGCGGCTTTCTTCAAGAAGAGCATCGTTTGAAACGCTTGTAACGTTCCTTACCTGACCTCCGCCGTCAAGGTTAACGTAATCATCGCCCCTGTAAAAGCCGTAGGTCATAGCCTCAATTACCCCGTCATGGCTTTCAATGCTTTCGGGATAAGGCTCCGCACCCGTATCATGCTCCTCCGAAACCTCAAGCTCCTCATTCTCGCCCGATGGAATGAACAGCTCGCCGCTTGAAATCATAAAGCTGTCATCGAAGGAAAGATATGCGTTATAAACCTCCTCGGGCTTGTCCAACGGCAAATCTTCATCATCGGGAACAATCCCTGCGGCGTCTCCGCTGAAAACCTCCCCCGCCGCAAGCCTTGCGGAGAACTCCGCCGCATAAATAATGCATTCGTCCGCTGACGGAGCAAGGGAAGCAAGGGACATTATCATTAAAGGGGATAAAGCCATAACCGCTCCCACCGCCGCCGTCTTTCTGCTGAAACGTAATTTTCCCATTGCCATCGCATTAACTCCTTTCCGGCATTATGCTTTCAATTAAAGTATATGCCGTTTTCGTTAAGGTAATGCCATGCAATAATTCCGCAAAAGCATAAGGCGGTGTTGGACTGCGCCGCTTTAGCATAATGCGGCAATATCCGCAAAGGAAAGGGATGGCTGAACCGCTTTATTAATGGAATAGGCAAGAAGCCTTGCGGCACGCTCGATAAGGCTGTCAATATCTCTCGGCGTAACCATCATATTCGGCAGGTGCTTATCGGGAGGACTTCCCGTAATATTTTCGGCAATTGTGTGCATATCAACAACTGTCGGAACGCCCACGGCAATAACGGGGATGTTCAGCGTTGTTTCGGAAAGCTCCTTTCGGCGGTTCTGAACCCCCGAACCGGGGGAAATCCCCGTATCGGTAATCTGAATTGTTGAGCCGAGCCTTGAAATATCGGAGCAGGCAAGCGCATCTATAACTATAATATACTGCGGCTTAATGCTGTCGCACAGCGCATTGATTATTTCGGCTGTTTCAATTCCCGTCTGCCCCAAAACCCCCGGGGCGATTGCGGAAACAGGGTTAAGCGAGGTAAATTCGTGGTCGCTCGGCAATGTATCCCTCAAATGGCGGGTTGCGATAATCTGCGAAATTACCATTGGGCCCAAGGCATCGGGGGTAATATCGGAATTTCCGAGCCCCACAATAAGCCCCGAGGTTTTTCCCTCGCCGATAAGGGCAGTAATTTCATCGGCAATGTTCATTGCCTGTTCCTCAAAATCGGATGGCATGGCGGAGAGGCGGTCGGTTTCAATTGTAATATATTTTCCCCTCGGCTTCCCGATTCTAAGCCCCGCAAGCTCTGTTGTTACATCAATTTCCGTAATGCTGCACGCTGAGCTTTTCCTCAATTTGCGCCTTATGCCCTTTGGCAGGGCTTTTGCGTTTTCGTCAATCATTTCAACGGCTAAATCGGTTCTTGCAGACATTTTGGTTCTTCTCCTCTCATTTTTTCGGCAATATAAACAAAAGAGCAAACAATAATTTTACATATTTTTTTTTATTGCCTATTGCATTTATTCTCTGGAAATGTTAAAATTAATGTTAGCTTGTGCAGATGTATCTTCCGATAAAGGCAGCCGTACTGCTATGTCGGTAGCTATCTGATTTAATCATTGGGGTGGGTCATTACGCCCTGCTGAAGGGTGGGTCATTACGCCCTGCGGAGCCTGTCCGTGTCGTGGCTTCGTTAAAGGATTATTAAAGCTGTCTGAAAAATATTATTTGCAGAAAAACGAAATTTATTATTAAAGAATACTTGGGAGGTATTTCAAAATGCCAAATATTAAATCCGCTAAGAAAAGAGTAAAGGTTATAAAAGCAAAAACCGCTCAGAATAAGATGGTTAAGTCCAATCTTAAAACTGTTCTTAAAAAGGCTGATGCCGCAACGTCCGCTAAGGCACCCGAATCCGAGGCTGCTGTAAGGGCTGCAATCAAGGCAGTTGACCGCGCTTGCGCTAAGGGCCTTATGCACAAAAACTGTGCGGCAAGAAAGAAATCTCAGCTCGCTAAGAAGCTCAACGCCGCAAAGGCTTAATCAGCAGAATAATTTACTCGAAATTTAACGGCGTACAGCATTGATTTTTGCTGTGCGCCGTTTTGGCTAAAAGAAAGGCTGAATAAAAATGCTTAAAGGAAAAACAGTTCTCCTCGGAGTAAGCGGCAGCATTGCCGCATATAAAATCGCAAGCCTTGCAAGAATGCTCACCAAGCTCCATTGCGAGGTTCATGTCCTTATGACCGAGAATGCCACAAACTTTATCCACCCCTTAACCTTTGAAACGCTCACACAGCATAAATGCCTTATCGATACCTTTGACAGAAGCTTTGAATACAGCGTTGAACACGTTGCCCTTGCAAAAAAAGCGGATGCGGTTGTTATAGCCCCCGCAAGCGCAAATGTTATCGGCAAAATAGCAAACGGAATCGCCGATGATATGCTGACGACAACAGTTATGGCTTGCCCATGCCCGAAAATTATCTCCCCCGCCATGAACCACAATATGTTCCATAACCCCATAGTTCGTGAGAATATAGAAAAGCTTCGACGATTCGGCTATGAGATAGTAGCCCCCGATCACGGCATGCTCGCCAACGGGGACGATGGCGACGGACGTATGCCCGAGCCCGAAATTCTCCTTAAATATATACTCCGTGAAATATATCATGAGAAGGGCCTTGCGGGCAAAAAAATCCTTGTTACTGCGGGCGCAACAAGGGAGGCTATCGACCCTGTTCGTTATATCACCAACCATTCAACGGGAAAAATGGGATTCGCCCTTGCGGAAGCGGCAGCATACCGCGGAGCGGAGGTTACTCTTGTTTACGGAAAAACCGAAGCCGAAGCGCCGCTTTTTGTTAAGCCGATCAACGTTTTCAGCGCAGAGGATATGTTCAGCGCCGTAACATCCGCAGCCCCCGAACAGGATATTATTATCAAAGCCGCCGCCGTTGCCGATTACCGCCCGACAGCCGTTTCGGAAGAAAAAATAAAGAAATCCGATAATGATATGAGCATAAGCCTTGAACGAACAAAGGATATTCTCAGTTATCTCGGCGAGCATAAGCGCAGCGGTCAAATTCTCTGCGGCTTTGCAATGGAAACAAGCAGCGTTATCTCCAACGCTAAAGAAAAGCTTGAACGCAAAAAAGGCGTTGATTTCATCTGCGCAAACAGCATACGTGATGAGGGCGCAGGCTTCGGCGGAAACACAAACGTTATCACCGTCATTTCCAAGGACGGCATAACCGAGCTTGGAAAAATGACAAAATTTGATGCCGCAAACGCCATTCTTGATATAATTACGAAAAAGTCCCTGTCATAATCCATTAATAAAGGCAAAAAGCCCGAAAAGAATCGGTTTCTTTTCGGGCTTTAATATTTCCTTACTTAATTTATGCGACAATATCCATAATATTTCCGACAGCTTCTCCCTCAAGCTCAATATCGCCAACGGTATATTTCGAGCTTTCGTCAGCCTTAGTCGTAGTTCTCGTTACCCCACCTGAGGTATAGGTTCTTCCGCATTCGGGGCAAATCGATTTATGTATGGTAACGGATTGCGAAACAATCTTTTGTCCGTTATTTTCCGCCTTTGTACGGTTACGTGCAACGTGCTCGTTTTCATGGGAACGAACAGCGGAATCAGCTGCGGATGGGTCGACATGGGTAGCAGTTTGGAACGAAACCCCCGAATCGTCCGATTCATCCTTATATCGCCTGTTTTTGCAGGTTTCGCACTCAAAGGAATCAAATCGGCGCTTTTTTTCGCTCTCGGATATTTCCGAATTATTGTCACGCTCAATATCATTAAGCTGAGTTTCACATTTACTTATCTCAGACTCAAGCCTTGCTTTCTCGGTGGTTTCATCATCCTCAAGCTCCTCAAGCTCAAGCTCATTTTCCTCTATTTGGCGTTCAAGCTCTTTCTTGCGAAGCTCGTTGGACAGGTCATACGATGAACTGTAGCTTCCCGAAACACCATACAAAGACATAAGCACACCTCCGATTCGCAAAAACGCTTACTACTTTTCAGTATAGCATTTCACACAACGTATTTCAATCGTCAAAATAGACAATATTTTAGGTGAATTTGCACAAAAAGGCTGCCAAAATCATTGGCAGCCTTAATCTTGCTAATGTACAAAGGAAATCAGTTAACAATTGTCTTTTCTGTTTCCTTATTGAAGAGGTGAACCTTGTTCGGGTCGAGAGCAACCTTGATGGAATCCTGCGGACGCGCAGTGGATCTTGGGTCAACTCTTGCTGTAAGGGAATTACCCTCACATGTGAGGTAAAGATATGTTTCAGCGCCCATCATTTCGGTGATTTCAACATCAGCGTCAACAACGCCTGTTGTAGCGGCGGAAAGGAACATTTCTTCATCATGAATATCCTCGGGACGAATACCGAAGATAACTTCCTTATCAACATAATCCTCAAGATTATAATCACCCTCGGGAACCTTGGATTCGGGAAGCTCAACGTAATATTTCTTTCCTCTGGATGTCTTGGTATCCTCGGAACCGAACTCGATTGTGTACTTGCCCTCAATCTTTCTGAGAACGGCATCGATAAAGTTCATCTGAGGGGAACCCATAAATCCTGCAACGAAGAGGTTAACAGGGTTTGTATAAAGATTCTGAGGAGAATCAACCTGCTGAATGAAGCCATCCTTCATAACAACGATTCTGTCACCCATTGTCATAGCTTCTGTCTGGTCATGTGTTACGTAGATAAATGTTGTTCCGAGCTTCTGGTGGAGCTTAGAAATCTCGGTTCTCATCTGCGCTCTGAGCTTTGCATCCAGGTTGGAAAGAGGCTCGTCAAGAAGGAATACCTGCGGCTCACGAACGATAGCACGACCGAGAGCAACACGCTGTCTTTGACCGCCGGAGAGAGCCTTCGGCTTTCTGTCAAGAAGGTGGGAAATATCAAGGATTCTTGCAGCTTCCTCAACCTTACGGCTGATTTCATCCTTAGGAACCTTTCTGAGCTTCAGTCCGAACGCCATGTTCTCGAAAACCGTCATATGGGGATACAGAGCGTAGTTCTGGAAAACCATCGCAATATCTCTGTCCTTAGGAGCAACATCGTTTACAAGGCGATCTCCGATATAAAGCTCGCCCTCGGAAATTTCCTCAAGACCTGCGATCATACGGAGGGTGGTGGACTTACCGCATCCGGAAGGGCCTACAAGGATAATAAATTCCTTATCCTTGATTTCAAGGTTAACATCTGAAACGGCAACAACACCGCCGGGGTATTTCTTATAAATTGAGCGAAGAGACAAACTTGCCATAATTAGCAGACCTCCCAAAAAATAGTCTTGCCGATACACTCTCGGCTATAATAATATAATACCAAATTCGGACACCAAATTTCAAGTCACTTATTGACTAAACTTATAAAATGTAATTTATTTAGTTTGACGAAAAATTAACAAGTTAAACATTTGAACCAGTTTATTCCATAAAACTTGTATAAATATTTTGGATTTCTTTGTGCAACATTTCCCTGCATTCCCCAAGAGCAAGGCTTTCATCCAGGTCCACTCCGCCTATGCGTATGCGTTTAAGATATGTCACCTTATTGCCCACAGCCTCCGCCATGCGCTTTATCTGGTGATACATTCCCTCGCTTATTGTAACAAGGGCTTCATGCTTATCCTCAAGGATTTCAATCTGCGCGGGCTTGCATACATCTCCGCCGTCAAGCTCCAATCCCTTTTCAAAGGCGGGGATATAGGACTCGCTCGCCTCCTCCTCGAAGCGAACATGATATACCTTGCTGACATGGCGCTTCGGGGAAAGAATATTATGCGCCAAAACGCCGTCGTCGGTGATAAATACAAAGCCCTCGGTGTCCTTATCGAGCCGCCCCGCAGGGAAAAGCCCATCCCTGCGCAGCTCGGGCGGAACAAGCTCCAAAACGGTTTTCGACTGACCGTCCCTTGTTGAGCATACAACGCCCTGCGGCTTATTCATCATTATATAGATATGCTTTCTGTAAACTATTTCCTTTCCCTCTGCGGCAATCCTATCGGTTTCGGGGTCAATTTTCATGTCATAAAGCTTTCCGACCTCCCCATTTACCGTAACAAGCCGCTTTTTTATAAACTCCTTGGCATCGCTTCGCGATATATTAAGCTGGGTGGAAAGATATTTGTCAAGGCGCTCCGAGTTGGTATATTTTGAAGCCAAAGCTATCTCCCTCCCCTGTTCCGCAAATGGTTATAGGACTTGTTCTTGGCTTTTTTTGCCACTGAATATCCGAACTCGCCCAATTTCCTTCCGATTGCGAAATATTCCCCGTGGGAATAGGTCATAAGCCCTGCCTGCTGAAGATTTATCTTCCCCTTGCTGTCGATATAACGCTCATCGGCGCTTACGGCGGCAATTTCGGCAATGAACATATCATGCGAGCCCAAAGGCTTAACCTCGGTGACTCTGCATTCAAGCGAAAGCGGACTTTCCGCAATAATCGGAGCGGAAACAACGCCTGCGGGTTCGAAATGCAGGCCGCATTTCTCGGCTTTATCGATATCACGTCCGCTTTTTACGCCGCAAAAGTCCGTTTCCCTGACCAATCCCGATGTTGTAAGGTTTATAACGAACTCCCCGCTTTCCTTTATAATTCCGTATGAATAACGTGACGGGCGAACGGATATATAGGTCATTGGCGGCTTTGTGTTAATAATCCCCGTCCATGCAACGGTAAAAACATTGGCATTCTCCATTGTTCCGCAGGAAATCATAACCGCAGGAAGCGGAGAAAGCAGTGTTCCGGGAGCAAGAGTTTTTCTGCTCATACAATAATGCTCTCCTCACAAATAAAATCTTATTTCAGAAGTATACCACAAAATCAAGTCCCCGTCAATCGGGGGACAGCTCCTGTCATGAATCAAAATAAGCGGAAACAAAGAGCAGCGCAGAGCTGCAGCATATGGATGTTTCATTCGTTGAAAAGCAAAAGTTATTGTCGCAATAGCATTTTGCGGGGGGAGTTCCCTTCGGAATGTTCCATTTGGCGTAATCGTCCTTTCTTGCATCGTCGGAGCATACTCCTATAACGGCAAGCCCCGGAACGGGGGAATTATTCTCGCTGAACGCAGACATACGGTGATGCGGACTTTTTACCGAATCCGAACCCATTCCCGTAATAAAGCACTTTCCGAGGGGATTTTTCCCAAGGATATAGTTAAGCTGTTTCTCCGCCGCCGAGATATATCCCGAACAATCTAGGAGCATATGCGCAAAGATAAGAACCATTGCGCTGTTCATAATATGAATATTGGTGAAAACGCCGTAATCATCGGCGGCCTGTGCGGTTTCATAGCCGCTTTTTTCCGAAAGGGATACAATATTATCCGCCTCAATCCGATATTGGAGCCTTATATAACGTTCAATTTCAAAATCACGCTGCCTGCTCCCCGTCATATATGAAAGCGCGCCGAATCCGCCAACGCTGTAATAGGTAAATTCCGTCACGCAGACGGCCTTGTAAAGCTCGTGCAGCTTCCGCCTGAACAAATCCTCGCCCGTCATTTCATAAAGCTCGCAAACCGCCCAGAAGAGGTTATCCGCAAGGTTTCTTGCAACAATATCCCCCGCCGCAGTGTGCGTAATTTCGGGCGGATTTACAAACGGAGCGGGGTCGGGGTGATTGGAAAGCCATATCCATCCACTGAAAGCGGATGATTGCAAAAGGTCGGAGAAATCCTTGTCAAACTCCGAGTAAATCCCCGACGCAAGCGCCGTTACCGCAACAAGCGATGTCGTAGCCTGATATGAGCATGGCGAAACAAACTGCGGGTAAACGTCCTTTTCGGGGGCGACAAACGCGCTGTAGCTCAGCGAACAGACCTTGTGATAAACGCCGCCTGACCTCGTTTGCATTTTAAGCAGCCATTCAAGCTCCGTTCGGCATTCCGCAAGAATATCGGGCATACCCTTCGGGGCGTTCGGGATACTGCCCTTTTCTCCGAATGCGTTGGGAAACATTTTGTACGCATAGAGCATATGCCCCAAGGTAATACACGCTGTTGTTACATATTTTCCGTAGCTGCCCGAATCATGCCATCCGCCCGAAGCGTCTATGGCTTTCGATTTATTTTCGATAAGCACGGCGGGGGCGCTGTGGCATTTCCCATGAGCATAATCGCCCGTATAGCTTTCATTTATGGCGTCGCAGCGGTTGTAGTAAAATGATTTAAGCACCGCCCTTTTCAGCTCCCTGTAAGGGTTCTCCGCAACGGCAAAATCGTAGGAGCGTTTTCTGCCCGATTTGAGGTAATATCTTCCCGCAAGGCTGAATGTTGAAAAGTCCGCTGTGGCGGTAATATCGCCCGAAGCCGCATCGAAATACGGTTTCGTAAGCTTGCCCGTCATCATAGTTTTTCCCGAAGAAGCGTCGATAAGGCTGAACGATCCTCCGCTCATTCCCGTTCCTGTGCAAACCGCTCTTTTGTTTCCGTGCAGGCTGTAGCCGAGCTGATTTATATGAATTTTATTTTTCATGCAATCACTTCCTAATCGGGTTCATACCGAATACTACTATAATTATAAACCGTGTTGAACGTTCAATAAAACATTATTTTATTAATTTTATTCCTCTCTGCTTGAAAAGAGATAGATAATGTGGTAAAATTGTAATAAATTTCACCTTTATTTTCGTATAAGGAGCTGTTTCAGATGTATATTTCACCATCCAACGAGGGTTTTGCCTATATGGGCAGAATCGATTTTACAAATCCCGATGCGCCTGTGCTTTTTTATGCAGGCTCGCAGGTAAGATTTCGCTTCTACGGTTCGAGCTTTAAGGTCTGCGTCAGAAGCACAATATACTGGGGAGAGCTTTCCCTCGGTATTATTCTTGACGGAAAAATGATAAGCCTTCAGCTTTTCCCCGAGAACAACGGAAAATCCGTTGCCATTATGGTGGCGGACGACCTTCCCTATGCGATTCATGAGGTTATTGTGTTCAAGAAGCACGCCGCAAATCAGCTTCTTACCTTTGAGGGAATTGACATTGAGGGCGAATTATGCAGTAAGCCCATCCTCCCGCCGCTCAAAATGGAGGTATATGGCGACAGCGTTTGCGCAGGGGAGGTAATCGAAGCCGAGGACTTTGTGGGAAAATCCGACCCCGACTCCCACAACAGCCGCTACGACAACGTATGGCACAGCTTTGTAATGCAAACCGCGCGAAGGCTCAACGCACAGATTAATAATATCTGCCAAGGGGGAATTGCCCTTTTTGACGGCACGGGCTATTTCCATTATCCCGATTATATCGGGCTTGAAAGCGTTTATGATAAGCTGTGCTACTTCCCCGAGGGCGGAATTTCCATGTGGGATTTTTCACTTTATACCCCCGATATTGTTATAATTGCCATCGGGCAAAACGATAAGCACAACGGCAAAACCGATGCGGACGATATTGATATTTATGACCCCGTCTACCGCAAAATGTGGAAAACAGGCTATATAAAGCTGGTTAATGACCTTAACAATAAATACAATTCCCCCCAATTTGTACTTATAACAACAATCCTTATGCACGACAAGGAATGGGACAAGGCGATAGATGAGGTAGCGTATGAGCTTTCCTCCGAGGGCGTTAGGGCGTTCCATTACGTTTTTGAAAGAAACGGCAAGGCAACCCCGGGGCACCCAAGAATTTCGGAACATAACGAAATGGCGGACGAGCTTACCAATTTCATTAAATCCAATCTGCTTTAAACATAAAAGGACTGCCGCACCGATTCGCTTTTCGGTGCGGCAGTCTTTTTTTACAAAATCATCATCATCGCCGCTCAAAGAACCGCCCAACGGCTTTTTGCAATCCCTGCGCAGCGCTTACTCCGATTATTTGCTTGCGTCAATATATTTCCAATATCCCTTGAGGTACACTCCCCCCGAAATAACGGTGAGAATCGTTGCTATCCAAATAAGGGTGCGGTCAACCATGTTCAGCACCGCCGCAGCAGCCGTGCCATCCTCGATACCGAGGCACATCCCGAATATTATAACCACAATTGCAACAAGCGAAAACGCCGTTTTCAGCTTTCCCCAAATTCCTGCGGCAACAACAACCCCCTCGTTTGCGGTAACAAGTCGAAGTCCCGATACCATAAATTCCCTTGCGATAATAATTATAACGGGAACAGCCCCGACAAGCCCAAGCTCCGTAAGGCATACAAGCGCAGAAATTACAAGCACCTTATCCGCAAGGGGATCGAGAAATTTTCCGAAGGTTGTAACAAGGTTCCTGCTCCTTGCAATATGCCCGTCAAATGCATCCGTAACCGAAGCCGCAATAAAAATAACAAGCGCAATCGCCTTGCTGTACGGCATAAAATCCGTCAGCATAAAAAATACAAAAAACGGTACAAGAATAACTCTCAGCAGGGTAAGCTTATTCGGCAAATTCATCATCAACCACTCCAATCAGATCGTAATCAAGCATTTCTGTAATTTTTACTCTAACAAATTTTCCCGGAACAAGCTTGCGATTCGGCGAGGTAAAGAAAATCTTCCCGTCAATATCGGGGGCGTCCGCGGCGGTTCTTCCGAAATAGCATTCGCCGTATCGGTCATATCCCTCTGTAACGGCTTCAACGGTTTTATCTATCATTTCCGAATTTTTTGAAGCCATTATAAGCTGCTGCTGCTCCATAATAATATCGGCCCGTCTTTTTCTGATGTCCTCATCGATTTGCCCGTCCATTTCCGCCGCCCTTGTTCCCTCCTCCTCGGAATAAGCAAAGCAGCCAAGGCGGTCGAACCTAACGTCCTTAACAAACTCCGCAAGGGCGTTGAACTGCCCCTCCGTTTCCGTTGGGAAGCCCGTTATAAGGGTTGTTCGGATTACAACCCCGGGTATTTTGCCGCGGATTTTTTCTATAAGCCTGCGAAGGCTTTCTTCATCGCCATGGCGGTTCATCTTTTTGAGAATATCGCCGTCGCAATGCTGAATAGGCAGGTCGATATACTTAACGATTTTGTCCTCCCTTGCCATAACGTCAAGGAGCCTGTCCGTAATGCGTTCGGGATAGCAATAAAGGACACGAATCCACTTTAAATTTTCGATTTTGCAAAGCCGTTCAAGCAGCTCGGGCAGTCTGCTTTCACCGTAGAGGTCCTCGCCATAGCGTGTGGAATCCTGCGCGATAATATTAAGCTCTCGAACACCTCTGTCAACAAGCCCCTCCGCCTCGGCGGCAAGCTCCTCCATAGGAACGCTGCGGAATTTTCCCCTTATTGAGGGAATAGCGCAGTATGTACAGCAATTGCTGCAGCCCTCGGCAATTTTAAGGTAGGAAAAAAACGGCAGTGTCGTCCGAATTCGTTCCCCCGTCATCGGCAGCTTCATCTTATCGTCAAACCGAAGGACGGTTTCATTCGCAAGCACATGGTCAAGGACATCGATTATGTCGCCATTGCAACCGATTCCGATAACGGCATCGGCTTCGGGAATAAGCTCATGAACCTCCTCCTTATAGCGCTCCGCAAGGCAGCCTGTTATGATAATTTTCTTTATTCTGCCCTCCTTTTTAAGCTCGGCAAATTCAAGAATTGTATCGATAGCCTCCTGCTTTGCGCTTTCAATAAAGCCGCAGGTATTTATAATGGAAATATCCGCAAGGGCGGCGTCGGCAACAAGCGTATAGCCTGCCTCCCGAATTTTATACAACATTCTTTCGGCGTCAACCTGATTTTTATTGCAGCCGAGGGAAACCATACCAATTTTAACGGGCATTTTGCAATCTTCCTTTTCTGATAAGTCACATTCTTTAATTTATTATACCACCGAAAAAGCTCTTTGTAAACATTATTAATGAAAATTCAATGTAAAAAACCTCTGCCGTACATCGGTTTAACCAGCTTACTGGTATCTTCTTCTGCGGTTTCCCGATTTCGAGCGGCTGTCGGAGCCTCTGTTCCTGCCGCCGTCATATCTTCCCCTGCCGCCGTCACGCTTTTTATTAAGGCTGCGGTAGTCCTTTTCGCCGCTGTAGTCTGCGCCCTTGCCCTCATAGAGCTTAACCTTTATCTTCTGACCGTTTATCTTTGTTCCCGTCATTGAATCAAGGATATGCTCCTTGTCCGCTTCGGGGATTTCAACTGTTGTAAAGCGGTCGTAAATGTCGATTTTGCCGAAGCATTTTCCAGCCATTCCCGTTGCGTCAACAAGTGCGCCGAGGACAAAGTTCGGAGCAATTCTGTTCTGCCTGCCGAGTGAGATTTCCATTTTAACGGATTTTCCCCTGCCGCCTCTCTCATCCTTCGGACGGAAAACGGGCTTAATGAATTCGGGAACGGAACGTGTTTCCTTTGAAATTCTCATACCGAGGAGCGTTGCGGCAACCTGCTCCGCAGTGTAGCCGCCTTCCAGGAGCTTTTCAAGCTGAGCTGCGCCGTCCGAATATTTCCCCGATTCAATATATTCCTTAACCTTGTCGATAACACGTTCGGTTTTCTTTGCGATAACATCATCCCTTGTCGGCATTTCGCAGCGGACAATATCCGCTTTTGTAAAGCGTGCGATATCCTTAAGCTCCATAATCTGGCGCCTTCCGCTGACGATAGTATATGCGCAGCCCGATTTTCCCGCACGTCCCGTTCTTCCGATGCGGTGAATGTAATATTCGTTATCCTGCGGTATATCATAGTTGAAAACGGCGTCGACATCATCAACATCAATTCCTCTTGCGGCAACATCCGTTGCGATAAGGATTCCTATTCTGCCCGAACGGAAGGCGTTCAAAACCTGAGTGCGGCTCTGCTGCTTCATATCTCCGTGAAGTCCTGCGGCCTTGAAGCCCTTTGAAATAAGCTCCTCCGAAAGCTCGTCAACCATATGCTTTGTGTTGCAGAATATCATCGAAAGTCGGGGTTCAAAAGCAAGCAGAAGCATACAAAGCGCATCGGTCTTTCTTCCCATCGGGACCTCATAATAGAACTGGGCGACGCTCTCAACCGTACGTGATTTCTGCTGAACGCCCACAACCACAGGCTCACGCTGGTATTCGCTTGTTATAGCCATAATCTGAGGGGGCATCGTTGCGGAGAAAAGAACGGTCTGACGCTCCTCGGGAATATATTGCAAAATCTCCTCAATGTCCTCACGAAAGCCCATGTTAAGCATTTCATCCGCTTCATCAAGAATAATCGTGCGGAGCAAATCGAGATGGAGGGTATGGCGGCGGATATGGTCCATAACTCGTCCGGGAGTACCCACAATAATGTTCGCTCCCTTTTTAAGCTGGGTAATTTGGCGCTCGATATCGGCTCCGCCATATATTGCCACGGGCTTTACATAGGGAAGATACTTGGCAAATTTGCAAAGCTCCTCGCACGCCTGCATCGCAAGCTCACGGGTGGGGCAAAGAATAAGCGCCTGAACGCTTCTCGGGCGTTCCTTATCTATGGCGGCAATTGCGGGCAAGCCGAAAGCCGCAGTTTTTCCCGTACCCGTCTGAGAGCGGCCGACAACATCCTTTCCCTCAAGAAGAAGCGGAATGGTTTTCGCCTGAATTTCGGTAGCCTCCTCATAGCCGATTTCAGCAACGGCACGGACAATTTCTTCGGGCAGACCAAGTTCGTTAAAAAGCATAATTCAAATCCTTTCAAAATAACAGCCGATACTGCGCAGCCTTCCTCGAACCGCTTTTCAGATAACCCGTAAGCTCTCCCCATACTGCTGCTCCCGCACGGCAAAACAATGTTTTTTAGGCAATACCGCCGAAGCCTGTGCCAAAATCACACAGGCATACCTTCTGATAAAGCATAAAAGCCGTTAAGCGTTTTTTTGCGGTATTTCCTTAGATACAAAAAATAATTATAACACAGCAAAATCATTAAAGTCAACATATTAAATATGTACAGCCCGTTATTTTGGGGCATTTCACAAAATTTAACGAAATGGCAAAGAAATTTTAGAAAAAAAACAGGTTTTTACCCCAAGCCCTAGCCGGAAACGGAAAAGTTAAAACAAAAACGTTGCATTTTTTCTGAATGTATGGTAAAATGAGGTGTATATTTGTTTTTGGTTCAGAAATATTTTTATTTTTATTGAAAAGAGGTAATCCTTTTATGGATAAGGCACAGTTTTTGGCAAAAATTAACGAAAACCTTATGACCGATGGCAGGACGGATATGAAAAACGCCACCGTCAAGCAGCTCCATAACGCCGTATCAAGGGCAGTTATGAGCGATATTATCCCCCTATGGAACGAAACGGAGAAAAGACATAACAGCGGAAGAAGAGCATATTATCTCTCTGCGGAATTTCTTATGGGCCGCGCCGTTTACAATAACCTTTACTGTGCGGGACTTCTTAAAGAGGCAAAGGAAATATTCGCCGAAAACGGGGTTGATATTTCCTGCCTTGAGGAGGTTGAGGATGCGGCTCTCGGCAACGGCGGACTCGGCAGACTTGCCGCCTGCTTCCTCGATTCTGCGGCAACCTGCGATATTCCCCTCAACGGCTACGGAATAAGGTACCGCTATGGTCTTTTTAAGCAGTCCGTCGGCAACGGCTTCCAGCAGGAAAGCGCAGATGATTGGCTCGCTTTCGGCGATGCGTGGAGCGTAAGATGCGAAAATGACGCCGTAAGGGTTGATTTTGCGGATCAATCGGTTATGGCTGTTCCGTATGATGTTCCTGTTATCGGCTACGGCGGAAGGGCTGTCAACACGCTTCGCCTTTGGCAGAGCGAATCCGTCAAGGGCTTCGATTTCGGCGCATTCGACAATCAGGATTACATCGGCGCATCGGAAAATAAAATTCTTGCGGAGGCTGTTTCGGATGTGTTATATCCGAATGATAACACCGAAAAGGGACGCAGGCTTAGGCTCAAGCAGCAGTATTTCTTCGTTTCCGCTTCGATTCAGGATATTATCCGCCGCTATAAGGCTTCCCACGGAAATGATTTTTCACAGTTTGCAAAATGCTATGCGCTGCAGCTTAACGACACCCACCCGACCGTTGCGATCCCCGAGCTTATAAGGATATTTATGTTCAAGGAGGGTATGTCCTTTAAAGAAGCGTTCGACATTGCTCAGCAAACCTGCAATTACACCAACCATACCGTTATGGGCGAGGCTTTGGAGAAGTGGGGAGTCGACCTCTTTAAAAGTGTTCTTCCCACAGTTTATGAAATTATTCTTCTTATTAACGATCATCTTAAAAAATACCTCGTTTCAATCGGTCAAACGGAAAATCAGATAGCTCAAAAGCTCATCGTTGACGGCGACAGAATCCATATGGCAAGAATGGCTATCTTCGGCTCATCGCATACAAACGGCGTTGCGCAGCTCCATACCGACATCCTCAAGAACGATGTCCTCAAGGATTGGTACGAAATCTTCCCCGAGCGTTTCCAGAATAAAACAAACGGAATTACTCCCCGCCGCTGGCTCGGACTTTGCAACGAGGAGCTTTCCGCGCTTATTACCGAGAAAATCGGCGATGGCTGGATTACCGACCTTTCCGAGCTTAAAAAGCTTGAAAAATTCGTTGACGACAGCGATACAATAAAACGCTTTATGGATATTAAGCGCACCAAGAAGCAGCAGCTTTGCGACCATATCGCAAAGAACGAGGGCGTTCTTTTAAGCCCCGACTTCGTTTTCGATATTCAGGTAAAACGTCTGCATGAATATAAGCGTCAGCTTCTTAACGCTTTCTCCGTTATGGATCTTTATTTCCAAATAAAGGAGAACAAGCTCCCCGACCTCCAGCCTACGGCATTTATCTTCGGAGCAAAGGCTGCCCCCGCATACAGAAGAGCAAAGGGAATTATTAAGTATATCAACGAGGTTGCGAACCTTGTTAACAACGACCCCGCCACAAGGGATAAGCTCAAGGTTATTTTCGTTCAGAATTACAACGTATCCTATGCCGAAAAGCTTATTCCCGCCGCTGATATTTCCGAACAGATTTCCACTGCGGGACTTGAAGCAAGCGGAACGGGCAATATGAAATTTATGCTTAACGGCGCCGTTACCCTCGGAACATATGACGGGGCAAATGTTGAAATCGTTGAAGAGGCAGGCTGGGAAAATGAATATATCTTCGGCTGCCGTGTTGAAGAAATTGAAAAAATCAAGCCAACCTACCGCCCGAAGGAGAAGATTTATTACACCAACGAGCGTGTAAAGAGAGTCGTTAACACCCTTGTTGACGGAACATTCAACGACGGCGATACGGGAATGTTCGGCGAGCTTTTCAATTCCCTTATCAACGGCGCAAGCTGGCATAAACCCGATAATTACTTCATCCTTGCCGACCTTGAGGGCTATGTTGACACAAAGCTCCGCGCCCTTTATGATTACAAGAACAGAGAGGTTTTTGCCAAGAAATGTTGGATGAACATTGCAAACAGCGGAAAATTCTCCTCCGACAGAACCGTTACGCAGTATGCCGAGGAGCTTTGGATGCTCTGATAATGAAAGGAAGCTTCAAATGAATATATCCGAATCTCAGCTTATTTCACTCTATGGCGCGCCTGCGCTTGAAAGGCAGAAAAAACGTTACGCCAACGCCGAAAAATCCTTCGAGGAAACCTTCGGCGTTAAGGACGGACTGCGTGTTTTTTCCGCATCGGGCCGCACGGAGGTAAGCGGAAACCATACAGACCATAACTGCGGAAGGGTTCTCGCCGCAGCCGTTGACCTTGACGTTATAGCCTTTGCCGTCCCAACGGAGGATGGCGTTATCACCGTTAAATCGGAGGGCTTCGACCTTATCACCGTTGACACCTCTGACCTTGAAGTAAAGGAAAGCGAAAAAAACACCTCCGCAGCTCTTATAAGGGGAGTTGCGGCAGGCTTCAAGAGCAACGGGCTTAAATTCGGCGGATTTAAGGCTTATATGACCTCCGATGTTCTCAAGGGCAGCGGAGTTTCCTCCTCCGCCGCTTTTGAGGTTCTTGTCGGAAATATCCTCTCGGGGCTTTACAATAAAAGTGCGGTAAGCGCCGTTAAAATTGCGGCGGTTTCGCAGTATGCCGAAAATGTTTACTTCGGAAAGCCGAGCGGACTTCTTGACCAGATGGCATCCTCGGTCGGCGGATTTGTTGAAATTGATTTTGAGAAGCCATCCGCGCCGATTATTGTCCCGATTGAATTTGATATTGCAAAATACGGTTTAAGCCTTTGCATTGTCGATACAAAGGGCAGCCATGCCGACCTTACTCCCGAATATGCGGCAGTTCCCGCCGAAATGAAAGCCGCTGCGGCTGTTTTCGGCAAAAGCGTTCTCCGTGAAGTCGATGAGGATGAATTCAGAGCAGGTATTTCAAGGGTAAGGGAAAAATGCGGCGACCGTGCGGCGCTTCGTGCGCTCCACTTCTTTGATGAAAACAAAAGAGTTGAATGCGCAGCCAACGCCCTCAAAAGCGGTGATATAAACGGCTTCCTTAAAGCAATAACCGAGAGCGGAAACAGCTCATATAAGTACCTCCAGAATGTTTTTGCGGCGTCAAAGCCCGATGAACAGGGCGTTGCGCTCGGGCTTTACACAGCCGAAAGGGTTCTCGGCGGAAGGGGTGCTTCAAGGGTTCACGGCGGAGGCTTCGCGGGAACGATCCAAGCGTTCGTCCCGAACGACCTTCTTGACGATTTCATCAAAGCCGAAGAAGCAATATTCGGCGCAGGAAGCTGCCATTGCCTTTATATCCGTCCAATCGGCGGAACAGAAATTACAGCGCAGAGTTAAACCGACAGTTATGCCCCGAAAGCGGCTGTCATTCCGCATAAGATTCGATAATCTGCCGCAAAGCCGAAAAAATAACAGGCTTTGCAGCCTATCATTCCCGAAATTCAACCGTGCCGACTGTTTCGGTGCGGTTGAATTGTTTTTTCTGCGCAATTTTAATCGCCTGAATGAAAACCTCCTTACAATTAACCCCCTCCTGTCCATTTATTACGCTTATCGGTAATATCGCACATCTCCGCCGCCGCAAAGTATCCTGCGGTAAATAAAAAAAGAGCCGCCGCAGTTCAAGCTGCAGCAGCTCCTTGCTTGCTTTTATTCGGCAATGGCATTGCCCGTATAAAGCTGATAATATCTTCCTTTTTGTTCGATGAGCTTATCGTGAGTTCCTCTTTCGATAATTCTGCCCTGTTCAAGAACCATTATGCAGTCGGAGTTTCTGACAGTTGAAAGCCTGTGCGCAATAACAAATGTCGTTCTTCCGTACATAAGGCCGTCCATACCGCGCTGAACAAGCGCTTCCGTTCTTGTATCGATTGAGGATGTCGCCTCATCAAGAATAAGTGCGGGAGGGTCGGCAACGGCGGCTCTTGCGATTGCAATAAGCTGCCTTTGACCTTGGCTGAGGTTTGCTCCATCACCCGTAAGCATGGTGTTGTAGCCGTCCGGCAAACGCTTTATAAAGCCGTGCGCATTGGCAAGCCTTGCTGCGGCGATGCATTCCTCATCCGTTGCGTCAAGACGTCCGTAACGAATGTTATCCATAACCGTGCCTGTGAAAAGGTGCGTATCCTGAAGAACTATGCCAAGGGAACGCCTAAGATCCGCTTTCTTGATTTTGTTGATATTTATGCCGTCATAACGGATTTTACCGTCCTGAATGTCATAGAAGCGGTTGATAAGGTTCGTGATAGTGGTTTTTCCTGCGCCTGTGCTTCCGACAAACGCAAGCTTCTGTCCAGGCTCGGCAAAAAGCTCAATATCATGGAGAACCATTTTATCATCATTATAGCCGAAATCAACGCCGTCAAAAACAATTCGTCCTTCAAGCTTTGTGTATGTCACGGAATCATCCGATGCATGCGGGTGCTTCCATGCCCACATACAGGTGCGCTCCGAGGATTCCTCAAGGCTGCCGTCGGGGTTTTCCTTAACGTTGACAAGCTCAACATATCCCTCGTCAACCTCAGGCTCTTCATCAAGAAGCGCAAACACTCTCGCTCCGCCCGCCATAGCCATAATAATCGCATTAAGCTGCTGGCTTATCTGCGTAACGGGCTGGGTGAAGTTCTTGTTAAGTGTAAGGAATGATACAAGGGTACCGAGGGTAAGTCCCGAAATTCCGCTGAGCGCAAGAGCCGCGCCTATTCCAACGCAGAGAACGTAGCTTATGTTGCCAAGGTTTGCGTTAATCGGCATCATAATATTGGCGAACTTATTTGCGTTGTTTGCGCTGTCACGAAGCTCATCGTTTATCCTCCTGAACTCCTCAACGCTCTTTTCCTCATGGCAGAATACCTTTACTACCTTCTGACCCTCCATCATTTCCTCGATATAGCCGTTTACGGCGCCGAGGTCTTTCTGCTGCTTCTTAAAATAATGGGAGGACTTTCCGCCGATATTCTTTGTTACAACGAACATTACCCCAACCATTACCACCGTTACAATTGTTAGAGGTATATCGAGGACTATCATGCTGACAAGGCTTGTAACAATGGTAACAAGCGAGTTAATGGACTGCGGAATGCTCTGGCTTATAAGCTGCCGGAGGGTATCGATATCATTGGTGTAAATCGACATTATATCACCGTGCGCATGGGTATCGAAATATCTCAGCGGGAGCGTTTCCATATGGGTGAAAAGATCGGTTCTCAAATTTCTGAGCGTTCCCTGCGTAACGTTTACCATTATCCTGTTATAAGCATACGAGCTTGCAACGCCGACAACATAAACCGCAACAAGCCGCAAAATCGCAACCGCAAGCGGCCCGAAATCGGGGGATTCCTGCTGTGTCATGGGAACGATATAATCATCGATAAGGCTTTGCATAAAAAGCGTTCCGCTAAGCGTTGAAAGCGCTGTAATAAGGATGCACACAACAACGATTATGAAATGAATCCTATAATTTTTGAACATATAAGAAAGGATTCTTTTAAGAGTCTTTCCGTCAAATTTTTTGAAGTTATTCATATCAACGGGAGTTCTGTTTGGACCCGGCATAATTATTCACTCTCCTTTCAATCGGCGGCGGGCTCGTCAAAATCGCCGCTGCCCTTTGTCTGCGCTTCGTAAATTTCACGATAAATTTCATTGCTTTCGATAAGCTTTTCATGGGTATCGAAGCCGCTTATCATGCCATCGTCAAGGACAAGGATTCTGTCTGCGCCCTGAACGCTTGAAATACGCTGCGCAATAATGATTTTGGTTGTTCCCGGAATCTTCTTCGCAAACGCTTCACGGATTTTGGCGTCCGTTGCGGTATCGACTGCGCTTGTTGAATCGTCAAGGATAAGAACCTTCGGGTTTTTAAGGAGCGCCCTTGCGATACAAAGACGCTGCTTCTGTCCGCCCGAAACATTGCTGCCGCCCTGTTCGATTCTTGTTTCATATTTATCGGGGAAACGCTCAATAAATTCATCCGCACAGGCAAGCCTGCAGGCATCCCGACATTCCTCCTCGGTTGCATCCTCCTTGCCCCAGCGAAGGTTTTCGGTGATTGTTCCCGAAAAAAGCACATTCTTCTGCAAAACAACCGCAACGTTGTTTCTCAAGACCTCAAGGTCGTAGCCCTTAACGTCCTTGCCGCCGACGCATACGCTTCCGCTGTCAACATCGTAAAGACGGCTTATAAGGTTAACAAGACTGGATTTTCCGCATCCTGTTCCGCCGATAACGCCTATGGTTTCGCCTGCGTTTATGTGGAGGTCAATGTCCCTGAGCGTATCCTCCCCACTGCCGTGCTTATAGGCAAAGCTTACGTGGTTAAAGTCAATTTTGCCGCTCGGTATATCTGTATCGGGGTTTTCGGGATTGGTAATATCGGGCTGTTCGTTGATAACCTCGGCAATACGTCTTCCGCTTGCCAAGCTCATTGTAAGCATTACAAATATCATTGAAAGCATCATCAGTGACATAAGTATTCCCATTACATAGGTAAACATTGAGGTAAGCTCGCCCGTTGTGAGGGTGTCGGAAACGATGAATTTTGCTCCGAACCATGATAAAAGCACAATGCAGGCATAGATTACAAACATCATAATCGGGTTATTGAGCGCAATAAGGCTTTCCGCCTTGACGAACATTTTGTAAATATTGTCCGAGGCTGTTCTGAACTTTTGCTTTTCGTGGTCCTCTCTTACAAAAGCCTTAACAACTCTTATTGCCGAAACGTTTTCCTGAACGCTTGCGTTAAGGTCGTCATACTTTTTAAAGACAACGTCAAATATTTTGGTAACCTTTCCGATAATTGTAAAAAGCAGAACGGCAAGAACAAGCATTGCGGCAAGGAAAATAAGGCTCAGCCTTGCGTTTATAAAGAAGCACATCGCCATGCTGCATATAAGCATCATCGGCGCTCTTACAGCGATTCTTATAATCATTTGGAATGCGTTCTGGACGTTTGTAACGTCCGTCGTCATACGGGTAACAAGCCCCGCAGTGCTGAATTTGTCAATATTTGAGAACGAAAACCGCTGTATGTTTTCATACATACTGTCACGCAGATTGCAGGCAAAGCCCGATGAAGCATTAGCGGCGTATTTTCCCGCAAGAACGCCCGATGCAAGGCTCAGGAACGCAATCACAAGCATAAGCACGCTGTAAACGGCGACCGCCTTCATATCCTGCTTATTTATCCCGTTATCGATAATCGCTGCGGTTATAAACGGGATTATAACCTCAAATATAACCTCAAGCGCAGAAAAGATGGGCGTTAAAACAGCTGATTTTTTGTACTGCTTAATCTGCCCCATAAGTGTTTTTATCACAATTCATTCCTCCCTTTTGATTCACGTTTGATGTTCTCAAGCATAATACCGAGAGATTCCTCCACAATTTTGATGTTTTCATCGGAAATTCCCCTGTAAAGGCAATCTATGGTCTGCTTTAGTCCCTCGTGCATCTCCTTATCGTAATCCTGCGCCTTTTGAGTGGGCAGGATATGCTTTTTCCTATCGTCATTCACATCGGCGCTCATTTCAAGGTAGCCCTTCTGCCTTAACGCTTTAAGAAGCGAGGAAACCGCAGGCCTCGACATACCCGAAATGTCCCTCCAATCGGTCGGGTGAATGCCGTCCTCGCTGTTGTGGCAGACAAGATAGGAGATAAAGAAGCTTTGCGAAGGAGTAAGCTCCCCCTTTAAAACCTGTTCTCGGCAGAAGCTGTCAAGATAGCTGTTAAGCTGCTTTATGCATTGGATAATTGTAAAATCGTCCAAAATTCCGCCTCCTTTGTTGTATTTCAAAACAGTTAACCCAATTAATAATTATCCTATAAAACAATTCTTTTGCCTAAATATTATATCACATTGCACAAAAAATAATACACATTTTTTGTTATTTAAAGTAATTTAATTTGTTAACTAACTAATTTTTTTACAAAGAAACGCTCGCTTGCTCTTGATTTTTTTGCGGTTTGCACAAAAGGCGGATACAGGATTACCCAAAATCCCATATCCGCGCCTGATTTTTGATTACATCTCCGATAAAACGGATTCGATAAAATGCTTTGCCGCACGTCCGCTTCTGCCGTTCCTTCTGAGCGCAAACGCCTCCGCACGCATGAAAAGCTCATCGCTGCATTCGATTCCGTTTTCCTTTGCGAGCATTTCCACAATTTTAAGGTAAGCCTCCTTGTTCGGCTTGAGGAACGCTACCTTTAGCCCGAAACGCTCGGAAAGGGAGATAAGCTCCTCCCTTGTGTCCCCCGCATGAATATCGTCCCCGTCACGGTCGGAAAAGCGTTCCTTTACAAGATGGCGCCTGTTGCTGGTTGCGTAAATCGCAAGGTTCGGAGTTTTGGTGGAAACAGAACCCTCCAAAACCGCCTTGAGCGAACTGAAATTATCATCATCTGAGGAGAATGAAACGTCATCCACAAAAACAATGAATTTAAGCGGATTCCTCGCTATCCTTTCTATAACGGTCGGAAGCTCCGCAAGCTGAGATTTGCTAAGCTCGATAAGCCGCAAGCCCCTATCCTTGTATTCGTTTGCGACAGCCTTAACCGTTGAGGATTTTCCCGTTCCCGCATCGCCGTAAAGAAGGACATTTGCGGCGGGCTTATCGTTAAGAAGCGCAAGGGTGTTGTTTATAACCCTGCTGCGTTCAAGCTCATATCCCGAAAGCTGCGAAAGACGCTGCGGATCGGGGTTTTTCACGGGGACAAGCCTGCCGTCCTTCAAAGTAAACGTGTGATACTTCGCAAAAATTCCGTAACCCCTTGTTGAAAGGCAGGACATACGTCTTGTGTACGCCGCAAGGAAGTCAATCTCCTCGGTTTTCCAGCCCGAAGCCGCATAAACGGCATTTTCGCCCATTGCCCTCCTTACCGTTTCGGGGGAAATGCGTGAAAGCTCCTGCAAAACGGCAAGCTCGGATTTCGCCGCGCGCTCAATAAACGGCGGAACCTCCTCATACGCCGCAAGACGAAGCATGAACGGGTTTTCATCCTCCGTTACGGCTTCAAGAATATATGCGGTCATATTATCCGTATGGGCATACAGCGAAGCCGTAAAGCCGCCGTAATTTTTGGGGGTAGGCTCGTTCAGCAGCTTAAGGAAGCCGCTTATTGTTTTATCCTCAAGAATTCCCCTGAAAACGGAAAGCGCGCTCAGCTTTGCCGCATATCCCGCAAGAATGTTATTATCCATTTTCCATTATCTTCTTTCCGATAGTTTTTGTGATTTTTCACTTACCCTTAATTATAGCACACCTTTTAAAAAAAACAATAACGCCGCAAAATATTTCACTATCCGACTAAAAAACATCCCTCCTTTGAAAGCCCCAATGTTAATTTTCAATAATCGTTGTGCGAGCCGCCCCATCGTCTGAAGCCAAAATGGGATTGCGGCTGAAATTATTTCAAACTTTTGCACAATATTTGCTTAAAAAATTTTATGTTGCAAAATATTACAATATATGATATAATCGAATTATACTTTTAATAAAGGAGTCCGAACCATGGTTAATTTTCATATTCCCGATATACTTAATCATCATCGAATCAATATTATTCTTTATGAGATGATTCATAATAAGATAAGCTCGGATTACTTCCGTGAGGATATAAAAATAGCCTCCGTTTATGGCAGCTTCCCCTCCGCATTGTGGAACGGCGGCCGTTTCCTCGGAGGTCCTCAGGCGAATGAACAGCTTATGAAATCCGCCCTTGATGACTATAACTCAAGGGGAATCCCCGTAAGATTCACATTCACCAACCCGCTTATAACAAAGGAGCATTTGGGAAACCCTTACTGCAACAAGATTCTCCGTGTCGCTAACAACGGTCTTAATGAGGTTATCGTCAACTCCCCCATTCTTGAGGAATATATAAGGGAAAATTACCCCGATTATAAAATCACCTCCTCCACCTGTAAGGAAATCCGTGATGCGGAGGGCGTTAACGCCGAGCTTGCAAAGCCCTACAACCTTGTCGTTCTCGATTATAACTGGAACAACAACTTTGAATTTCTCGAAAGCATTGAGGATAAGGCAAGGTGCGAGCTTCTTATAAATGCCTGCTGTATCCCGAATTGCCCCCGCAGGGGCGAGCATTACCGCTCAATCGGTCAAAGCCAAATCGATAACGAGGAAAGAATCCATTCCGTGGGCAAAAATATGCCGGAGCGTGAGGAATTCAAGTGCGAATTCCAGTGCCAAAATCTCTATAAAACAACCGAATACAAAACTCATATAAGCCCCGATGATTTATACAACAAATATGTCCCTATGGGCTTTAATCAGTTTAAAATCGAGGGCAGAACCAATATGGACGTTTCCGTTATGGAAAGCTTTATCTATTATATGGTCAAGCCCGAATATAAGGATATGGTTCGCCTTATGATGAGCGAATGGCTTACTGACAAGGTTAAGTATTTTATCTGATTTTCGGTTCGGAATTACGGTAACAGATACATAAAATATTGCCCCCGAGGGCTTCAAACGGCAAGGAATCCGAATTGGTTCTTTGCCGTTTTTGTGTAAATATCATAAATTTAACCTAAGTTTGTTAGTTAAGAGGCAGTAAATTGATTAAAATTCATTTTATATTAACAAATACTCCACAAATATTGCAGGATTAAATTATATAATTGTAATATGAATAGTTGTATTTTAATCTAAGGATTGACCGTGATAATAAATGCCCTGCGGAGTGCGGCGGCGTTGCCTTAATAATATATGTCGGAGAGGAGAACAGGTTTACACCCGAAATTTGTAAACCGTATGTGGAATAATGAAGGATTTAGCCATTGTATATATGTCAAAATACGGACACACAAAGCAGTACGCCGATTGGCTTAAAGAAGAATTTGACGCCGACATCATCGCTGCGGCTTCTTTTAATCCAACAAAGCTCCTTGCATATAGGCTGATTATCTTTGCAAGCGGAGTTTACGGCGATAAAATCCAAATCATGGAGTTGATTAAGAAAAATGCTGTCAGCGTAACTCCCGGTAAAATTATGGTCGCCGCCGTTTCGTGGTATACCAATGATTCCGCCGAGGCAAAGGAGAAGCTGATTCAGGAAAATTTCCCTGAGAATTTCAAGAAAACCGTCCCCCTGTTCGTTATAAACAGCGGAATAGATAAAAAGCAAATCAACTTTGCCGAAAAGGCGCAGATTACCGCCGCTCAGTTAGCTATTAATAAGCACGAAAGCCGTTCCTCGGACGATATAAATGCGCTTGCAATCATAAAGGGTTATTCCGACCAAACCTCAAAGGACAACCTTAAATCCTTAAAGGCGGCTGTGAACGACTTTCTCCACCCGCCCAAGAACAAGCACATTGCCGAAGAACCGCCCAAGAGCAAGCCCACCGCCGAAGAACCGCCCAAGACGGCTCCGAAGCCTAAGAGCAGCTATGGCGGAGTTGAAGTTCCCGAAGTGCCTACTCTTGCGGATGTTATGAATAAGAAGTCCGCCGTTGCCGAGGAAAAGCCCAAGGCTGAAAGCGCACACGGCGGTATCG
>JAJQIG010000046.1:140552-259427 GCA_021199335.1 Oscillospiraceae bacterium | reverse complement strand
TTGCCCACTTACATCAAGGCCGGGCAGAAATAACCGGGTTATTAGAGGTAACCTATATACTTTTTTTCACTTTGAACATCATCTTTTCCCAAAATAACGGGTAAAAGAAAAATTACAGCAGCAATTATACAAAGTATCAGTAGTATTGCAAGCTTTATATCAGGCATAAAAAATCCCCTCCTATCAAATAGTATGATGGAGGGAGCAAAAATGTTAAAGGTCAGACGATTTCTAGCCACCTGACCTTTTAAATCAAGTAAAATTAGGAATTTTTCTTTGCTTCTATATCTGCAAGGGCATCTTTTCTTGAAAGATTAATCCTTCCCTGATTATCAATTTCCATAACCTTAACAACAATTTCATCGCCAATGGAAACAACATCCTCAACCTTCTCTACTCTTGATTTATCAAGCTTAGAAATGTGAACAAGTCCGTCCTTACCGGGAGCGATTTCAACAAATGCACCGAAATTCATAATTCTGACAACTTTACCCCTGTAAATAGCGCCAATTTCAGGATCATTTGCAATTGTATTAACAATCTGAAGTGCTTTTTTAGCATTATCAAGGTCTACGCCACTGATAAATACATTACCGTCATCATTAATGTCGATTTTAACATTGCAGTCTGCGGAAATCTTCTGGATAACCTTGCCGCCCTGACCGATAACCTCACGAATTTTATCAACAGGAACCTTGGTCTGGAGCATTTTAGGAGCATACTTGCCAACATTCTCCCTCGGAGCAGGAATTGCCTTAAGCATAATCTCATCAAGTATATAATCCCTTGCCTTGTGGGTCTTAGCAAATGCCTCCTTAATAATTTCAGGTGTAAGTCCGTCAACTTTAATATCAACCTGGATAGCGGTAATGCCCTTATGAGTACCACCTACCTTAAAGTCCATATCGCCGAAGAAGTCCTCAAGGCCCTGAATATCCACCATTGTCATAAAACTTCCGTCATCTCTTGTAATAAGTCCACAAGAAATACCTGCAACAGGTGCCTTAATAGGAACACCCGCATCCATAAGAGCAAGAGTAGAGCCGCAAATTGAACCCTGTGAGGTTGAACCGTTGGAGGAAAGAACCTCTGAAACAAGACGAAGAGCGTAAGGAAATTCCTCAACAGGAGGAATAACAGGAACAAGCGCTCTTTCAGCCAATGCACCATGACCTATTTCACGTCTTCCCGGACCCCTTGATGGCTTAGTTTCGCCAACGGAATAGGATGGGAAATTATACTGGTGCATATAACGCTTTGTGTCCTCCTCATCAAGACCGTCAATCTTCTGAGCATCACTCACAGGGCCAAGGGTTGCGATGGTGAGAACCTGAGTTTGACCTCTCGTAAACAAGCCTGAACCGTGTACTCTGGGAAGAACACCAACTTCGGCGGCAAGGGGACGAATTTCATCAATTCCTCTTCCGTCAACACGCTTTCCCTCATAGAGCCAATTTCTTACAATCTTCTTCTGGAGCTTGTAAATGCACTCGTCAATCATAGCAATTTTTTCGGGATATATTTCATCAAACTTCGCATGGATAGCATCTTTAATCGGATTAAGTCTTTCCTCACGAATATTTTTGTCGTTTGTATCGAGGGCAAACTTAACATCCTCGGCAGCCATTTCTTCAATAGCATCAAACATATCGTGGTCAACTTCCATTGACTCAAATTCAAACTTTTTCTTACCTATCTGCTTCTGAATATCACTGATAAAGGCAACCATCTTCTTGATTTCTTCATGACCCTCAAGAATAGCTTCGAGCATAGTATCATCATCAACCTCGTTAGCGCCTGCCTCAATCATAACAACTTTTTCCGCTGTACCTGCAACAGTGAGGTTAAGGTCGGACTTAGCTCTTTGCTCAAGGTCGGGGTTAAGAACAATTTCGCCGTCAACAAGGCCTACGCTTATTCCGCTTATAGGACCGTTCCAAGGAATATCAGAAATGGAAATTGCGATTGATGTTGCAATCATACCACAGATTTCAGGGGAACAATCGGGGTCAACAGCAAGAACAGTCATAACTACTGAAACATCATTCCTCATATCCTTAGGGAAAAGAGGTCTGATGGGTCTGTCAACGACGCGTGATGTAAGAATAGCCTTCTCGGAAGGCTTTCCCTCTCTTTTGGTAAATGAACCGGGAATTCTTCCAACTGAATACAGTCTTTCCTCATAATCAACAGAAAGCGGAAAAAAATCGACTCCTTCTCTCGGCTTGGGACTTGCGGTAACATTAGCCATAACAACGGTTTCACCGTATCTCACCCAACATGAACCGTTGGAAAGCTCACAAGTCTTGCCTGTTTCAACAGTAAGCTCCCTGCCTGCGTACATAGTCTTGAACACTTTGTAATTTTCAAACATTTAACTGCCTCCTACATAATTAAAGTACTTACGGCAGCAGTTTTAGCAATAAATCCTAAACATCGCAACAGCAACGCTCACGATTTAATGCTAAACAACTGCTTCCGATAAAACGCATTAAAGGCAGAGTAAAGGCGATTGCCTTTACTTACTGCCTCTGCAAACACTTTTTACTTACGAATACCGAGCTTTTCAATTGTTGCACGATATCTGTTAACATCCTTCTTCATAAGGTAATTGAGAAGATTACGTCTGTGACCAACCATCTTAAGAAGACCTCTTCTCGAATGATGGTCGTTCTGATGTGTTTTGAGATGAGCGTTAAGGTCATTGATTCTCTTTGTGAGAATAGCAATCTGAACCTCAGGAGAACCTGTGTCGTTTTCACTCAATCTGTTAGCCTCAATAATGGCTGTTTTTTCTTCTTTGAGCATCATAATTAATACACCTCATTTTAAAATATTTACCTGTTAACACAGAAAACGGAAAGGCACAATCCCCATCAGGGCTTAACCCGCAATCCGAGTCAGCGGTATTCATGTTGTTTTCGCACACATACGCACGCACAACAAGCACATTATAACACATTAAATCTCATTTGTAAAGAGTTTTTTCAAAATTGTTTTGTTTTTTGGCATTTTTAATAAATTTAATCTCTTCTCTGCCCCATCCCTGTGAAAATTTAGTATGTTCTTTAAAAAACAAAAACGCATTTCAAGTAATCCTTTCATATTCCCTTGAATCTAAGTAAAAAATAATCTCCCCATGGTAGTTCAAGTGAATCTCCGATTAAAATGACAGAGAGCCGTAAAATACAAACTTTACGGCCCTTTTTCTGGTGCGGGCGACAGGACTTGAACCTGCACATCGAAAGACACCAGATCCTAAGTCTGGCGCGTCTGCCAATTCCGCCACGCCCGCAACATTATGAATTATAACACACTGAAAAAGAAAAGTCAATAGTCGATTTTTTAGGGTATGTGTCAAGTAAAACAGTCAAACATAAAAAACCTCGCAATTAGCTAACCATTAAGGTGTAAATGATAAAATATGCAAGCCAATAAATTATACGCTCTTTTCGAATATTATTTAAATGTGATGGCAGTTTAAAATATTACAAAGCTACTTTGCAAACATTTAATCAGGAGTGTTCTTCCTCATCGAAAGCAAATACGTAAAAAGTATATCAACATCTGTTATATTATTGTCTTGTAGGCAGTGTAATAACTTATTTTAAAATTCAAATTTTCAAATAATTATCAAAGATAATTCTTATCTACATTTCTGCACCCAAAAATGGCATACCGTTAAATATACAAACACTATTAATCAATTCTACTATATCCATACACTCTAAACGTAAAAATTATATGTATTTTGGAATATCATCCTCATTAACTTTAAATCTTCATTTTTGTAAAATATATTCCATCTACTATTAATAATAGTTTTAACAAAAATGTACAAGTTAGTCTTTTTATCTGGGATAATGCAGTATATAAGCATCTTTACTCATTTAAAACAGCAACTTCTTGAGCAACACGTAGCAACAATTCGCTTGACATCAAATCAGTTTCGGATTATATCCTGTTGATGGTTTACATACAAAAGCCAATAGCAATTAATTTGAAGTTAAAATTATGGAATTAGCGGAAAGCATACTTAAATGGAAAAGTATTCGCCATTATTCGGACAAGTAGCTTCATACAATACTCAGGACGTAATTGGAGCTTCTTTATTGTCAGAAGAAAAAAACATTGAATAAAATGGCAGATTCCAACGTCAAAACTGCCGAGCCGTTCTGTCACTGCGATGCAGACATTTTAATTTTGGGTAATCATGAACGTGCCTTTTGCGCCTGCGCAGAATTATTGGGTTAAAGTGATAAAAACCATCGATTACGAGGAAGGTTAAAGTACATTTTGAAAAATGGAAATAATGCACGGACGGAATTTGCATGGGCATAATCAGAAATGTACAGCATTTGCAAAGTATGTTGCATAAAATCACTTGCAAAACTTTCGTTTATATGTTATACTGAAGAAAATTATCATTAACAGGAGTTGTTATATAAATGTCTACAAACAGCTATGAATCCCCTTTTTGCACAAGATACGCAAGCAAGGAAATGCAGTATATTTTCTCTGCCGATAAGAAGTTTACCACATGGAGAAAGCTATGGACTGCGCTTGCAAGAGCTGAAATGAAACTCGGACTTCCCATTACAGCCGAGCAGGTCGAAGAGCTTGAAGCAAATATCGAAAATATCGATTATGAAACCGCTGCCGAGCGTGAAAAACTGGTTCGTCATGATGTAATGGCGCACGTTTACACCTATGGTCTTGCCTGCCCTAAGGCTAAAGGTATAATTCACCTTGGCGCAACTTCTTGTTATGTCGGTGACAACACGGATATAATTATTATGAGGGATGCGCTCAAGGTTATTAAGCGCAAGCTCATCAACGTACTAAATCAGCTTTCGAAATTTGCTGAGGAATACAAGGCTATGCCATGTCTCGCATATACACATCTTCAGCCGGCACAGCTTACAACTGTCGGAAAACGTACTACACTCTGGATGAATGAGCTTCTTATGGATCTTGAAGAAATCGACTATCGTATAGACAACCTTAAGCTACTCGGTTCAAAAGGTACAACAGGAACTCAAGCTTCGTTCATGGAGCTTTTTGAAGGTGATACTGAAAAGGTTAAAAAACTTGAATCGCTTATTGCCGAGGAAATGGGATTCGATGCTGTCGTCCCTGTTTCGGGTCAAACCTATTCAAGAAAGGTTGATTCCCAAATTCTTGCAACACTCAGCGGAATTGCTCAATCTGCAATGAAATTTGCAAATGATATGCGCATTCTTCAAAATTTCAAAGAGATGGAAGAACCATTTGAAAAGAATCAGATTGGCTCATCCGCTATGCCCTATAAGAGAAACCCTATGCGCTGCGAAAGAATTTGCGCCCTTGCAAGATATGTTATGGTAGATTCACTCAATCCTGCATTCACATCTGGAACACAGTGGTTTGAAAGGACGCTTGATGATTCCGCAAATAAGCGTATTTCTGTTGCAGAGGGATTCCTTGCGATTGACGCTGTACTCAACATTATGATAAATGTTACATCCGCAATTGTCGTTTACCCCAAGGTTATCCATTCAAGGGTTATGAAGGAGCTTCCGTTTATGGCTTCGGAAAACATTATGATGGATGCCGTAAAGAAAGGCGGCGACAGGCAGGTTCTTCATGAAAAAATTCGTGAATACTCAATGCTTGCAGGAAAAAGAGTTAAAGAAGAAGGTCTTGACAATGACCTTATCGAACTTATTCTCGCAGATGACTATTTCGGATTAACCGCCGCTGAAATTGAAAATAACCTTGTTCCCGAAAATTATACCGGAAGAAGCGCTCAGCAAACTGAGGAATTTATCACAAACTGCATTAAGCCTATTCTTGATAAAAACAGGGATATTCTCGACGAAACCGCCGAACTTAGCGTTTAAGGTTGAAATACGCGGCTTTGAATATTTAAATATAAGAATTTTATCAAACCGTGGGTTGACGATGAGCGACTACGTCAAAAATAAGTGAGGGTAAATATTATGTCGAGTTGTGCCAGAAAAGGATCTGTAAAAATACTTTCCGGATTGTTCCGTGAAAGAATGGAGTTAAATCGCCGATATCTTCTTGAACTGAACAGTAGCTCTCTGCTTCAAAATTTTTATCTTGAAGCGGGAGTGATTCCCCCGGGTTTGCAAGCAGTTTATGATCCCGAAAACTCAGATCTTCATTGGGGTTGGGAATCACCAATTTGCCAGCTTAGAGGGCATTTTCTGGGGCATTGGATGTCCGCTGCCGCAAAGCTGATTGCATTTGAAGACGATGAAGAGCTTAGAGTCAAGCTGAACAAAATTGTAAGCGAGCTTGCAGTCTGCCAAGAGCTTAACGGCGGTGAGTGGGTAGGCTCTATTCCCGAAAAATACTTTGACAAGCTCATAAATAACAAATACATTTGGTCGCCTCAGTATGTTATGCATAAAACGATTCTCGGACTTATTGATACCTATACATACACAGGAAACGAACAAGCTATCGACATTCTCAATCACCTTTCCGATTGGTATATCCGCTGGACGGAGAAGGCTGCTGCAATTAATCCCAATGCTGTTTACAGCGGCGAAGAAGCGGGAATGCTCGAGGTGTGGGCGGAGCTTTATCAAATCACAGCTGACGAAAAATATATGACACTTGCAAAGCGTTACGCCGATGTAGGTTTATTCAGAAACCTACGTAAAGGAACAGACGGACTTACAAACTGCCATGCAAACGCAAGCATTCCTTTCACCCACGGCGCAGCAAAGCTTTATGAGGTCACAGGCGATAATAAATGGCTTGAAATAATGAAGTCATTTTGGAGATGCGCTGTCACAGAGCGAGGAATGTATTGCACGAGCGGTCAAAATTCAGGAGAATTTTGGGTTCCGCCACATAAACAGGCACAATTTCTCGGAAGTAATAATCAGGAATTTTGCACAGTTTACAATATGGTGAGAACCGCCGCTTACCTTTATAAATTCACGGGGGAAATGCAATACGCGGATTATATCGAACGCTGTCTTTACAACGGTTTCCTTGCTCAACAAAATCCGACTACGGGTATGCCGACATATTTCCTCCCGCTTTCTCCGGGAAGCAGAAAGAAATGGGGAACAAAAACCCGAGATTTCTGGTGTTGTCACGGAACGATGATCCAGGCGCAAACCCTTTATCCCGAGCTTATTTATTTTGAAGAGGAAAATCGCTTGATTGTTGCTCAATATATCCCCTCACGCTATGAAACGGAAATCGGCAGTGAAAAGGTTGTTATTGAGCAGACAGCAGGTATGAAGTATTATAATGATCAGGCGTTTTTCGATGAGAAAGACGATGGGCAGATGTCACGCTGGCTCATCAAATTTAGTATCAAAGCAGAAAAAAACGTCAAGTTTACACTTTCGCTCCGCATCCCAACATGGACAAAGGGTAAACCCGAGGTTTTGATTGATGGCAAAAAAGCAGACATACCGAATAGCAATGGTGTCATAGACATTACCGCAGACTGGCTGGATAACACAGTGCAGATTTATTTCCCGAGCGAACTTCGCGCTGAAAGTTTACCCGATGCCCCCGAGCTTGCGGCAATTGTTGAGGGACCAATCGTCCTTGCAGGTCTTACGGACAGCGACTGTGGGATTGTCGGCGCAGAGAAACTTTCCGAACAGTTTATTCCCCAATATGAACATACTTATGGCACGTTTCCATGGCGCCAGAATAGCTGGCGAACAAGAAATCAGCCAAAATCGATAATTTTTCGTCCACTCTATGAGGTTGTCGATGAGGAATACACAGTTTATTTTACCAAGAAATAAAGATGTTCAACCCCATTAGTTTAAGGGATAAGACAAACAATAAAAAGAAAACATAAGGCAAGATGTTCCCATCTTATAGGTGAGAGCATCTTGCCTGAGTTATATTATAATAAAGATTTCAAACTTTTAACCTTTACATCATCAATTATATATGTTGTAATTGAATTTGCAAGAGTGTCTGCATAAAATCCATCCTCCAAGGTTGTAATGGGACAAATCTCCCTCCAATTTTCACCGTTTTTCATACCTCCGCTTGTCCTTATTACTTGTACAGTTCTGCCGATTTCATCAAATTGCGAGAGGTCAAAATATTTTCTTTCGCTATCAGGCGATGTGTTTATCGATACTATTACAAGGCAATTATTCAGAGTATCATATGCTGCAAGGGTTGACTCGGAAGATTTTAGCATAGTATATCCCGGGCGGATATATCTTGAAAACTGTCCCAAGGCATAATATTTTTTGGTAAGAACTATGTTGTCATTATCATGGTCGGCAACAGCAAGTCCCCAATAGCCATTCCTTAGGTCAATCATTCCTTTATCCTTGTTTCCGTTAAAGCCATCAGCACAAATGTGACTGTCTATTGTCTGCCATAAGATCCACGCAGAACAATTAAGTCCGTTGCAGTCATCTATAATACGCTGGGCAAGCCAAAGCGCTGCTCCCATTTCTCCTGCGTTTTTTCCGGCAGTACAACCGCTGTCCACTTCGCTCATCCATAGATTTTTGCCGTTGCTTATAGCAAGAGCCTTTAGTTCATCACGTTTGTTTCCACCATATGTATGTGTATCTATACGTGATAAAGCTTTTTTAGCATCCGCCGAGAGCATATTGAACGCATCAATCTGTGTATCTATTGACGTTTCATCTGTGCCGCACAAAATTACATCATTAAGTCCCACATCACGCAATGCTGATTGGAGTTTAAGTATAATCTTCGATTGCGAGCCGCCCAAATCAAAGTGACATCCCTCCTGCTTATCGCTGTACTGCCACCAAAAGTCGGTATAAGGCTCATTCATGGCATCAACGCTCTGGATTTTTACACCCCACACCTTTTCGTAATGCTCACACACTGCTGCGATATACCTTGCGAAGTCAGCATAACAATCCTCACGCAGATTATCCTCACGAGTATCCGCACCCCCACTGCTGCATCCACTCTTTGTCATATAATATGGTGGAGAGTTGGAAAACATTTCGACAATCAAGTCATTGCAGGCATTAATTGCCTTAAAAAGGACATTACGCTGCCTATTGTCCACATTCCAGTCATAAAAGACTTTACCATCATTGTATACAGTATATCCCGGCATCAGGGAATCTGTCCTTTTTATGTGGTTATGAGATGGGTCATCACCGCCACCGATGTTGTAACGCGCAATATTCATTCGCAGACCATCTTTACCGAAAAAAGCCTCCGCTGCTTGCTCCGACAACGAATCGGAATACCCTATTCTGTTCGCCCACCAGCATAGTGAGGTACCCCAACCCTCAAAAACTCCGCCGTTAATTTCATATGTCGCACAAGGAGAAACAACAATAGTATTCTGCATATCAATCCTCCGTATTTAAACTACTTCAAATTTATGTCTGTATTGTATCACACTGAACAACATATGTCAACAATTTTTTGTTTAATGTTTAAAAAAGGATTTACATTTTACCTAATTCAAATATTACTCTGCCGCAAAGTTTTAAAGTGGTTTTTGCACAATAACCTTTACAAATGCAGTAAAATGTGTTATAATTAGCATATTAAGTTGTATATGGCGTCACTCTTTTAAAAAAGGATGATAATAAATGAGGGTTGATTTCAATAAAAAATATACTACAATTGCTGTTTATACGGTTATTACCTTTGCGGTATGCCTGTTGCTTGTAGTGGTGGTTCAAGAATTTGACAAAATTTCCTCCGGGCTTAAATCGTTCGCAAAGGTGATTGCTCCCATAACGTGGGGTATAGTAATTGCATATGTGATTAACCCCGTTATGATGTGGTCGGAGAAGCTCCTGAAAAGGATTATTGAAAAGAAAAAGAAACATCCCAAGCTTATCAGAGCTATAAGCGTTGCTTTCAGCCTAATCTTCCTCATTGCGGTAATTATTGCGATCGTATCAATCCTACTCCCGCAGGTTATGGACAGTATTGTCGGAATTGCAGGGAACTTTACAACCTACATGAACAACTTTGAAGCATGGATATACAAATTTGTTGAGGACTATCCTGATATTTACGATGCTGTTCAAGCCCAGTTTGACACAATCCAGCCCAAACTGAATGATTTTGTGAATAACCTTATCCCGCAGCTTGCGGATATTGCAGTTAAACTTAAGGATGGTGCAATCGGTTTTGTTATGGGCCTTAAGGATTTTATAATCGGCTTTATCGTTGCGATATATCTGCTTTTCAGCAAGGAGAAATTCATAGCGCAGATGCGCAAGGTTGTGACTGCCATATTCCCAAAATATTTTGCTCAAGGAGTGCTTAATGTTGCCTCCCACACTAATCAGACCCTTGGCGGATTTATTTCGGGTAAGCTTCTTGATTCAATGATAATTGGGGTACTTACATTTATATGCATGACCATCATGAAGATGGATTTCGTTGCACTGATAAGTGTTGTAATAGGGGTTACAAACATTATTCCGTTCTTCGGACCTTTTATAGGGGCAATCCCAAGTGCGGTTCTTCTCCTTGTTGCTGCTCCAAAACAGGTTATACCATTCGTTATTTTTATAGTAATTCTCCAGCAGTTTGACGGAAACATCCTCGGTCCGAAAATCCTGGGTGATTCAACAGGTCTTTCACCGTTTTGGGTTATGTTTGCTATTTTTGTCGGAGGAGGATTGTTTGGTTTCGCAGGAATGCTTTTGGGAGTTCCCGTATTTGCGGTTATATATTCACTCATAAGTGACTTTGTGAATTTCCTGCTCAAGCGGAAAGGACTCTCAGTGGAAACAGGGACTTACTATGCGCCCATATGTGATGAAAAGAAACCTCAGGTAGGAAAAAAAGAGCTTGTAAGCAAGCCTATTTTTGATTTTCTCAATGCAAGAAAGCAGAAGAACGACAATGAGAAAACCAATGATAACGATGATAAAAAGGACAATGACTCACAATAATTTTAAGGAGCTTTTATTATGATTAAGGATATACAAGAAGCAATTATTCGTTTAAAAACAGAGAAGAAGGTTACGATTCTTGCGCACAGCTATCAAGCTGAGGAAATTCAGGAAGTCGCCGATTATACAGGTGATTCTTTTAAGCTTGCTCAGCTTGCAGCGGATGATAAGAACGACACCCTTATAATGTGCGGAGTGCATTTTATGGCTGAGGCGTGCAAAATTCTTTCTCCAAATAAGAAAGTTATACTCTCTTGCCCTACCGCAGGTTGCCCCATGGCAGAACAAGTTAGTCCCGAGGAGCTTGTTGAGCTCAAAAAAATGTATCCTGGGTACACTGTCGTGGCATATATTAACACGACAGCAGCACTCAAGGAGCATTGTGATGTTTGTGTAACCTCAAGTTCTGCAGTAGAAATTTGCCGCAAAATTGAGAATGAAAATATTCTTTTTATTCCTGACTGCAACCTTGGTGCATATGTTAAGGAACAGCTTCCTGAGAAGAATTTTAAGCTTATATCGGGCGGCTGCCCGATTCATGCGGCTGTTTCGGAGGATGATGTAATAAGTACCAAAACTGCCCATCCAAATGCCCTGCTCCTCGTTCACCCTGAATGTCAACCGTCAGTGTGCAAGTACGCAGATTACATAGGTTCAACATCGGGAATAGTTAATTTTGCAATAAAATCCGATGCAAAGGAATTTATTATCGGAACGGAAATTTCAATTGCGGAACACCTTCAGTACATCTGCCCCGATAAGGCATTTTATACCCTTTCTAAAGGGCTCATTTGCCCAAATATGAAGAGTACAACCCTTATTGATGTATACAATTGCCTTATCGGAAAAGGCGGACTTGAAATTAAAATGTCAGATGAACAGATAAGGCGTTCATCGGTATGCATCGATAGAATGTTGGAGCTTGGATAATAACATTGTAAAAAAGCACCGCCGAATATAGCTTTATGTAATGATTAAGGGCGTGGTGAACGGATGAAAGTAACACGCTGCTATATACTGGCTCTACTTTTGTCAGTGTCAGTATTGGCTATAGTTTTTATATTTTCTGAATATGGTTCAGATGAAGCAGTGGTTCCTACGGTAGCATATTCCTCAGCGGATTATTCCGTGGATGATCTTTTTTACGGGAATGTCGATACTACTTCCTCTGCCAATTCGCAGGCGATTAATGATAATATTTGGATTATAGACATTAATGACACTGACCTTGAAACCTTAATGAGCATAGATGGGATAGATGAATCAACCGCTGAAATGATTCTTGATTATGCGGCAGAGAACGGCTTTAGCTCGGTGGATGAGCTTGCCGACATAATCGGTGAAGAAAAGCTGGAGGAAATACGTTCCTTTATTACAGCAAATAAGTCCGTTTCCCATTCAGAGAATTCCGCAACTACTTCAGTTAATCCGTCCATAACTGTAACGAAATCAGAAACAAGTTCGGACAATTTTACAGATTCCATAGTATATCCCATAGACCTCAATAATGCTGCAAAAGAACAACTTATGACCATAAAAGGTATAGGTGAAGTAATTGCCGAACGAATAATAGAATATGCAGATAACTATGGTTTTTCTTCGGTTGATGATCTTTTGAACGTAAACGGAATCGGTCAGGCAACGCTTGAAAAGATTCGTCCGTATGTCAGTGTCAGCGGTGAAAATTTGATTCAGGAATCAGAAAGCCAATACACTACAACTACCACCGCTCCCCTTGAAAGCACAGAGCAACAAACCGGACTTATTAATCTTAACACAGCAACAAAGGAAGAGCTTATGACTATAAACGGCATAGGCGAGGTTATTTCCGAAAGAATAATTGAATATGCACAAACAATTGGATTTTCTTCTGTTGATGATCTTTTAAACGTAAAGGGAATAGGCGAAAAAACGCTCGAAAAAATACGTCCTTATGTCTGTGTGTAGCCTAGTCATTACAGCCCGTATGTTTCGTGAAATTGGCTGTAGAGTTAATATTTGTGTAATTATACTATGGAAAAAAGTCTTTACATATGATATAATATCAAATAGTATTCCGCATTTCGGAAGATATGTCTTTATTCTAAATCAATATTAATCCATTCAGGAGGAATGCTTATGGCTGACAAACGCTTTGCTGTGCTTATTGATGCCGACAATGTTTCGGATAAATATATCAAGGTAATCCTTGATGAAATATCCAATGAAGGAATTATAACCTATAAAAGAATTTACGGTGACTGGACAAAACCTACACTTACTTCATGGAAGACTGTACTCTTGAATCACTCAATTACACCGATGCAGCAGTATAATTATACGACAGGAAAAAGCTCCACCGACTCCGCTATGATAATCGATGCTATGGACATACTCTATTCAAAAAATGTAGATGGATTCTGTATTGTATCAAGCGACAGTGACTTCACAAGGCTTGCTGTAAGGCTTCGTGAATCGGGTATGTATGTTATAGGAATGGGTGAAAAAAAGACTCCAAATCCCTTTATTTCAGCCTGCAACAGATTTAAATACCTTGAAATCATAGGTGGAAACAGCAGTACCAAGCAGGATGACTGCGGAATTGATCAACTGAATGCTGATGTTATTAAAAAGGCTGTGTCTGAAATAATTGCCGATGTTTCCGATGATGACGGTTGGGCTTCACTTAGTGATGTGGGAAATATCCTTACCAAACGTTTTCCAAATTTTGATGTTCGTCACTTCCACTATAATAAACTTACGCCATTCATTAAATCACTTGGAATTTTTGAAATAAAATCCATTCCAAGCAGCATTGACCCAAATGTCAAGGTCATTTCAATCAAAGAAATAAAACAATGACGAGGAATAAATAGTATGAATTTTTCTGCTGCCATTTTTGATTTAGACGGAACTTTAATTGATTCAAATCCAATATGGAAAAAGCTAGATGAAATAATATTGAAACGATTCGGTATTTTTGCAACAAATGACTTTTTGGATAGACTTGCTGCAATGACCTATGAAGAAGCAGCCTCCGCAATGCAGCAGATTGGAGCAGATATAACCATAGACGAATTTAAAGATGAGATAAATGCGCTTGCCGTTCATGAGTATTCAAACAATATACATCTTAAGAATGGTGTATTTGACTACCTAAATTATCTGAGAAAAAGCGGCATCAAAATCTCTTTAGCAACAGCATCGCCGCCGTTGTTGTATGAGCCTGTGCTGAAAAAAAACAACGTTTATGATATGTTTGATGCCTTTACAACCACGGATGAGGTTGGGCTAAACAAGAGTTATCCCGATATTTATATAACGGCGGCAAGTAAGGTTAACTCTCCCCCAAACCGTTGCATTGCCTTTGAGGACGTTTTGAATGGGGTTAATAGTGCGAAAAAGACAGGTATGTATGTTGTAGGAGTTTATGATGAAAGCTCTTCCGCAGAATTTGATAAGATAAAGTCCATTGCGGATAAATTTATATATTCTTTTAACGAAATGTTGTAATTTTTTATTTTTAGAAAAATATATTGTAATTTAAGAGAAGTAGTATTATAATAGTAAATATAGAGACTAACTGATTAATTCAATTTTTCTCAATATTAGAAGGAGAATGCTTTTATGGATTCTTATATTGTAAGACAAGCCCTTGTTAATGAAAATCAGAAAACCTTTGGTTATGAGATAATCTATACCGAAGATTCGTCCTTTACAAATGAAACAGATGAGGCAAGTGCTGCAAACGCAATTGAAAATTTTCTTTCTTCAATGGACAGTGAAAAGTTTCTTGACGGAAAAACTGCATTTCTCACTTTTACTCTTAATTTGCTTGAAAAAAATATTCCAAAGATGTTTTCAAGCAATAAGCTGGTTATTCAGATTGAAGATTCCCTTATCACTAACCCTGTATCTCAAGGCTATATTACCAAGCTTAAACAAAATGGCTATAAAATAGCGGTTATTGACTTTGAATTCGCCCCAAGATTTTTTGGAATACTTGATATTGTTGATTATATAAAGGTCAATTTTTCAAGCAGCGATCCTTCTATTGAGAATATTGTAAATATAGGCAAATCTTTCGGCAAAAAGGTCATTGCATATAATATTGAAACAAAGGAACAGTACGATAGAGCTGTTTCCTTAGGCTGTGCGTATTTCCAGGGTTCTTATGTTTCTGAAAAAATGCCCTCAACGATAAAAACGGTTAACCATATTCAGAGCAACTTCTTCCTGCTTATGGTTGCCGTTACAAAGGATGAGCCTGACATTGATGAAATTGAAAGCATTATCTCCCGAGACGTTTCACTTACATACTCCCTGCTCAAACTCGTTAACTCGGCATATTTTGCTTTGAGAAACAGGGCGCGTTCTGTAAAGCAAGCACTTGTTATACTTGGTCTTGGTCAGCTTAAGCAGTGGATTTATCTTCTCAGCTTTAAGCAGGATGACGGTTCAATGCCCGATGAGTTGATTAAAATTTCATTTCTTAGGGCAACATTTGCCTCTGAGCTTTTGGAATATGCAAATAATATGCCTATTTCACGTTCCGAGGCGTATCTTATGGGTATGTTCTCAACCCTCGGAAAGCTTATGCAGATGCCATTGGAGGAGGTCCTTGCGCAGCTCCCCGTTGGAGATGAAATAAAGCTTGCACTATTGAAAAAAGAGGGAAGAGCTGGCTTACTCTATTCGTTGGTTCTTTCATATGAAAAGGCCGACTGGAGAAGTATGAACGAGGCTGCTTCCGCACTGGGTATTCCTCCTGCAATGATTGCGCAGAAATACTTTGAATGTGTTGAAAAAGTAAATGAAACATGGAATAGTCTTACGCACTCCAGTGATGAATTAGATTAAAAAGTGTGGCTGCCAACTTTGTGTATGGCAGCCGTTTTTGTTGAGCTTTAAGATGTCCCTATACCTTTAAATTAAAAGTATAGGGACTTTTTATTAGCACTATTTACTTAAATTTTCTGAGAAAGGTTGGTCTAAACCACCGCACGTACGCATCCTTAACCATAGTCAGTGTCACATCATAAAGTATCAACACGCCATTAAACATAATAAGCAGTCCCGGAATCATAAATTGTTTCATAAATCCAAATTCCTCTATTAAATCAACCGTTCCGAGGAGTTTAACCGTAAGCTGGTATATAACAACAATTGCTACGTTAAACAATGCGATTTTCAAAATCCATTGGACTGTTTTGAAACTTATTTTTTCAATAACGTCCTTTAAAATCGGATAATACCCGAATAAAACAGCAAAGAAAATCGCTGCCTCCTTATCGGGAGTAATGAAAAATGAAAGAATTGACACCACCAAATACGTTACAAATGCCCATGAGTGTGAAATTTCTATGGCAACAACCAAAATCATCATCCCGGAAAACAAGGGAAGAGTAATATTAAGCGGAGGTATAACCGCAGTGAGAAACATCATAACAAGGCAGATTGCTGACACAATTCCACCGAGTGAAACCTTGTAACTTACCTTATCGGAATTTTTGTTTTTCGGAATAATCTTTTTTGACATCTCTGTTTTCATATTCCCAAGAGAGAATATAACCTCCTCCAAAACACCATTGGCTTACAGCAATTTATCAGCTCTCAGAATTAATAGCTTACGAAATTGTTTTGTTCTTTTTCCGTTTTGACTTATCTGATTCAATGGCTGCCTCTTCACCGCCTTTATCGGTAAAGAGCACTTCATCGTCGTCGGAAAAGCTGCCATATTCGGGGTTAACCTCTCCCCTATCCTCATAATATGGGTCAATAACATACTTTTGAATCTGCGGATATGAGTTGAACATTATCACAAATCCTAAAAAGCTTATCGGCCATATCGGAATAAGTGTTATAAACGTTATATGCAAGAAAACCAACACATATATTGTAAGTGAAATCAAAACAACAATTAGCAGAGTTATGATATTCTTCTTGAGAGCAATGCAAGCCAAATAGAATGAGTTTTTAACAATGCTTGTAAAATTAAGATCAGTCGCAACAATCATAGGCATTATATAAAAATTCATCATAAGGACGACAAGTGCGAAGCTAAGTGAAATCGCACAAAGAACAATATAAAATGCGCCGCCGGACTCAGCGTTGTTTGCCATTTCGGGATAAACTTTAATCGCAGCCATTGCCGAAACAGCAAAAAGTATATCCAACAAACCCACGGGCAAAGATTTCTTCCAATTCTGTGAAAATCCTTTCCAAAAGTCATGGAAAATAAACGAGTTTTTTTCAAGAACATAATTTCTCAAAACCTTAGTCATTCCCGCAAGGGCGGGACCTATGGTAACGATGGGAATACAGAACAAAAAGGTTAAGAAGTTAAGATAAAGCAGTTTCCAAAACTTTCTAAAATAAAGCTCAAAAAAAGCAAAAAACGGTTTCTTCTTGGGTGCATTTTTGGCAACACCGCTTCCTGCCTTTTCATAATTATTAGATCCAAACAATGACAAGAAAACACAACTCCTTTTTTAAAGCTGTCAATCAAACAGCTTCTCACAACTTCCCCACTGATTAAATTCCAAGAAACCTTGTCCACAATCCCGCAAAAAAATATGTAATCACACTGTCAGCAAGCGATAAAAAAGCTGCAATGCCAAAGAGCACAAGAAACTTTGTGAAATAAAGTTTAAAATCCACCTCAGACCTTTGCTCCATTCGGAAAATGCTTTTTCCAACGGAAAATGACATAAATACAGCCTCCCTTGCGGCAGCTATAACAGTAATTGCCGAAGCGACCGCATACGGAATTATCATCAAAACAGACACAATAAACCCATTAACTCCGTAAACAGCATTCATTTCAGCAAGCATAACGCCAATTCCCAACCCATGAAAAAACGGAACAGCGGCTTCAAACGGTTGGAAAATCGCTCCAAAACCAAGCAGCATACATATCAACACAAGAAGAAACACTCCCGAAAATGAGTTGACAACCGTTTGAATAAACGTACATCCAAGCTTATTGCGGAAAAATATCTCTGCAATTTGTCCGAGAACCGATGATCCCGATGCTCCCGAAGCGCAATATGCCATAGCACCTGCAAGCTCCCCTGCGCAAAAGCACGCCATAAGAAGAAACGTCAGCTTTTTTCCTCTGAAATTTTCAATCCTAAACATATATCTCGTCCTTTATTTTAAATTTATACTAAGATATATGCATCGGAAACCTAAAATATACTCTACTTTGAAAGCTCATAAGCTCTGCGAGTACAGCTTTCACAGGCTTTTTTTATCGTATCTGTCATTTTTCCGTCATAAAGCTCCTGAAGTCCTGCAAGAGTAGTTCCACCGGGTGATGATACCATTTTAATAAGCTCATCAATTGAATAACCTGAGTCGGTAATCATTTTTGCAGAACCAACAAGGGACTTTGAAAATAGAATTTTTGACGTTTCCTCATCAATTCCAACGGAATTCGCATAATCAATAAACGCTTTTGCAAAAAGATAAATAAATGCAGGGCTACTGCCGTTTATTGCAATAATCTCCTTCATCTTATCAGTTGAGATTACTGAAGCAGTTCCGCAGGAGGAGAAAATGCTCTTAACAAACTCAAATTCCTCATCTGTAGTCGGCTCAGCCTTTGAAAGAGCAGAAGCCCCCTCGCCGAGGAGCAACGGCGTATTTGGCATCACAAGCACAACCTTTGCCTCAGGAATTGTCATGGACTTGATATACGTTTCAGGAATACCTGCTGCAATGGAAATGACAACTGTATCCTTTGTTACGGCAGGAGCAATAGTTTCAAGCAGGGTATCAATCATCTGAGGTTTAACGGCAAGAAGAACGTACTTACATTTTTCTGCAACATCCCTCTCTGAAGCGCAGATAGAAATTCCTTCATCTGCCAGTCTTTCAAGTTTAGAAGCATCCTTATCATATGCAAAGATTTTTATATCCGTATTATGCGTTCCCAAAACACCCTTAATGATAGCGGAACCCATATTTCCTGTTCCGATAAAGCCAAGATTATTCAAGTAAAATCAATCCTTTCATACAGCAGAGCCACCGAAGATAACAAAATACTGCTCTGCATTAACATTATACTACAAAATACACAAAAAATCAAGGATATTTTTTATAAAGTTATAATATTTTTATTTATGTTATTCTTCTTTTATTTTTTGCTATTGTAAAAAAGATATTCTTGTGTTATAATGTAAGTGTCGGTCGGTGATCGGTGTAAATTTACTTTGAATGGTGTTATAAATGAATTATAAAGTTAACTGGAACATTGCCGAGGGGGTTTTTGCCGTACCCGATTGCGTTACAGATAATTACATAAAGCTTGCAAGCGGCAAAGCGGTAAAGGTACTTCTCTATATAATGCGACACAAAAATGCAGCAACGGAAAATGCCGAAAATATTGCGGAATCTCTCGATAAGCATATGACTGCCGAAGATGTTGAGGATGCTCTGTCCTACTGGGAACAGGTTGGGGTAATATGCTCCTCTGATACACCCCCCAAACAGTCAGAAACGATTCCCGATGCAGCTCTAAAGACCGTTAAAACAGATTCAGGAAATTCGGATGCCAAGATTTCCATAAAAAAAGCAAACGCAAGGTTAGCCAAAACGATTTCACCCGATGAAATTGCTGAAAGAATTTCTTCCTCTGACGAAATAGCATTCCTTTTCAAGGGCGCTGAGGATATTCTCGGCAGGCCTCTGAACTATACGGAAAGCAGTACTCTTATTAACGCACATGATTTTTATTCCATAGGCTCAGATATTTTGCTTATGGTAATGGACTACTGCAAGTCCATCGATAAAATGTCAATGAGTTATTTCTCAAGGATATTGTCTGATTTTAGCGATAAAAACATAACTACTCACGAAGAAACGGAAGCTGAAATACGACGCTTACAGCTTTGCTCCTCTCTAAGAGGTCAGGTTGTATACAAACTGGGGCTTAACCGTGCTCTTACCAAAAGTGAACGTAACTATGTTGATTCATGGTCGGACAAGGGTGTCACAATTGAGCTTATTGAGTATGCCTATGAAAAAACAATTACTGCCACAGGAAAGGTCACGTTTAGCTATATGAACACAATTCTTTCCGATTGGGCAAAAAATAACCTCCGCACTATTTCTGAAATCGATAGCTACAATGCAAAATTCGCCCAACGCAAAAGCTCCGCAAGTAGCAAAAAAGCTGCCCCGAAAGTGACACAGACCAACCGTGAGCATTCATATGACCTTAACAAGCTGCTTGAACATGCAATCAACAATGTTCCGACTATAAAGGAGGATTGACCGTATGAGTTATGACCGTTACATATATGAACAAGCCGAAGCCGAGCTTAACAGCAGACATTTTAATGCAGAGAATGAGCAGAAGCGTCGCACTGAACAAATTGAACATGAAATCCCTGAAATAAGGGAAATTTACAGCAGGCTTTCCCAGACTATTGTTGAGCTTTCTAAGTTGATTATCTCCAAAAATGGAGATTTCAATAAAAATTTCAACCGAATTAAGGAGCAAAATCTCCAAGGTCAGAAGATGGCGGCCGATTTGCTTGAGGCAAACGGTTACCCCGCCGATTATCTCGATACCCATTATTTTTGCACGAAATGCAGCGACAAGGGGTTTGTCGGGGCTGAACGCTGTTCCTGCTTTACTCAATTGCTCAACAGATATGCTGTTGAAAGGCTGAACAAATCAGCCAATATGCCCGAATGTGACTTTGAGCATTTCTCCCTTGATTTTTACCGGGGCAAAAAGGATAAAAACGGTGTCGATTGCTATGAACGAATGACCAAGGTTTTGGATTTCTGCCAAAAGTACGTAAAAACATTTCATGAAAGGTCGGACAGTATCCTTATGTACGGAAATACGGGCGTTGGAAAAACTCACCTTTCTCTTTCAATTGCAAAGGCTGTTGCCGAAAAGGGTTATACCGTTGCTTACGGCTCCCTCATTAACTATCTTTCCGCAATTGAAAAGGAGCATTTCGGGAAAGCGGGCGCTGCCGAAAGCGGCGACACAATGAACCTTATCATTAACGCTGAGCTCCTCATACTTGATGACTTGGGTTCCGAATTCAACACAGCTTTCTACGAATCCGCAACCTACAATATAATAAACAGCCGAATAAATTTGGGTTTGCCAACCATAATCAACACAAATCTTACGATTGAAGAGCTTCAAGAGAAATACAATGACAGAATAATCTCAAGAATATTCGGAGTTTTTCGTACACTATATCTCACCGGAGAGGACATCCGACAGATAAAACAGCTTAATAACCTTAATTAAAACAAAATATTTGAAAAATTACAAAAAATCTATTGATTTTGTTAACATAATATTGTATAATAGTAACAACATATTGGAAGGAGTGTTTTTATGGACACTAATATTCTTCTTGAAAGTGGTACTAACGAACTGCAGCTTCTCGAATTTGAAGTTGGCGACAGCAACTTTGGTATCAATATTTCAAAGGTAGTTGAAATAATGATAAATCAGGAGGTTACTCCCGTTCCGAATTCCCCCGCTGAGGTTGAAGGAGTGTTTATTCCTCGTGATAAACTTATTTCTGTTGTTGACCTACATAAGGTTGTCAATAAGCCTTACCACAGCACAGGAAAAGATATTTTCATTATCTGTGAATTCAACCAAATGCAGGTTGCGTTCCACGTCAGCCGTGTAAAGGGCATTCAGAGGATATCATGGTCGGATATATCTGACCCACCTTCTATTGCCAACGGAAACAACAGTGATGCTGTAGGACTTTCAACGGGTGTTGTTAAGATTGATGACCGCATTATTATCATCCTCGATTTTGAGAAGATAGTTTCAAAGCTTAACCGTGATGCAGGTCTTGATACAACGGGAATAGACAATATTAGGCATGCTGATGCTTCTATGAGCAGGAAAAAGCTAGTTGTTGCCGATGATTCAAAATTCCTCAATAAAATGATTACCGAATCCCTTGAGCATATTGGATTCAGAAACATTCAGTCCTTCACAAACGGTCAGGATGCATGGGATTATGTTCAAAGCTTTAAGAACAGTCCGGGAAACATTACCGATAATATTGCCTGTGTAATAAGCGATATTGAAATGCCAAAGATGGATGGTCATCGCCTTACCAAGCTCATCAAGGATGATGCTGTTCTTAAAGATATTCCCGTACTCCTTTTCTCATCACTCATTAATGATCAAATGATTGCTAAGGGCAAATCGGTCGGTGCGGATGCTCAGTTCTCGAAACCGCAGATTAAGGAGCTTATAAACTATCTCGTTAATCTTCTTTCATAAACTTTGTGATAATATTTACCACTTAAAACGACATATTTTTATTTATGCCTTGTGTATAATAGAATTAACAAATAATTCTATTATACACAAGGTTGTTTTTTATGTACATATATGCGGATATTTTGATTATTACAAATCTATATGCCAATTTCTTTCTTATAAAGGCAACGGCAAGACTTACCCATTCCCCCATCAGGAATGGAAAGTGTGTTTTTGCCGCACTTATAGGAAGTGTTTTTTCCCTTATAATTCTTCTGCCTGAGCTTAACGCGCTTGCCCTACTTGCGGTTAGGATACTTTCGGCGGTAATGATGGTTATAACGGCATTTAGTACCCAAAGACGGCAAGAACTTTACCGTACAGGACTTATCTTCTTTTTTGTCAGTTTTCTTTTTGCAGGAGTGGAATATGCGTTTTCCCTCCTTGACAACGGCAAACATATGCTGTGGTTCAATTCCGTGCTTTATGTTAACATTTCTCTGATAACCCTTGTTATTTCAACAGCCGCTTCATATGTTGTGTTATGCCTTTTCAGAAGATTTCTCGATGTAAATAACCTATTCGATGGAGATTACACCATTATTATTATGAACGGCAGCCGACAGATTTCAATTAAAGCCATTTGTGACAGTGGGAACAATCTGACGGATTCATTCAGCGGGAAGCCTGTCATTGTCTGTGGACGTAGCAGTGTATCCCCGCTGTTTGAAGGAAAAATACCGGCCTATGCATCTATCAGTGCAGGGACGGAAACCATCGGGATAAAAGGCTGGAGAATTATTCCTTTTTCAACAATTGATTCAAGCGGACTTATGCCGTCCTTTCTTCCCACAGGAGTATATATAAAGAACAATGAAAATGGGAAAATCAAGTATGTTGAGGCATACATAGGCATTTCAGAACGTGAAATTGAACACGCAATTTTTAACCCCAAAATAATTTCGGATTAAAGAAAGGATTGATTATAAAAATGATTTTTCTGAAAAAAATAACCGAAGCGCTAAAAAAACTTTTTAAGGGCAAATGTAGGGATATATTTTATATAAACGGTTCCGAAACTCTTCCGCCCCCGCTGTCAAAAAATCAGGAGGCTGAGGTTTTAAGCCGACTTGAAACAAATGGGGAGGAGGCAAAGCAGACTCTTATCACCCACAACCTTAGACTCGTGGTTTACATAGCAAAAAAATTTGAATCAACCGGTATAGGCATTGAGGATCTTGTCTCCATAGGTACAATAGGACTTATTAAGGCAGTAAACACCTTTTGTCCAAGCAAAAATATCAAGCTCGCAACCTATGCCTCACGCTGCATAGAGAATGAAATACTTATGTTTCTACGAAAATCCTCACAATATAAAAATGAGCTTTCCTTTGATGAGCCGTTGAATATTGACTGGGACGGAAATGAATTGCTGCTCTCAGACGTACTTGGAACGGACGAGGATATTGTTAACAGCAATATCGAAAATGAAGCGGAAAAAAGCGTTCTTCTGCAAGCAGTTGAAAATCTTCCCGAACGGGAACGCTCCATAATGAAAATGCGTTTTGGCATCCCCGGCGGAAAGGAAATGACCCAAAAGGAGGTTGCAGACACAATCGGCATTTCTCAATCATACATTTCAAGGTTAGAAAAAAGAATTATAAAAAAACTCAAACGTGAGCTTGAAAAAATTATTTACTGAAATTTCCTGAATAACAAAATTTACTCTCGGCAATAATTATTGTAGCAATTCTCCAATAATTATTACGGGAGTAATTTTATGTATTATAACAGAGTTGATATAAGTGGTGTTGATACCTCAAAGCTAAAGGTTTTAAAAGAATCAGAAAAAATGGAGCTTCTCAAACGCTGCAAAGCGGGAGATAAAATTGCAAGGGAGCAGCTTATAAACGGAAACCTGCGACTCGTTTTAAGCGTTATTCAAAAATTTTCAGGAAGAAATGAAAATGCGGATGATCTGTTTCAGGTAGGCTGCATAGGTCTAATGAAAGCGATTGACAATTTTAACATAGATTTGGATGTAAAATTTTCCACTTATGCAGTACCTATGATTGCAGGCGAAGTCAGGCGATATATGCGTGACAACGGTCCAATACGCATAAGCCGTTCTTTTCGTGATATTGCCTATAAAGCTATGCAAGCAAAAGAACAGTACATTAACGAACATCAGAAAGAACCCAATATCAAACAGCTTTCTGAAATTATCGGTTACAAGGAGAGTGATATTGTCACCGCCCTTGAAAGTATATCCGACCCTGTTTCGCTTTATGAGCCTGTTTATTCCGATTCGGGGGACACGCTCTATGTACTTGATCAAATCGGAGATAAGAATGATGCATCAGGATGGATTGATGAAATTGCTCTGCGTGAGGCTATAAGCACTCTTCAGCCGAGAGAGAAGAATATACTCTATCTACGATTTTGTCTTGGTAAAACACAAGTTGAAGTTGCAAACGAGATTGGGATTTCCCAAGCACAGGTTTCAAGGCTGGAAAAATACACATTAGATAAAATTAAGGGAAAGGTTTGAGAAAAGCTCAAAAAAATTACGCCTACATATTACGAGTGTAAGCGTAATTTTTTAATCATCTGAGTTCTAAGCGCATTTCGGTGTTTCCCCTTTCAACAAAGCCGTTTTTCAAATATAAAGGCTTTCCCATTTTTGTTGCTGAAAGGTCTATGCAGGTCACACCATCCGCCCTTGCATCGGAAATAATCCTTCTCAAAATCATAGTTGCCGCTCCCCTCCTGCGGAATTCCTCCATCGTATAAACATTCATAAGGACCGCTGTTTTGCCGTTGATAAAATGCGTATTTGCAGGCTTTTCTATGGTGATATAGAAAATAACCGCCGCAGGGATACCATTCTCCTCGGCAATGTACGCCGTAAAATCACTTCCGATATGCCTGATAAAGTAATCGGGAAGCTGTCTGTTAAGCTCATCGACCTGCTCTGCGGAAAGGGGACCCATATCATCGTTTATATAGGCAAATCTGAATTTTATAAGTAGGTCAATATCATCTTTTGTGGCTTTTCTGATATTCATTTAAAACATATCCTTTTTACTTTTTATATAGCGTCTGATTAAAATTCCGATTGATGTAAGCACACAAGCAAGCAGAAAAATTGGAACAAGCCACTTGTTTTTGGTTTCATCCTGAGTGGATTTAAGCTCCGTCCACAAATCCTGCAGCTTTTGGTTTGCCTCATCCGAAAGATTACAATAAATTGTAGTATTTTCGTTAAGATAATCATTGTCGAGATAGGAAATGCCATCATTTTTTATTTCATCATCAAGCATTTCATATGCGGCGTCATTTGGCGTTGAATAACCGATATAGGTCGTGGTTGCATAAGCAATATCAGGCTCGCACATAAAGTTGATATACATTTCTGCCGCCTCTTTTTGCTTTGCGCCGATAGGAATGCACATGGCATCAATAAAAAGATTTGTACCGCTCTTTGGGATAACAAAACCCAAATCCTCATATTCGTCCATAAGCGTTATTGCATCGCCTGCATAATATGGAGCGGCAAGAGCCTCACCTGCTCCCATTTTGTCAAAAATTTCATCCATTACATATGCCTGAACAACCTTTTTCTGCTCCTTAAGCAGCTTAGCGCAGTCCTCAAGCTGATCGGGATTTTCGGTATTCATAGAATATCCCAGACGTAGCTCTGCAATAGCGAATGCATCCCTTGGGTTATCAAACATAAGTATTCTGTCGGCGTAATCCTCATTCCAAAGAATGTCCCAGTCAATCTCATCAGCGGGAATATCTACAAGGGTTGTATCATATATAATACCAACTGTCCCCCATGTATATGGAACGGTGTACTCATTTTCGGGGTCATATGCAGGGTTCACAAAGATATCTGTAATATACTTGAAGTTAGGGATGTTGTCATAATCGAGTTTTTGAATCATCCCCTCTTTAATCATGCGGGAAATCATATAATCGGAGGGAATTATAATGTCATAGCTTGCTCCGCCACCTTTAAGCTTTGCATAAAGCTCTTCATTGGTGGCATAATTTGTGTAATTCACCTTAATTCCCGTGAGCTTTGTAAATTCTGCGTTTACATTAAGAGTTCCTTCCTCCGAACCATCGGAGATATATTCTCCCCAGTTATAGACATTGATAGAAATTCCATCATTTCGAAAACGGCTGTAATAGTCGTCATCCTCTATTGTGAGGGTCTGGACCTCTGCCGTTTCATCATCATCGCTGTCTTCCGTCTCAACAGATGAACAGGACGTTACGGAAATACATAGAAATGCAGCTGCAAAGACGACGGAAATAGCTTTTACCTTATTTTTAGGCATAACCTCATTCCCCCTTTGCCTTTGAAAGACTTCTGCGTTCAAGAATATTCTTTACAACAAGAATCACTACAACAACTAAGAAAATTATCGTTGAAAGTGCATTTATTTCAGGACTTACCTTTCTCCTTGTCATTGAATAAATCGTAACAGGCAGGGTTTGCATACTTGAACCGCAGGTAAAATAGCTTATTATAAAGTCATCAAGTGAGAATGTGAACGCCATAAGGAATCCCGAAACCACTCCTGGCATTATTTCCGGGAGAACGACCTTAAAAAACGCAGGCAAGGGGCTACACCCTAAATCCTGAGCCGCCTCATAGAGAAACGGATCCATTTGCTTGAGCTTTGGCATTACATTTAGAATAACATACGGGACATCGAAGGTTATATGCGCAATGAGCAGCGTTACAAAACCAAATTCAAGGTTCATTCTTGCCGCAAAAAATACGAAAAGCAGCATAAGAGAAACACCTGTCACAATTTCAGGATTTATAATGGGGAAATTAGTGATATTCAGGACAATTGCTTTCGGCAGCTTTTTCATATTATTTATACCGATTGCCGCAGCCGTTCCGAGAATTGTTGAAGCAATCGATGCCAAAACCGCTATAATAATTGTATTTATGAGAGAACTAATGATAATCTCATTCTTAAAAAGCTTGATATACCAATCAAGAGTAAATCCCGACATAACGGAACGGCTTTTCGTTGTATTAAATGAAAAAACAATAAGCACGAAAATCGGGATATAGAGGAACATAAGCACAAGAATGATATAAGCCTTGGATAATTTTTTCATCTTCCCATCCCCCTCACATCAAAACCACGCCGTCTTCATCGGCACTGAACTGATTCATTATAGACATTATAAGAAGGACTATTACCATAAGCACAAGTGATATTGCCGCACCGAGGTTCATGTTGTAGGCATTGCCCAGGAATTGCATTTCGATAAGATCTCCGATAAGGAGGTTTCCTCCGCCGCCAAGCATACGGGAAATTATGAATGTACTTATTGCCGGAACAAACACCATTGTTATTCCCGAGAAGACGCCAGGCATACTCAGCGGAAACACTACTCTAAGCATAGTTTTCCTCGAATTGCAGCCTAAATCCGCAGCAGCTTCAAGGATGCTCTTATCAATTTTCACCATAACCGAATAAATCGGCAAAATCATATACGGCAAATAATTATAAACCATACCGAGGACAACCGCACCCTCAGTATTAAGCAATTTAAAGGGACCGAGTCCAAGCAATCCCAACGCTGAATTTATAAGTCCGTTATTTCCAAGAAGAGTCATCCATGCATAGGTTCTCAAAAGAAAATTCATCCACATGGGCAACATTACAATCATAAGCATTGTACTCTGACTTTCCGTTTTTAACCCGGTCAGAATATATGCAAGCGGATAAGCTATAACAAGACATATTACCGTTGCAATAAGGGCAAGCCATATTGAACGGATAAAGATGGGAGTATACTGTGCGACATCGGAAACATAATCAAGGGTGAAATGTCCGTCATTATCAGTGAAAGCAAAGTATGCGACCATGACAAGCGGAACAAGTATAAACACCACCATCCATACAAGATAAGGAGCAGAAACAAGCTTATTCTTCATTTACAGTTTCCTCCCTATGCGCACTTATATCCTTGGACTTATGCATAATATGAATATCATCGGGAGCAAAGTTGATTCCGACGGAAGAACCCTTTTCGGCTGCTTTCGTTGAATGAACTATCCAACGAAAATCATATGCATCAATAAGCATTTCATAATGAACTCCCTTGAAAATTACGGACTCAACAATTCCGTTGATGTGTGCCTTTTCAGGATCAACAAGCGTTATATCCTCGGGGCGTATAACAACATCAACAGATACGTTCTCTCCAAACCCGCTGTCAACGCATTCAAAGCGGTGTCCGCTAATTTCAACAAGCCTGTCCTTAACCATAAGTCCGTTGAGAATGTTACTTTCTCCAATAAAATCGGCAACAAAGGCATTTTCGGGTTCGTTGTATATATCAACGGGAGAACCTATCTGCTGAATTTTACCGCCGTTCATAACAACAACGGTATCGCTCATTGTAAGAGCCTCCTCCTGATCATGGGTAACATAAATAAACGTAATTTCAAGCTGCTCTTGCATACGTTTAAGCTCAATCTGCATTTCCTTTCTGAGCTTCAGGTCGAGTGCGCCAAGCGGTTCATCAAGCAGCAGAACCTTGGGGCGATTAACCAGCGCTCTTGCGATAGCCACACGCTGCTGCTGACCGCCTGAAAGACGAATTATACTCCTTTTCTCATAACCCACAAGGTTAACAAGGTTAAGCATTTCCGCCACACGCTTTGAAATTTCCTTTTCGGGCAGCTTTTGAACACGCAGTCCGAATGCTATATTATCATAAACGTTAAGGTGCGGAAAGAGCGCATATCTTTGGAAAACCGTGTTAACATTCCTCTTATACGGGGGGACACCATTTATATTTTTTCCGTCAAAGGTAACCGTTCCGCTGTCGGGGTTGAGAAAGCCACCGATAATTCTTAAAGTTGTGGTTTTTCCGCAGCCCGATGGACCTAAAAGGGTAACAAATTCCTTATCCTTTATATCAAGATTAATTTTGTCAAGAATTCTTTCGCCGTCAAATTCAACAACAATGTCCTTAAGCGTAACAATATTATTCATTCCGCAAATCCCCTTCTAATATAGCGTGAAAAAACACATAATACTACTTTATATAATATTAATGCAAATGTCAATAGATAATCGGTAAAATAATATTTTTTTCAACATTTTTTGCATAAAAAACGGCACTGCACAAATATTATGTGCAGTGCCAAAGGGTTTAATTATTCCTGAAAAAACACATAAAACGACTTATATGTCATATATACATCTATTTTTGAAACAATTTCAAACGGAGCGTGCATTGAAATTACGGGAACACCTACATCTATAACGTCCATATTCATATTTGCAAGATACGCAGCAACCGTTCCGCCGCCGCCTGCATCAACCTTTCCGAGCTCGCCAGTCTGCCAAATAACGTTCCGGCTGTCAAGAATGGAACGCACTCTTCCGACAAATTCCGCAGAGGCATCGGATGTGCCTGACTTTCCTCTTGCACCCGTAAATTTCGTTACACAGACACCGTAATTCATAAACGCACAGTTTCTCTTATCCATAACATCGGGGAAAGTCGGATCATAGGCTGCGTTTACATCCGCGGAAAGGCACTCTGTATTTGCTATAACGGTTCTTCCGTTTACTCCGAAGCAATCAGCAAGATTATAGAAAAAGTGACTGAGATAATCAGAACAGAGACCCGTGTTGCCATCGCTTCCCGTTTCTTCCTTATCTGTAAGAACCACAACGGAGGTTTTCTTAACATTTTTACAGTCAAGGACTGCCTTAAGCGCTGTATAGGCACAGACCTTGTCATCATGACCATATGCACCTATCATACTTCTGTCAAGACCGACATCCTTAGCTTTAAATGCAGGAACGGCTTCAAGCTCTGCGGAAAGAAAATCATCCTCTATCATACCGTATTTCTCGTTAAGAATTGACATAATGTTGAGCTTAACCTTTTCGCTCACATCATCATCCTTAAACGGCATTGAACCAACAAGAATATTAAGTTCCTCGCCCTTAATAAGCTCACCCGGTGTGCGTTTCATCTGCTCATTTGCGAGATGCGGAAGAAGGTCGCTTACGCAAAAAACAGGATCGCTCTCGTCCTCGCCTATATTAACACTTATCTTAGTTCCATCCTTTTTAATCACAACGCCATGAAGCGCAAGAGGAATTGTACCCCACTGGTACTTCTTTATACCGCCATAGTAATGCGTTTTAAAAAGGGCAACCTCGCTGTCCTCATAAAGAGGATTCTGCTTTAAATCAAGACGAGGAGAATCAATATGCGCAGCGGCAAGATGTACGCCGTTTTCGATAGGTTCACTTCCGATTACAGCAAGGATAACGGCCTTTCCCCTATTATTAAAGTAAATTTTATCGCCTTCTTTAAGACTCATATTATTCTTAAATTCGACAAACCCACACTTTTCGGCAAGGGTAATCGCCCTTATAACAAACTCACGCTCAATTTTCGCTTCATTTAAGAACACCTTGTAATCCTCGCAGAAGTCATAGCAGGTTTTTATCTCATCAGACGAGAGCGTAAGACCTGCGTGCTTTTTTGTTGTGCAAAGCCTCTCCTTAAGAAGGGTGCCTGCTGACTTTTCTTTCTCCATATTTATCTTTCCTTTCTACCGAACAGATTAACTGTTGTTTTCATATAAGTTAGTATAACCGCGATAGGCAGTCATAACCTTATTGACATAATGCCTTGCTGCAGATGATGGAATTTCCTTAAGGGTAATTCCGTCATCGCTGTAATTAGTATCAGAAAGCCACTCATTAACCTTTCCTCTGCCCATAAAATAAGCGGCGAGGGCGGTTTCCTCATCCCCGTATTCATCATAAAGCAAGGAAATGAGGTATGTTCCGTATTCTATGTTATACTTCGGATCAAACATATCTCCATACTCAACGTCCCTATCGTCATCCATACGATATTTCACCCATTCAAAGGCATCCTCCATAAGCTGCATAAGACCCCTTGCCCCGACATCGGAAACAGCGGTGCTGTCAAAGCCGCTTTCTGTTTTTATGATTGCATAAACAAAATATTTATCAAGATTATATTCCGCTGAATAACGCTCTACATACTCCTCATATTTAATGGGATAAATATACTTTTTGCACAGTTCATCGGCATTAAGCGCAAGCAGAACCGCACCGAAAATTATTAGCAAAAACAGAAATTTACCAAGCCTCTTCAGCATTATTGCAATACTCCTTAACCTTATCGGCGACCTCATGTGCTTTTTCAATCAAATTATCGATGGATTTATTATTTTTTATTATAAAATCGGAATGATTGATAAAAAATTTTTCTGAATGCTGCGAGGAGAATCTTTCCTTTATCTTTTCGGGAGCAATTCCATCCCTCTCTGCAATTCTTTCAGTACGCACTGCTTCAGGAGCTGTCACGCTAATGATAAGGTCACAAAAATCATCAGCACGGCTCTCAAAGAGCGTTGGGGCATCAAGGAGAACAAAACGCTCCCCCGCCTTTGAGTATTCCTTTATTTTTTGCAGAATTTCAAAGGTTATGTATGGATAACTTATTGCATTAAGCTGATTGAGCTTTTCCTTGTCATTAAATACGATTCCGGCCAAACTGCGGCGATCAAGCTCGCCATTTTCAAGAAGTATCTGTTTACCGAAACACTCTACAAGCTCTTCAAGGCAGGGCGAACCCTTAACCATAATCTCCCTTGCAATTTTATCGGCATTTATTGCAGCAAAGCCCTCCTCGGCAAAAACCTTTGAAACAGTTGTTTTTCCCGCTCCACTCTGACCTGTCAAACCGATAACCGAAATGTCGGCAGGCTTACTCATACATTCACCACCTCAAATCCCGCAGATCTTAATAATCTGTTATAAACGGCAAGTCCAACTCCGTCCTGTGACGGACATCTCGCATAGACTTGCTCCGCACCTATTTCATCGATTTTTCTCAAGACCCCGAAAAGCTGCGCAGCCTGTTCCTCTGCATTATCCCCGTATGTCACATATTTATACGGATAAGAAGCCGCATCGCTATCATAAAGCATAGCATAGACATTATCTCCGTTATGCTCCGACACATATTTTATAAAGTTTTCCAGCGAACCAACAATAACCGTAACGTTGGCTTTGGGGGAATAATGCTTATACTTCATCCCGGGCGAAAGCACCTTTTCACCCTCGCCTATTGCTTCGGTAATTCCTTTATCACAGTAAACAGTGACGCCAAAATTCCTTAAATCATCAACGGAAACAAACCCCGGACGAAGAATCCGTATTCCGCCATTCTCAAAAGAAATAACTGTACTTTCCACGCCGACCGCACAAGCTCCGCCGTCAATAATTGCAGGGATCCTCCCACTCATATCGTTCATAACGTGGGCAGCGGTTGTTGGACTTGGGCTTCCCGAGAGGTTAGCTGAAGGTGCAGCAAGAGGGGTTCCGCAGGCATTAATAAGCTCCCTTGCTGTTTTATGGAAAGGAATTCTTATACCAACGGTATCAAGCCCCGAACTTGTAATACTCGGAATAATGTCACGTTTCGGCAAAATCATAGTAATCGGTCCGGGGCAAAATCGCTCCGCTATTTTGTATGCCAAATTGGGGACATTGCACACATACTTGTCCAGCATATGCAAGCCTGAAATATGGACTATAAGCGGATTATCCTGCGGGCGGCCCTTTGCCTCAAAAATTTTTTTCACAGCCGACTCGTTAAGAGCATCTGCTGCAAGTCCGTAAACCGTTTCCGTTGGCATACCGACAACCTCTCCTATGTTGATAAGCTCCGCTGCAAATTCTATATCCGATTTATCCGATGAAAGTAATCTTGTTTCAAACATCTTTTAACTTCATATCCTTAATCATTCTGTGAAGACAGCCTTGCCGCTTGATCAGCCGTTGCAAGGGCGTCAATAACTTCGTCAAGATTTCCGTTTAATATATATTCAAGACGATATATTGTAAGACCTATTCTATGGTCAGTAAGTCTGCTTTCGGGGAAATTATAGGTTCTTATACGCTCAGAGCGATTTCCCGTTCCAACCTGAGAACGCCTTTCTGAGGCAATCTTATTGTTCTGCTCCTGCAATTTCGCTTCATAAAGGCGGGAACGCAATATTTTCATCGCCCTATCTTTATTTTTGTACTGACTTCGTTCATCTTGACATTCAACTACAACCCCTGTCGGAAGGTGGGTAATTCTTACGGCAGATTCTGTTTTATTGATATGCTGTCCGCCTGCACCTGATGCGCGGAAAACATCAATCTTTAAGTCTGTCGGGTTAATTTCGAGCTCAACCTCATCCGCTTCAACGAGTACCGCAACCGTAACGGTTGAAGTATGAACTCTGCCCTGCGACTCAGTTTCGGGGACACGCTGAACACGATGAACACCGCTTTCATATTTAAGCCTTGAATACGCACCGTCGCCAACCACATTAAAGCTAATTTCCTTAAACCCGCCAAGCTCGGTTGGGTTTGCGTTCAAAACCTCTATTTTCCAATGCTTTGTCTCGGCATACATTGTATACATACGATAGAGGGAATTTGCAAAAAGGGCAGCTTCCTCTCCCCCTGCGCCCCCTCTTATTTCTATGATAACATTTTTATCATCATTGGGATCTTTAGGTAGGAGCATAATCTTTATTTCCTCGGCAATGAGGGTAATCTGTTCCTTTGCCTCGTCATATTCAAGCTGGGCAAGCTCCTTTAGCTCATGGTCGGACGAAGCATCGCCGAGGATTTCCTCGGACTCCTTGAGCTGGCGGTCAAACCTGCAGTACTCCCTATATTTTTCGATGATCGGGGTAAGGCTCTTATATTCCTTCATATATGAAGCATAGAGTGCTGTATCGCCGATAACATCCGGATCCATAATTTTTTCGCTTATTTCATTATATTTTTCTTCGGTAAGTTTAAGTTTTTCAAGCACTGTTAACTACTCCCCACACAATATTTTTCAATAAAATCGTAATGCAGGCTAATGCTTTTCTTCAACATGGGCAATGGATTTAATATTCTTTTCGATTTTACTTCTCGCAACCATAAATTCATGACCGCAGCCCTCACAGCGAAGTTTAAAATCCATTCCTGCTCTGAGGACAATCATTTTATTGCATCCGCAGGGATGATTTTTTTTCATCGTTAGGATATCGAACGGATTAACATTCATCCCAATGACCTCCTCAAAAAGATTGTACCCTACTATTATAACACCAAAATACCATAAAAGGCAATTATTTTCTGTAATTTTTATAAAAAGTTCAATCAAAATAATATTAAGGCCACGAAATATGGCTAAAACAACCGAAAGGAAGACTTCTCCTATGAAAATTACAGCCGAATTTGACTCCATTAACTCAGCGGATATTGCTGCGGCAGCTATCAGAAAACAGATTTCCCCATTTTCCGATATAAGCACAAGCGAGATTAATTCCCACAAAAAACAGAATATCGACGGCAATATTCTTTTATTTGGAAATTACAATATGCCATGCGGCTCATATAACACGTACTCAATGCCTATTATTACAGGCGATGATAATCCATTCAACGAAACCGACCTGCGCAGCGCCGCATCCCTTGAGGTAGTATGCCGCAGAGAGGACGAAATAAACGTTTCGGGAATTATTATAAATCACGGCGGATATAAAATCAAAGTTCTTTCATAAGCATATAATTCCGTTGCCCCACATAAAATTAGATAAATTCAATTTATTGAAAAATTAAATTTATACAAAATATGGGAGGTATAAAATGAATAATTACAGTCCCGAGGGAAATTTAATCGGAACGCCCGAAAACACCGCCGCAATAAAAAATATCTACGCCTTGCAGGAATCCATGCTCCAGGGGAAAATTCTCGAAGCGAGAGTTACAGTTTGTGACAACGAGCATAATCTCATCGTAGACCTGCCCTGTGCAAGGGGGATTATCCCAAGAACAGAGGGCGCAATCGGAATTGAGGACGGTTCAACCAAGGATATAGCCCTTATAACGAAAGTCAATAAGCCTGTATGCTTCAAGGTTATGAAAATTTTCAAGGACGAAAACGGAATTTTCACCGCTTTTCTGTCGCGCCGTGCCGTACAAGAGGAATGCATGAAAAATTTTATATCACAGCTCCATCCCGGGGATATTATTCCCGCAAAGGTAACTCATCTTGAGCAATTCGGCGCATTTGTTGACATAGGCTGCGGAATTCCGTCCCTCATTCCAATCGACTCAATTTCCATTTCGAGAATTTCACATCCATCCGACCGCTTTTCGCCCTATCAAGACATAAGGGTTATCATTAAGGGTATAAGCGGAGGAAGGATTTGGCTTTCGCACAAGGAGCTTCTCGGAACATGGGAAGAAAATGCCGCAATGTTTTCCTACGGTGAAACCGTTTCGGGAATTGTACGTTCGGTGGAAGATTACGGAATTTTTATTGAACTTACGCCAAATCTTGCCGGGCTTGCGGAGCCGCGTGAGGACGTTCGAATAGGACAGCACGCAAGCGTTTACATAAAAGCTCTTATTCCCGAAAAGATGAAGGTTAAACTGATAATCGTTGATATTTTTGACGGAATATCCACCGAAAATTCTCTCAGATACTTTTATGAAGACAGCCATATTTCGAGGTGGGTTTATTCCACGCCACAATCAGGAAAAATTATCGAAACCGTTTTTGAATGAAAATGTTTCACGCCGCAGCGTGTCATTATTTTCCTTTTATCTTTTTCCAATACTGCTTTGCCGCCTGTTCCGTCCTATTTTCACCAAACTGATAATAAACTCTATCCTTCAGTGAATCGGGTAGGTACTGCTGTTCGACATAGTGGTTAGGATAATCGTGCGGATAGAGGTAATGCTGCCCCCTTACCGCCGCTCCCTCGCCATCGGCATGCATATTCTGAAGATGGCGGGGAAAATCACCGATTTCGCTGTTCTTCACATCATCTATGGCAGAATTTACAGCCACATAAGCTGAGTTGGACTTAGGGGCAGTGGCAAGTAAGACAACGGCTTCAGCAAGGGGTATCCTTGCCTCGGGCAAACCAAGCTGCATAGCGCTGTCAACGCACGCTTTTACAATTGTTATAGCCTGCGGATAGGCAAGTCCGACATCTTCACAGGCTATAACAAGAAGCCTGCGGCTTAGGGAAATAATATCCCCCGCTTCAATAAGCCTTGCAGCATAATGAATTGCGGCATTTTCGTCCGAACCCCGAATAGATTTTTGGAGTGCGGAGAGAATATCGTAATGCTGATCTCCGTCACGGTCATATTTCATATTACTGCGTTGGGTAAGCTCCTTCGCAGTTTCTTTTTTTACACGTATTTCCGTTCCGTCATTATCCCCCGAAAGGATGCACAGCTCGGCTGTATTTATCGATTTACGGACATCTCCCCCACAGCCATTTGCTATATACTCCGCTACTCCCTTTTCAATTTTAACGCTCATTCCAAGCTGCTCTGCGGCAAGCCGAAAGGCACGGTTTATAGCAGCGACAAGCTCCTCCGCAGAAACCGGTTTAAACTCAAAGACAGTGGAACGGCTTATTATGGCGTTATAAACATAAAAGTAGGGGTTTTCGGTTGTTGAAGCAATAAGGGTTATCTGTCCGTTTTCGATATACTCAAGAAGCGACTGCTGCTGCTTCTTATTAAGGTACTGAATTTCATCAAGATAGAGCAGGACGCCGTTTATTCCGTCAAAGGAACTTGTATCGGCGATAACGTCCTTTATATCGGAAATTGAAGCAGATGTTCCGTTGAGCTTATGCAGCTTCATGTGTGTATTTTCCGCAATTATACGCGCAACTGTGGTTTTGCCTATTCCTGCGCTGCCGTAAAAAATCATATTGGGGATATTTCCGCTTTCAATAATACGGCGCAGGGGTTTTCCCTCACCCAAAATATGCTTCTGCCCCACTACATCATTAAGGGTCTTGGGGCGTATGCGATCTGCCAATGGGGTATTCATAAGATATATTCACCTCCCAACATACGTGATTTTGTACGAAGATTTTCGCTACAGCGGCATATTTTTATTCTTCAGATTCTTTATTGACAGCAGTCTTCTTGAAGTATTAAAGTGACGTGTATCCGTCAACATTTTCAGCATAAATATCCACCACACCGCTTATCAAAAGCTCAATAAGATCATTATCATCAATGTCATTGCCTTCCAATGTGTTTTCGAGTATTGTTTCTACATCCTTCTTATAAAGGACAAGGTTTGAATGCCTACCGAAATAGCTTGATATATCGGATATACCCTCTACACAATCATTTTGGGAAGATGTCCCATTTCGGTTAACCAAATATACCCTATCCCATCAGAAATTTCCACCTCAACCCCATACATATCGAAAACAAATTCGGCAACAACTGCCAATATAAGGAGATTAGCACCTGCACGGACAAGTATTACGGTGGATGTTTTTGCAATTCTAAATACAATTTCGATAGCGAAGAACAGATTTATAAAAAAAGGCTATTACCCTGACAATTATCGGCACCATTTTTGCAGGGGCTTTCCCATGAAAGTCACTGTTGTGTATACCCCCAAAAAAGGCAAGAGGTTTCACTACCTCTTGCCTAAACAAAAGATGTCCGTACTTATTCGTAGAGGGGGTGCTTGGCGCAGATAGCGTTTACTCCGGCCCTTATTTCATCCGCCTTATTTTCAAAGTCCTTTGCGGCAAGGAACATAAATTCTGCAATTTTTTCCATATCCCCGATATCAAGTCCCCTTGTAGTAACGGCGGGAGTACCTATTCTTACGCCGCTTGTAACAAAAGGCTTCTGTGGGTCATTGGGAATTGCATTTTTATTGACAGTGATGTAAACCTCGTCAAGCCGGTGCTCAAATTCTTTTCCGGTAAGATTAAAGGGTCTGAGGTCAACAAGCATAAGGTGGTTATCCGTTCCGCCCGAAACAAGGTCAAAACCTCTTTCAAGAAGTCCTTTTGAGAGAGCCTGCGCATTTGCAACGATATTTTTGCCATACTCCTTAAACTCAGGCTTGAGAGCCTCACCGAAGCAGACTGCCTTTCCGGCGATAACGTGCATAAGAGGACCGCCTTGAGTTCCGGGGAAAACAGCCTTATTGATTTTCTTTGCAAGCTCCTCATCATTGGTGAGGATGAGTCCTCCTCTGGGACCCCTGAGGGTTTTATGGGTAGTAGTTGTAGTGATATGGGCATAAGGAACGGGGGATGGATGGACTCCTGCCGCAACAAGTCCTGCGATATGCGCCATATCAACCATAAGCATTGCGCCAACGGAATCTGCAATCTCGCGAAGCCTTGGGAAATCGATTATCCTCGGATAAGCGGATGCGCCCGCAACAATTAGCTTAGGTTTACATTCTTTAGCCATAGCTCCAACCTTATTGTAGTCAATAGTTTCGTCATCGCCAAGTCCGTAGGAAACAAAGTTGAAATATTTTCCCGATATATTTACGGGAGAACCGTGGGTAAGGTGTCCGCCATGGGCAAGTCTCATTCCCATAACCGTATCACCGGGTTCAAGGAGAGAAAAATAAACTGCAGTATTAGCCTGTGCGCCCGAATGTGGCTGGACGTTGGCATACTCTGCGCCGAAGAGCTTTTTTGCACGCTCGATAGCGATATTTTCAACTATATCAACACATTCGCAGCCGCCATAATAACGCTTTCCTGGGTAACCCTCGGCATATTTATTCGTCAGAACAGAGCCCATAGCAGCCATAACCGCAGGAGAAACAAGGTTCTCACTTGCGATAAGCTCAAGATTTCTGCGCTGCCTTGCAAGCTCCTTGCTCATGGCATCGCCTACTTCGGGGTCAACTCCCTGCACAAAACCGATTGTATCCATAATATTATCGTACATTGGTAAAACACTCCTTTACATATTTAAAAAACAGCCAATATTATTATACACCGTTTTTTCTTTTCTTTCAACCCTTTTTCCAAAAAAGTTGCAAATAGAAAGGCACAGCCCGAAAAAGCTGTGCCTTTTTCTATACAGAACATTCGTTTTCACTCCCTGATAAGGGAGATTGGCAGACAGGTTCAGGGAAAACCTGCCTGCCATGTAAAGTGAGTAAATGTATGAACATACGGCAGTACGCTAAGCAAACGTATTATCACACATTTCAGATAATGGAGAAATCTTGACTGCGTTCATTTCAGCCCGCTCCCCTCTCGTTAAGAGGAAGAACATAGACCGTTTGGGAAATTTGCCGCCATGGAGCGGAAAATTCATGCTTTATCAAACCCTGAAAAGAAGGTCGGTATATGCAGGGAACGGCCATACCTTATCGGAGGTAATCGTTTCAAGCTCATCTACAACAGCTCTCAAGGACTGCATTGAAGAGAACACCGTATCTCTGAAAAATCTTGCATTTGCTTCAGCTTCAGTAATTTCCTTGCTCTTGATAAGGTCATTGCTGAGGGTATCCACTGCTTCGACAATCTGGTTTGTAAGGCAGGAAACCTTATCGGCAACTCTCTTTTCGGCATCAAAGTTTACGCCAATTGTCTTCTTTGAAACCATAGAATCCGCAAGCTCCTTGGAGAACGTGAATGCAGCAGGAATAATTTCCTTTCTGGTCATATCAATCATTGTAAGAGCTTCGATATTGATAATCTTGGAGTAATTCTCGAGAAGGATTTCTGTTCTCGATACAATCTCGGTTCTTGTAAGAACCTTGAATTCCTCAAAGACCTTAATATTCTTTTCATCTGTGAAGTGAGGAACAGCATCAACCGTTGAAACAAGGTTGGGAAGTCCTCTTCTCTTAGCCTCTTCAATCCATGATTCATCATAGCCGTTGCCGTTGAAGATAATGCGCTTATGCTCCTTAATTGTCTTAACAAGAAGCTTATTAAGGTCAGCTGCGAAGTTCTCCGAATTTTCAAGCTCATCGGCAAATCCCTTAAGCTCCTTAGCTACGATTGTATTAAGGATATAGTTTGTGCAAGCGATAGTATCAGCCGAACCAAGGGCACGGAACTCAAACTTATTACCTGTGAATGCAAACGGAGACGTTCTGTTACGGTCGGTTGTATCCTTAGGGAAATTAGGCAGAGCTTCAACGCCGATAATGAATTCCTTATCCTGATTTTCTGCGATCATTTTGCCCGATTCAAGGGCATCAACGATTGTCTGAAGTTCATCTCCGAGGAAGATTGAAATGATTGCCGGAGGTGCTTCATTTGCCCCAAGACGGTGGTCATTACCTGCAGAGGCAACAGAAAGTCTAAGGAGGTCAGAATACTCATCAACAGCCTTAATGATAGCAGCAAGGAAAGTAAGGAACTGGAAGTTATCCTTAGGATCATCGCCCGGATCAAGAAGGTTCTGACCGTCATTTGTGGACATTGACCAGTTGTTATGCTTACCGGAGCCGTTTACACCTGCAAAAGGCTTTTCATGGAGAAGGCAGACAAGACCATGCTTAAGCGCAACCTTCTTCATAATTTCCATCGTAAGCGCATTCTGGTCTGCGGCTACATTGGAGGTTGTAAAGATAGGAGCCATTTCATGCTGTGCGGGAGCAACCTCATTATGCTTTGTTTTTGAGCAAATTCCGAGCTTCCAAAGCTCTCTGTCGAGCTCCTTCATATATTCGGAAACTCTTGTTTTAATATTTCCGAAGTAGTGATCTTCAAGCTCCTGACCTTTAGGTGCTTTTGCGCCGAAAAGTGTTCTTCCTGTTAAAATAAGGTCTTCACGCTGATCATAGAGCTTCTTATCAACAAGGAAATATTCCTGCTCAGGACCGACTGTTGTTGTAACTCTTGTAGCGGTTGTATTTCCGAAAAGTCTTAGGACTCTCAATGCCTGTTCGGAAAGAACCTCCATTGAGCGGAGAAGAGGTGTTTTCTTATCGAGTATTTCACCTGTATAAGAACAGAAAGCCGTAGGGATATAGAGTGAACCATCCTTAACGAATGCGGGAGATGTGGGATCCCAAGCTGTATATCCTCTTGCTTCAAAGGTTGCACGAAGTCCGCCCGAAGGGAAAGACGACGCATCAGGCTCGCCCTTGATAAGCTCCTTGCCTGAAAATTCCATGATAACCTTTCCATCGGATGTAGGTGAGATAAAGGAATCGTGCTTTTCGGCGGTAACGCCTGTCATAGGGTGGAACCAGTGTGTATAATGTGTAGCGCCCTTCTCAATAGCCCATTCCTTCATTGCAGATGCGATAACCTCTGCAACGTCTGTATCAAGCGCTGTACCGAGCTGCTTTGTCTTAAGCAAAGACTTATAGACATTCTTCGGCAGTCTGTTTTTCATTGTTTCCTCGTTAAAAACGTTGCAGCCGAAATAATCGGGTACGTTAGTAACTCCCTGAACTGTAGCTTCTGACATAATAATTTCCTCCCATCAAGAATACAAAAAGGCGCTTCGACAGACACTGAAAGTATCAGCCGAAGCGCCATTGCTTCTTAAACAAATTGATTACAATAATATAATACTCCACTTTTTTTGTTTTGTCAATAGTTTTTTTGAAATTTGCATAACTTTTCGGATTTTCTTGCAAAATGCACTATAAATTTAATTATCAAAGGCTGTTTAATGGTTATTTTGAAGGATTGTCCTGCTTCAGATTCGTCTTTGGCGGCTTTTTGCTAAAAATTAACACGAAACCTAAAATATGCGTTCCAATGCCGATGCGTTATTGACATTGCGATATAAAAATGTTATCATAAATTCACAAACTTATGCAATAAAACGATATATGTGGCATTGCTGACCAATTTGGTGAATTCCGGACGGAAATTTGGAGTTCGGAGGCGGATGTCATTCTTAAAGGAGAAATTCTTATGGAGCTTAAAGACAAAAACGGACTTACCGAGGCTGAATTTCTTGCGGCATACAAGCCCGGAAACTATCCACGGCCATCAGTGACGGCGGATAACCTTATTTTTGCCGAAGATAACGGAAAATTTCGTCTGCTTATGATAAAGAGAGGCGGTCACCCTTATCTTGGAATGTGGGCGCTGCCCGGGGGATTTTCAAATCCTAATGAAACGGTTGATGCTGCCGCCGCAAGGGAGCTTGAAGAGGAAACAGGCATAACAAACCTTCACCTTGAGCAGGTTCGTTTTGTAAGCACGCCGAACCGTGACCCTCGGACATGGGTTATGACCTGCGCATTTATGGCGGTAGTTAACATGGATGATGTGAAAGCCGAAGCCGCTGATGATGCCGATGATGTATACTGGTTCGAGATAGGCTTTGACGGGAATAGGCTTACTCTCTCCTCCGACAAAGAGGTTCTCACCGCCGAAATCAAGCTTAAAAAGGAAAAAACATGGGTGGGTGAGCGATTTAAGGCAGAGGTTATCTCCTCATACGGTATTGCTTTTGACCATGCCGAAATCATAATTGACGCAATGCTTAAGCTAAAGAGGATGGGCATTGATATTTTTTGAATCAAGGAGCTTTCTTAAACTAAAATTAAGGTTCGCTATGTAAAATGGTTACACTAGATATTGGAACGGGGTGATTATTTATGAAGCTTTTATATGCGGAGGATGAAGAATCCATGTCGGAAGCGGTTACGGACATTCTCACCTATCACAAATACATTGTTGACGCTGTATACGACGGCGCGGATGCTCTTGATTATGCAAGGCTTGGTAATTATGATGGAATTATCCTGGATATAATGATGCCAAAAATGAGCGGAATTGAGGTTCTTTCCAGACTTCGACACGAGGGATTTCGCACTCCGATTCTGCTTCTTACTGCGAAAGCTGAGGTCGAGGACAAAATTCAGGGGCTTGATGCCGGAGCAGACGATTATCTTGCAAAGCCGTTTGAAATGGGTGAGCTTCTTGCGAGGGTACGTGCAATGCTTCGTCGCCGTGAGGAATACACTCCGGATATTCTTAGCTGCGGTAATATTTCCCTTAATATGCAGAGCTTTGAACTTAGCGGAAACGGGCAGACATTTAAGCTTTCAAGGCTTGAATACAGACTTATGGAGCAGCTTATGCTCAACAAGGGAATCTATCTCTCGTCGGAGGAGCTGCTTGTTAATGTATGGGGTTATAATTCCGACGCGGAAATCGGTGCGGTTTGGGTTTATATATCCTATCTCAGAAAGCGTTTGCTCGCACTTAACGCAAATGTTGAGATAAAAGCGAAGCGAAATATCGGCTATACCTTGGAGGAGATAACATGATAAAATCTCTTCAAAAAAAATTCATTCTTTCATCTATGACTGCGATAACAGTTCTTCTTACGGTGCTTCTCGGTGTGCTTAACATTGCAAGCTATGCAATTACCGACAAGCAGTCGAGGACGATGCTTGATATGCTTTCGGAGAATGAGGGGACACCCCGAAACAGGATGAACAAAGCAACGGAAAAACCCGAAAAAATACCGTTACCCGACCTGCTAATAGGGGCAATAAGCGAAGATAACGCCATGTCAGCACGATTTTTCCTTGTCAAGGTTTCGGCTTCGGACGGCAAAATTATCATTACTGATGTTGGAAGAATTTCCTCAGTTACCGAAACAGAGGCGGAGAAATACGCTTTACAGGTTATTTCATCGGGTAAAACAGAGGGAAAAATAAAAAACTTCCGCTATAAAGTTTCATCCTCACGGAACGGAGAAGAAATTGTTGCGGTTTTCCTTGATATTTCAAATGATAATCGTTCGGTTTTTATGATTCTTGCAATTTCCGTTTCGGTCGGAATAGTTTGCTGGTGTCTTATGCTTTTGCTTGTAATACTTCTTTCAAAAAAGGTCATCTATCCGATTGCGGAAAACATTGAAAAGCAAAAACAGTTTGTTACAAATGCAGGTCATGAAATAAAAACCCCCCTTGCCATAATCCTTGCAAACACAGATGCGCTGGAGCTTCACACAGGCGAAACGAAATGGAGTTCAAACATACGCACACAGACAAGGCGGCTTAATGGACTTATGCAAAATCTCCTCACCCTTTCAAAAATGGACGAAAGCAGTCTTAATCTGCCCCTTTCGGATGGGGATATTTCCTCCATAACAGAGGATGCTTTAAACCCATTCTTTGAGCTTGCGGCACAAAATGGGATTAAAATCTCCACCGATATAGAGTCGGCGGTTCACGCGGATGTGAACAAGGATGCATTTTCGCAGCTTTTATCGATTCTCCTCGACAATGCTGTGAAATATTCCGAAAGCGGAGGAAAAATAGATGTCAGCGTTAAGAAGCGGGACAAATCTGTCATTATTACCGTAAAAAATGTCTGCTCGGAGCTTCCCGATGAAAACCCATCAAGACTCTTCGATAGGTTTTATCGGGGCGACAGCGCAAGAACCCAAAAAAACGGCGGCTATGGCATAGGTCTTTCCGCAGCCAAAGCCATTGCCGAGGCGCTCAGGGGCAGCATTACCGCTTCATATGATAGTGAAAAGGTTGTTTCATTTACAGTAAAATTGGACAGCAAAAAGTAGCTTATACAGGGAGGACTTAATCAATTCGCAATTCCCGCCATATCATTAATTTTATCTATATCAAATCCGATGACAAAGTTTCCGTCATCGGCAACGGTGACGGGGATTCCTGTCTGGCCCGAAATATCAATTAATTTACGGTAGTTTTCTTCACTCTCATTTACGTCAATAACATCATAGCGTACTCGTTTTTCGTCAAGATATGCTTTAAGCTTTCTGCAATAACCGCAACTGTCGGATGAAAAAATTTTAAGCATATAGATTCTCCTTTATAAAAGTTTCAGCTTCAAGGGCGGCTATGGCTCCGTCTGCGGCGGCAGTGATAATCTGCCGCCATTTTTTTGAGCGAACATCGCCCGCCGCAAAAACGCCTTTTACATTGGTCATAAGTCTTTCGTCCGTAATGATATATCCCCTTTCATCAAGGTTTATAATGTCCTTAAACTGCTCTGTTGCAGGGTCGCTGCCTATGCAGACAAAAAGCGCATCGACATTATACCGAAAGCGTTTTCCGCTGTGTGCGTTCTCCGTTTCGATATATTCAAGAAATCTGTTCCCCTCGGCGGCAACTATATTCTCATTGAAATGCAGCGTTATATTGCCGCAGCTTTCAACACGCCTTGTAAGCCCGCGTTCTCCGTGAAAAACCTCACTTCTGCAAAGCATAATAACCTCCGAAGCAATTTCCGAAAGATAGAGCGCTTCCTCAAGGGCGGCATTTCCGCTGCCCGTAACGGCTACGATTTTACCCTTATAAAGACTTCCGTCGCAGAGGGAGCAATAGTGAATACCCCTTCCGCTAAGACGTTTTTCGCTTTCAACAGGTAGCTTTCTCGGCGAGCTCCCCGATGCAATTACAACCGCTTTTGCGGAAAAGCATCCTGATGTGGTTTCTATTATTTTTTCCTTATCGGAAAGCTTCAATTCAAGGATATTGTTAAATTCTTGAATAAGCGCACCCGAAACTTTAAGCTGTTCTTCAATACGTTCAGCAAAGCTTCTTCCGCTTATTTGCATAAATCCAAGATAGTTTTCAATCATAACGCTGTTTGCTGTTTGACCGCCGATAAGTCCGTTTTCGTTCACAACGGTACTCAGACCTGCTCTTGCGGCATAAATTGCTGCAGTTGATCCCGCAGGACCTGCTCCTATAATAAAGATGTCCTTTTCTATCAAAACAATCACCGCCCTTCACGGCTTATTGTTAACGATAAAAGTAATTTTATTCGTTAAAGCAAAGTCATGTGGACGGTGGCATAGATATAGTTTGTCCGATTTTATTGCAGCTGAACCGTTTTAAAGCTGAAAGAATCATTTTCAATAAGCAATCTGACGCTGTCCCCCTTTTTTATTTCCCCACTTAAAATTTTCTTTGAAAGCATATTTTCAACGTTAACGGTTATATCATGCCTAAGATTTCTTGCTCCGCTTTTGCCGCATCCGCATTTTGCAAGTTTTTCAACCGCTTCGGGGGCAAATTCAACGGAAATTTCAAGGGCAAGAGCACGTTTCTTTAAGCCATCAAGCATCTTCTTTGCAATATCCGCAAGCTGATTATCCGTAAGCTGCCTAAAAACTATTATTTCATCGAGCCTTCCCAAAAGCTCAGGGCTGAAATAATTCCGAACCTCTTTCATAAGGCTTTTTTCCGAATCGGAAGAACTGTTATATAAAAATCCCACTCCACTATTCTCCGTCAGTTTTGCTGCGCCGAGGTTTGATGTTAAGATAACAACCGTATTGCGGAAACTTACCGAACGTCCGCTGCTGTCCATAAGCGTTCCTTCCTCAAAAATTTGGAGGAGAATATTATTTATATCGCTGTGCGCCTTCTCTATCTCATCAAAAAGAATCACGCTGTATGGCTTTCGGCGGACACGTTCAGTCAATATTCCACCATCCTCGCAGCCGACATATCCGGGAGGAGAACCTATCAGCTTTGAAACGCTGTGCTTTTCCATATACTCCGACATATCAAAACGTATAAGCGATTCTTCATCGCCGAAAAGGCACTCTGCAAGCGCCTTTGAAAGCTCAGTCTTGCCTGAACCTGTGGGGCCGGTGAAAAGGAAGCATCCCATTGGACGCTTGGGTTCTTTAAGTCCTGTACGACTTCGCCTTACCGCATCCGCAACGGCATGTACCGCATTATCCTGACCGATAATTCTTTTATGAAGCTCCCCCTCAAGATTAAGCAAACGTTCGCTCTCCCCTGCTGTTATGCTTTTAAGGGGAATTCCCGTAATATCGGAAATTATCTCCGCTATGCTCTCTCCGTTAACCGTGACACGTTTTTCCTCTCCCGGGCTATACCAGCTTGGCAGGCTGCGATATTTTTCGGCATTTCGGCTTTGAGGAAGGAGCTCGGCGGTTCTGCGCTGCGGCTGCTGTTTTTCAAGCATATGCTTAAGGCTGTCCGCAAGCTGGCTAAGCGTTTGCGGAGTGGCGGCGGCTTTCATTCTCTCCCTTGAGGCGGCTTCGTCTATAAGGTCTATTGCCTTATCGGGGAGGAAACGCTCCGGTTGATAACGGATGGAAAGCTCAACGGCTGTGCGCACGGCTTCATCGGTTATATTGGCATTATGGAAATCCTCATAGCATTTTTTTAAGCCGCTTATAATCCTCACCGCCTCTTCCTCGTTCGGTTCATTTATCATAACCTGCTGAAAGCGGCGATCGAGTGCGGCGTCCTTTTCGATATATTTGCGATATTCCGATATGGTGGTTGCGCCGATAACCTGAAGCTCTCCCCTCGCAAGCTGTGGTTTGAGTATATTGGCGGCATCGATTGCCCCCTCAGCGGCACCTGCTCCGACTATGGTATGAAGTTCGTCAATAAAGAGGATAATATTTCCGTTTCCTGCAACCTCGTCAAGGCAGAGCTTGACACGTTCCTCAAAATCGCCCCTGTATTTTGCTCCCGCAAGCATTGAGGTAAGGTTCAGCGAAAAAATATGCTTTCTCCTTATGGCTTCGGGAACATTTCCTTCGGCAAGCATAGCTGCAATGCCCTCAACAACTGCGGTTTTGCCCACTCCCGCTTCACCTATAAGGCAGGGATTATTTTTATTTCTTCTTGAAAGAATACGAACCACACGCTCAATTTCCTTTTCACGCCCTATAACGGGATCACACTTATTTTCGGCTGCCTCCTTCGTAAGGTCACGGGCATATTTCATTAGATTCGGCAGCTTCATTTCCGCGCTTCCCTGTTTTGTACCCGATGCGGCTGCGCAAACTCCGGAAAGCCTTGAAATATTACTGCCAAGCTCTTTAAGGATAGCAACGGCGGTGCAGTCCTCCTGCCTCAAAATTGCCGCAAGCAGATGCTCCGTTCCCGCAAGTCTGGAACCTGATTCAAAAGCAATTTCCGCTGCATTTTCTATTGCCCTTTTTACGGCAGGGGTAATCGAATCATCGCTAACAACGGAAGGCTCACCCCTGCCAACAAATTCAACTACCTTTTTCATAACATCGGCTTCGCTTATTCCGCACATTCGGAATGCGCCTGATGCTGTACAGCCCTGCTCACTTATGAGCGACAAAAGAATATGCTCGCTGCCGACATAGGTATGACCCAGCTTCCCTGCCTGCAAAAAAGCCTTGTTTATGACTGTATTCGCCTTTTTGGTAAAGCTTTCGATATTATACATTTCTTCAGCACCTCAAAAAAATTCAATATACAGTCATATTATCCCACCTAATCGTTGAAATATTTGTCGGTTACGGAAATTATTCAAATAAAATACTGCCGCAATCAAAAGATTGTGGCAGCATTCAGGTTTAGTCTTTCACCTTTATTTTTTGTTCTCCTCTTCCTGGCATAATTTTTTATAGTTCAGCGGACTTACTCCGACATACTTTTTAAATTTGTTATGGAAATAATTTATGTTTGTATAACCAACCTTTTCAGCGACCTCGTATACCTTGTATTCATCCATAGCAAGAAGCCGCTTCGCTTCTGTTATTCTTATTTTATCAAGATAGTTATTGAAGTTATCACCCATATATTGGTGAAAGACCTTGCCAAGGTATGCGCTGTTATAGCCAAAAATATTAGCGAGCATTTCGAGACGAAGTTCCTGACTGTAATTGGCGTGAATATACCGAACAACACGTTCCATTGTACTTTTTGTGGTTTTGCCGTAAAGATTGTTCGAAACCTCCGTAAACTCATTTTTCATAAGTTCGATTATTTCATAAAGGCTGTTCATTGCCCCGATTTGACCGATAATAACTTCATCACGGAACTGTTCCGATTTTTTATCACCAACGCTTTTTGCGATAAACGCTTTAATGTTAAGGACGGTTGTAATGCAGACTATCCTAATTTTTTCGGGGGTATATGAATTACAGCATAGAGCGTTCCGAAATTTCTCAAAGCATTCATCAAGGCGTGATATATCATTAATTTCCATAAAGGTAAACAGCTGTTTTGCGTAGCCTTCAACGGGGGTATCCGAATCGCCTTTCCCTTTGCAGAGATCGTCGGAGGAAACGACGCCGTAATGAAGGTACAGAAACCTGTTGCTGTAAAGCTCATTTGCAGAAAGGTAAGAAGCTGAAATAAGATTCGGCCCAGAAACGGAATCACCGATTGTGATGAAAATTCGGTTGTTATAATCGCTATTCAGCTTATTAAGACATTCCCTTATTTTTGTATCGCTCCAGCCTTTAAAGATAACCGCGAGCATACCACTCAAATCGATAGAGATAACGTCAATGTCCTCATAATCGGAGAGCTGCTTCCTTACCATATCAAGGAGAACCGCCTTCCCACTGCTGAAATTATCAGAAACGGAGCTTATGAGCGCAACGCTGAAGCTGTTATATGAGTTATAAGAATCAAGCTCGCCGCCATCACTTGTTATTGTTTCACCCAAAAGCAGGCTTCTTATAAGCTGTTCACTTATATACTCGCTGCCCTTTCGGAGCTTTATGCTGCTGTCCTTTTCGGCAATAATTTCATCATGTACGGTTTTAAGACATTTTATAAGCTCATCCTCATCTACGGGTTTAAGGATAAATTGTTTTACACCGAGTGAGATAGCCTCCTTTGCATATGTGAAATCGGAATAGCCCGAAAGAATAATCGCCTTGCCGTTAAAGCCGCTTTTTCGGGCAGATTCAATCATTCGTATGCCTGTCATTCCCGGCATTTTTACATCGGCGATAACAATATCGGGGTCATTGATAAGAATTTTATTAAGTCCGTCATCTCCATCCTCGCCCTCGGCAACAACTTCAAGGTCAAGCTCCTCCCAAGGAATCATCATTTTCACACCCTGACGGACATTTGGTTCATCATCGACAAGTATAACTTTAAGCATGGATTTTTTTCCTTTCTTTAGCTGAGAAACATACTATATATTAGTTTTCGGATTTTGAAAAATCCGCTTCCGAATCCCTCGGCAGAGTTATTCTTACCCTTGTACCTCTTCCTACCTTACTGGAAAAGGTCAATCCATAGCCTTCGCCATGGTTCATTTTTATGCGCTTATTAACATTTGTAAGCCCGATGCTCTTTCCCGAGGATGTATCGCTTTCCTCAAGCTTCCAACGCAGCTCGGACATTCTGTCATCGGGGATACCCTGACCATTATCCCTTACCTCAATAATTACATTTTCGCCGCTGTATTTTATTTTTATATCAATAACACCGTTTCCCTTACTGCTTTCTATTCCGTGAACAAATGCATTTTCAACAATCGGCTGGATAATGAGCGGCAGGATTTTATACTGTGAATCAACCTCATTTTCAATAGTATAGGAAACCCTATCGCCGAAACGCGCCGACTGAAGCTCAAGATAGCTCTTGGTAAATTCCAGCTCTGATTCAAGTGTTACCATACTGTTTTTTACCTCAAGACAGCGGCGCATAAACTTACCCAATTTTTTTACAAGGTCGGCAGTTTCCTTATCGTTATTGACATACGCTTTCATTCGTATTGTTTCAAGCGTATTATAGAGAAAATGGGGATTAATCTGGCTTGCAAGAGTTTTAAACTCCGCTTCCATTTGATTAAGTTTAAAGGTTTCCGACTGAATCTTTGCCTCATAGTTTTCGTTAATAAGCTTCTGCATACTTTCAACCATTATGAGGAGGTCGTTATATAGCTCATTTATTTCATCATCGCCGCTTATACTTCCCTCAAGGTTAAAATCGCCTACGGTAACCCTGTGCATTTGATCACGGAGAAATTCGATTCTTCGAACAAAATATGTTGTAAAGAAGATTGTTATGAGTATGGAGAGCAAAAAGCAAAGGGTCATATACCATATATAGCCAAAGCTCAAATCCTTTGTGACACCTGTAACAGTGCTGTAGGGTTTGACAAGATAAATTTGGAAAAGGTTTCCTGTATTTTCATAGTCAAAGCAAGATGCGATGGTATAGCCTTTATCAGTGAGGGGGCACTCATCCGTAAGCTCAACGGTTTCGGAAACACCCATACTTAGCTCAAGGTCGGGGGAAACGAAGACCTTTCCAAGCTCATATTCCGCCATATTGCTGTAAAAAACCATTCCGTTCTGGACAGCGAAAACAATATTGAAAACCTCGTCCTTCATAAGCTCCTCAATCCAGCCTTGACTTACATAGACGACCATAACGCCGAGGGATTCACCCCCATCCGAATAAACCTGTCTTACATAGCTCAGGTAATAGTTACCATCGTTAGGGCTTTTTATAACCTGCCATCTTGCTGCGCTGTAGTCCATGGCATCAATAAACCAATAGGATTTACGGATTTCTTCCGTTATTCTCTGAAAATCAGCATTATACAAGAAATTTTCCTTATCGACATAAAAGGTTATATCCACAATTTGAGAAAACGCCTTAAGATAATTTTCAACTGTTGGATGCTCTCTGTAATATATTCGGTAATCACTTTCCGTATAGGAGGTATTGTTCAATATAAAGTTTATATCCTCATCAAAATAGATTCGTTCGGCGGCGGTTGATGTGGTGTAGATTGTATCTTTAAGACGAGTTGCAAGGCTGTCTGCATCGCCGAAGGCTTCATTCACAATACTATTCTGGATGATACCGACTGCATTGATAATAAGATAAACGCCTGCGGCAAAAACAGGGATAATTACCACCATACACATTGCAATCAGCTTTGTACGGATATTGGTATTAAGGAGTTTTTTTATAAGCTTTATCATAAAACAAATTTCCTTTGCTTCAATCTCATGAGATTAAGACCTTATGCTGATTTTAGCATATTTTTGTTATAAAAATATTAATATTTTGCAAATGATAGCTTTAAAAATGTAAATTATGCCGACTCAAGCTACACTTAGGAGATTAATTTATAAACGCAAGAGTTTATTTGAGCCGAAAAAATAAATTTACCCCCAAATTGTAATGCATATAATGCAAATGTTAATAAAAAAGTAGTTGACAGAGGGATTTTTTTATGATAAATTTATATTGAACAGTTTTTGGAAACGTTTTCTCAGTAATAAATTTTGAAAGGCGGATTTTTTATGGAAAACAAGGCTTACGGCATTCATATGGGTGCTGCAAAATGCGCCGTTGACGTTGGCGACGGCTCCGAAAGAGGAGAATATGTAAATCAGGATTATATCATAAACAAGCTCGGCAGGCCGCATCGTGCGGTTTCGCTTATGTATTGCTATTATCCGCTTGACAAGGAGTTCCCCGGCAGAATTTCCGAGGTTATGAAGGATGCTGACATCTCATTCCAGTGGGATTATCCTTATGATGATTATTTTACATACAAGGGCGGGCTCGAGGGAAACACCGAGGGCGAGCCTTTCACATTTATGCGTGATGTACGCCGCCACGGTCAGGACGTTAATCTCACGCTCACCGTTGATCCGAATGTTTCCGATGAACAGCTTATTGCAATTGCAAAGGATCTTCGTCCGTTCGGAAGAATGTTCCTTCGCATAAATCATGAGGCGACGGGCAACTGGTTCTCATTTACAAAACGCACAACCTATCAGGGTGTTGCCGACTTTTTTGTTCATTTCACGGATATCATTCACGAATATGCGCCGAATGTAAAGGTTGTAATGTGCATCGGCGGAATAGAACATCCAGAAAGCGGTGAGGAAATGGAGATGGAAAAGGAATTCGCTCAATGCGTTCCCGCCGCAGATGTTTGGTCGGTTGACAAATATATGGCTCTTCACTGGGGATGGCCCTATGACGTTGCCGAACCCGGCGGAAATTCCCACTCAAGGAGCAAGGTTGATAATACATACAACCTTACAAAGCTCAGCTACGAACGCTATAAATTTCTTAACGGTGGTGAGGGCAAGCCAATGACTATGGCTGAATTCAACGCCGACGGAGATGTTACAGGTCCATATGACCAGGCACAGATGGTTAAGGATTTCTGCAGGATACTTGTTGATGAAAAGGCTGACTGGTTCAGCGGCTTCACGATGTATCAATTCCGTGACAGGGGACGTCTTGGACTTGAAATTGAAGATCCGAACAACCCCGAGGTAGGTATAGAGCAGCCGCTTCTTGCGACATACAAGGAGATTATTCACAGCGAATGGTTCTCCCCCGAGATGAAGCAGACCGAGGAAATAAGCCTTCCTGTTACACTGCGCTGGGGCTGCTCCGAGGATGCGGAAGGAATTGCAATTCCCCTCTCCTTTGAAAAAAATCCTCATTTCTGCGAGGTCGTTTTTGATGATGATGATGACGGCAACTACATGATGGAGCTCAATGGCAAATGGTTCTACAAGTCGCCATCTGCAAGGACGATAGACCTTATGAGCGCTTTCTTTGAGAAACCGTTAAACGGTGCGGCAAATATAACTTTAAAGCTCTTTGCTCCCCCCGCAAGCGGTGAAAATGACAGCACGCAGGGCAGTGATTGGGATACAAACTATTATTTCACGGTAAACAAGCTGCCAAAGGTTCGTATTCTCTGTGAACCTGTTGAGAAGTAAAGGACAAAAAATAAGAGGATAGAAATCGATTTTGGATTCCTATCCTCTTGTTTATTGCCGCAAGTGAATATCTCGCCCAAAATTTGACTAAAATAACAGTACAAGGTGATATTTATGGGCGAATTTAATTTTAGGCACAAGTGGCTTTTTATTATCTGCGGAGCAGTTATTCTTGCCGCCGTTATAAACCCTGATTTATTCGGTGGTTTTTTTGTATCCGCAGTATCGGTTTTAAGACCTGTTATTATAGGTATGGCTGCGGCTTTTATCATAAACCGACCCATCTGCAAAATTTTCGATATTTTCCTAAAGGCATCGGATAACGCTGCAAAAAGGTCCTATCACAAGCCACTGCTTCCCATGCGCAGCATTACAAAAACGGGCGCTGTTTTTTGGGGAGAAAGGCGGAAGAAGCTGTGGATTGCGGCAGTTATAACAGGATATGGTCTGATTTTTGCGTTTTCAGTAGGGATAATATGGTTTATCATACCGCAGCTTTTGAACAGCCTTAGTCTTCTTGCTGACAACGCTGATTTATACCGAACAAAATTTACGGAATATTACAGGGCGGCTGAAAGCAAAGATTTCCTCGGCTTGCTGCCCGTCATAACCTCAGCCGTAAAAAAAATCCGGGAAGCCTTTCCCGATGTTATTGCAAAGGCTTACGGAAGAACCGCAGACCTTATTTCAGGCTTTGCGGACTTTATAATAGGTATAATTATCTCGGTTTACATTCTTGTTGGCAAGGAACGGTTACGGGTAATTGTACAAAAAACCGCAAAACACATAATGAACGATGATGCATTTCAACACTGTGCCTCGCTTTACCACACCGTTTATGATGTTTTCACACGTTTCATAAGCGGTCAGGTCACAGAGGCGCTTATTTTGGGCGTACTTTGCTACATCGGGATGAAACTTTTTCGCTTTGAATACGCGCTCCTCATAAGTACAATAATCGGCATAACCGCACTTATTCCTGTTGTTGGGGCAATTGTCGGCACAATACCATGCGCATTTCTCCTTTTTCTTGTAAAGCCGATTTCTGCGATATGGTTTATCTTATATATAATAGTTCTCCAACAGCTTGAAAACAATCTTATTTATCCAAAGGTTGTCGGAAAGAGCGTGGGACTTCCGCCGCTGCCTGTGTTGCTTGCAATTCTTATCGGGGCAAGGATTGGCGGGTGTGCGGGGATTTTACTTGCTGTGCCTCTTACGGCGGTGGTTTACGGCGTTTTTACAGAAAAAATTATGGCGGCAGAGTAAAATTCACTGCCGCCATCAATTATTCATCATAGACTTTTTCAGCGCCCGAAAACAATGCCGAGATTTCGGAATCTATCTCGGTTGAATGAAACTCCGCATAGCAGGAATCATTATATTCATAGACAAGGCATTCCGCGCTTGGGTTTTCTATGTTCACATAACGGTTTGCATAGACATATTCGGGAACACTGTTGCCATACGGATATATCTCCGTTCGGACATCGGTTTCCTCATTGCCATACTCAAACTTTATTGCATCGGAAATAAATTTTTCCGCGTCGCCTATATTTTCGTAATAGACACGGATGCTTATATGGTTTTGGACTCGCGAAAGTGTAATTTTATTGATGCTTTCGGAATTTATTTCGGTATAATTTCTCAGAACACCAAGCTGCGATTCTGTAAAGCTATCGGCATTTACAGTCATTTCATAATCCCTTGACAGCCTTGATGAGATAAACTGCCATGATCCATAAAGCAATGCAAACAGCAGGACAGATATTATTGTATAGATAACGTAATTCTGTTTCGGCTCATGGACAGGTCCATCCTCCGAGGTTGAGCTTTCGGAGACAATTTTTATTTCTTCGGACATACCGGCAAAGACCTCCGTTATATTTTGATCTCCTTAACATTATACCACATGGTTATGATGTTGTCAAATGCTATATATAATCATCTTTAAATTTGTTAAAAACATAGAATGTTTTTAGCGTTATTGACAAAAAGAATAATCTTTGATATAATATTTTAGAGTTTAGGCAATAATTTTGTCTGAAAAGATAAAGCAAAATTTTTCGTGCTGCATAGATTGTAAAAAATATGCAGTGATTTTTGTGCTTTTATGGAGGTATATGCTATTATGAACAACAGCAAAAAAGTTTTTGCGGGTCTTGTTGCTATTTCTATGACAATGGGTCTTGCAGCTTGCGGAAACTCTTCCGATGATTCCACCGCAGAGGAAACCACAGCCACCACAACAACCGGCGTTACTGTTGAGGTTAACACCGAGGGTCTTAAGGAAGGCGAAGATGAGCTTCTTGCAGACGCTATGTCACAGCTCGCCGACGTTGAGCTTGAAAACAAAGAAGTTAAGTGGCTCGCTCATTATGACATCAACCCCTCAACAACAGGCGAATCCAAAAAGGTTGAGCTTGAAATGTTTGAGCAGAAATACGGCGGAACAATCACATATTATCCCACAACCTATGAGAACCGCTACAACGACCTTTCCACAAATGTGCTCGGCGGAACGGGTATCGACCTTTTCCCCGGACAGGATGTAAATAACCTTCCCAAGGGAATTGTAAGCGGAATGTTCCAGCCTGTTGATGACTATATCGACCTTAACTCCGCAATTTGGCAAAACACTGCCGCTGCTATGGAGCTTATGAGCTTTGGCGGCAAGCATTATCAATTCGTTACTGCTGTTACAGCTGAGCAGGTTGTTCTTTATAACAAGGCTACAATCGAAGCAAACGGTCTTGATGATCCTTGGGAGCTTTACGAAGCAGGCGAATGGAACTGGGATACATTCAAGAGCATGCTTCTTGATTTTGTTGATGAGGATGCAGGTCAGTACGGTCTTGACGGATGGTACAACGAAAAGGCTCTCTTCCTCTCTGCAGGTGTTCCTTTTGTAAGTACAGATGATGACGGAAACCTTGTCTGCAACGTAAATGATGCTACAGTTGAAAAGGCTATGAACTATCAGCTCGATCTTTACAACAACGGTCTTGTTCTTCCTTTGGAACAGTTTGGTTGGTCTATTCAGCCACAGATGATGGGCGAAGGCAATCAGCTTTTCTACCTCATTGGTACATGGGGTGTCCAGGGTGACCCTGAAACATGGGAAACAAAGATTGACCCTGAAAACCTCGGAATTGCGCCTGTTCCTTCCCCCGAGGGTTCGGATCCTTACCAGTCGGCTACTCTTGACGGATTTGTTCTCTGCAAGGGTTCAGCTAACCCTGAAGGTGCAGCACGTTTTGTTGAATGCGTACTTGTTGCCAACACAGATGAAAGCGCTGTTGCTATTTCCGACAGAAAGGCTATGGACGATAATGAGTGGTCGGAAGAATTCCTCCAGCGCAAGAAGGAAATTGATGATCTTGCAAGACAGTATCCTGTATATGACCTTGCAGCCGGCTGCTCCACCGATATTGCATCCCTTACAACGGACGGCGGCGCTGAAATCGGCTTGAGGGCTGCGTTCCACGGCGTTGACTGGGCTACGAACAGAGAATCAATCGGAGATACTCTTATCATGCTCGTTGATGAAGTAAATACACAGCTTCAGGAAAAAGCTGCTGAAGAATAATAATCACTACGGAGGGCGAAAGACAGATTTCGCCCTCTGTTTTTGATTGTTACTCCTCCACCTATAAAAAACTTCAAAACTTCAAAAGAACGGCTGCAATCTCAAATTGAGGTTGCAGCCTTTTTTAAAACAAAGCTATGGATAAAAACAGAGTTCCCATATCAGAATGAGGGAACTCTGTAGGAGTAAGTCAAGATTAAAATAAATCGCAGAATACAGAACCGAAATTTATTCAACTAAAAAATATAATGCGGCGGTTACTTTGCTTGCCTTGCGGTGCAGGTTTTGAAAACACGCAAAACCACAGGAAGAAAAGCCGCAAGCAGAGGACAATATATAACCGCTTCGGCTGAAATTTTGCCTACTCTTATGCCGAACTGCTCCCATGTTCTTGACATAAAACCTGCCGACATAAGTACAAGGGTATTAAGCAAAAGATTTACCACAAACGAATCAATAAGACGTGAAACGACCGCCATAACCGCAAGCCGCTTTCCGCCCCGTTTATAAAGGCAAACACCATAGACCAATCCTTCAAGTGCGGCGGTAACCGTAAGCAGCGGCAATGGAGCCTGACCACCGATTATACAGCCGAGCATATCCCCTGCAATTGCCGCAAGAACGGCGGGAACAGGACCATAAAGCATTCCGACAACAGCGAGAGAAACAAAAGCAAAATTTACCTTTGCAAACGCACCTATTTTAATTGAGAAAAAGTCAAGGATTATAAAGATTGCAATCAATATGCCCGTTGTAGCAAGACATTTTACGCTCTTAAGCTCCTTGGCAGAATTGGGAAACGAATAAAAAAAGCCTTTCACTATATAACCTCCTTTTGAGAAAGCTGTTTTGCATATCGGGAGGAATGAAAAGCTCCTGTTATGCATTTCAGCGGGATGCGAAAACTGAACCGCAAACGCAGGTCACGTTTTTCGTTCCGATGGCAACTCCCCGTCCATCGGACACTTTCACGCTCAGTTTCCTACTCTGTAAATGCCTGTATTCTGATCTATGCCGAAATATTCAACTTCCGACAGATTACATTTTACTACAATATTGCAACTTTGTCAAGGTCGATTTACTTCATCAGTACAATATTGCCCTTACCAACAATTTCACTCAGCTCTTGAAGAAATTTTTCGGTAATATTCACACCTGTAATGTTTTTTGGCTTTACATATCTTTTTATATCCTCAAAGAAGAAATTAACACTTCCTTTTCCCTTGTTATTTGCACAGAGCACAAGCATACTGTTGATTTTATCCTTTTCCTTGCTTGCGCATTTGACATACAGCCTCATTGATGCAACGCTTTTCACGTAATCATTTGCCGACATAGCTGTTTCGGCAATAATTTTCGGAGTTTCATCATTAAAGGAAACCTTTCCGCTTACAAAAATATAGCTGCCTTGGCGGATATTATTCACATTCATGACATAGATTTCGGGGAAAAAAATCATCTCGCATTCCCCTGTTTCGTCCTCTGCGGTGGTAAAAGCCATAACTGAGCCCGACTTGGTTTTATGAATCTTTACATTACGAATAATGCAGATAAGCTTTACGATATTGCCGTCCTCAAGGTTTGAAAGGGTTCTCAGCTCGGTATGCTCTGCGGCGGCGGATATATTCTCGAACTGTTGGAGGGGATGACCCGAAATATACATTCCCGTTACTTCCTTTTCAAATTCAAGAAGAGTCGGTAAGGTATATTCGGAACGACTTTTTATGGGAATGTTATGGTCAGATTCCTCCAACGAGCCAATTTCAAAGAAATTTATCTGACCCTCAATATTTTTTCTTAGTGAGGTTTGTAGTCCCGCAAAAATGATATCATAATTTTCAATCATTTCACGTCTGTTAAGGCTAAAGTCATCAAATGCCCCACATTTTATAAGGCTTTCCACGGCCTTTCGATTAATATCCTTTCCGTTCATACGGCGGCAGAAGGATTCCAGCGATATAAAGCTGCCACTCTTTACACGCTCCGCTATAATATTGTCAATTGCAGTTCTCCCAAGATTTTTCACCGCAAGGAGTGCGTACCTTATTCCCTCCCCATCTGCTTCAAAGCCTGCACCGCTTTTATTTATATCCGGACACAAAATTTTAACTCCGTGTTTCTCACAGTCTGTTATATAATCGGAAAGCTTTCCATGCCAATCCAGGACGCTTGTCATAAGCGCAGCCATATACTCCTTATAATAATAGCATTTCAGATATGCGGTTTGATATGCGACATGGGCATAAGCAGCAGCGTGAGATTTATTAAAAGCATATGAGGCAAAGCCTAACATTTCATCGAAAATATCATTTGCAACATCTTCGGAAACTCCGTTTTTCTTTGCCCCTTCAACAAATACGCTCCGTTCCTCTTCCATAACATCGGCTTTTTTCTTTGCCATTGCACGGCGAACAAGATCAGCCCTACCATAAGAGTATCCTGCGAGCTTTCGGCATATCTGCATAACCTGCTCCTGATAGACTATACAGCCATAGGTTACATTAAGAATATCCTCCAGCAGTGGATGCTTATAAGTGACAAGCTCGGGATTATGACGATTTTCGATATATTTAGGGATACTGTCCATAGGTCCGGGGCGGTAAAGTGACAGAACTGCTATTAAATCCTCAATAGACTCGGGTTTAAGCTTTGAGAGAACCTGACGCATACCCGCACTTTCGAACTGGAAAACAGCATCCGATTCACCCGCCGAAAGCATTTCATACACATTTTTGTCATTAAGGGGTATTTTCTCAATATCAAAATCGGAATGCTTTTTCCATACGGATTTAACTGTATCGCTTATTACGGTAAGGGTTCGCAGTCCGAGAAAGTCCATTTTTAGCAAACCAAGACTTTCCAAAATATTCATTGGATACTGGGTAACGATTGATTCATCATTCTTCTGGACTGGTACATAATCGCTAATAGGCGCATCGGAGATAACCACTCCTGCGGCGTGGGTTGATGCGTGCCTTGGCATACCCTCAATTTTCTTCGCTGTATCAATAAGCTCATGGACGGTGGGATCAGTCATATAAAGCTTTTTCAGTTCAGGACTGTTCTCCAGCGCTTTATCAAGTGTTGTATGAAGTTCGGACGGAATGAGCTTTGAAACAGCATCGGTGGTGCCGTAAGGCAGCTCCATTACTCTACCCACATCACGAACAGCTGCCTTAGCCGCCATTGTTCCAAAGGTTATAATTTGCGCAACGCGCTCCGTTCCGTATTTTTCCACAACGTAATCTATAACCTGTTGGCGTTTCTCATAGCAAAAATCTATATCAAAATCAGGCATCGAGACTCGTTCGGGATTAAGGAAACGCTCAAAAAGGAGGTTATATTTCATAGGGTCAATATTTGTTATACCTATACAATATGCGGCGATACTGCCCGCGCCGGAGCCTCGTCCCGGACCTACAGGTACATCATGAGTTTTGGCATAGTTAACAAAATCCCAGACAATCAGGTAATAATCGGTATAACCCATTTTTATAATAACATCAAGCTCATATTCAAGTCGGTCTTTATACTCCTGCGGCGGATTTTCGCCGTATCGCACCTTCAGACCATCCTCACACATTTTCCTGAGGTAGGCGGAATTGTCCGTTACCCCCTTGATTTCATATCTTGGAAGCTTTATTTTGCCGAATTCAAACTCAACGTTGCATCGCTCGGCAATTTTGGCTGTATTGGCCACAGCATCGGGGTGACCCATAAAAAGCTGTTTCATCTCCTCACCTGTTTTAACGTAGAACTCATTTGTGGGAAAATTTAGGGGGCTGGGTTTACTGAGCGGTGTACCCGTTTGGATTGCAATAAGAACCTTTTGCACCTTTGCATCCGACTTAAGGATGTAATGCGCATCATTTGTGGCGCACAATGGGATTCCTGTTTCGGCGGAGAGCTTATACAAGAGCGGCAGGACCGACATTTCTTCCTTTATTCCATGATTTTGGATTTCTATGAAATAATTTCCGTTTCCAAAAATACCATTATATTCCAAAGCCTTGCTTTTTGCCGCATCATACTCCCCGTTTGCGAGGAGACGAGGAATTTCTCCCGCAACACATCCCGAAAGAGCAATAAGTCCGCCGCTATACTGCTTCAGAGCGGCCAAATCGACCCTCGGTTTGCTGTAAAACCCTTCGGTAAAGCCAAGAGAAACAAGTTTTATTAGGTTTTTATAGCCCTCATTATTTTCGCACAGAAGGACAAGGTGGTAAGGGTGGTTATCTATGCCTGTGGATTTATCAAAACGTGTCCTTGGGGCAACATAAACCTCACATCCGATAATAGGTTTTATTCCGACAGCCTTTGCTTCATTATAAAATTCAATAGCCGCATAGAGATTGCCATGATCGGTGACAGCAACGGCGGTTTGCCCAAGCTCCTTTACTCTTTGTATGAGCTCTTTAATGCGACAAGCTCCATCAAGCAGACTATATTCACTATGAAGATGAAGATGAACAAAATTTTCCATAAGCACACCAAGTATTTAAATAATAAAATTCAGGGGGGGAACGCAAAAAAGCTTCTCCCCCTTAATTATTGTTTTCATTCGTATCGCCATATTCCTCACGCAGCTTATCCGCAAATTCGGAGATTCGCTTAAGCCTATGGTTTGCGCCTGAACGACCTATGGGTTTATCAAGCGCTTCCCCAAGTTCTCTAAGTGACATTTCAGGGTATTCCATTCTTACCTCAGCTATATTTACAAGGTCTGCGGGGAGATTTTCCAAACCAACCTTTTCCATAATATATTCTATATCGGCAATTTGCTTATCCGATGCTTTAAGGGTACGGTCAATATTTGCCGCATCACAGTTTGCTATACGGTTCGCCTTATTACGGACATCCTTAAGAATTTTTACGTTCATTAGCTCAATCGATGACATTGTTGCACCCATAAAGGTTATAAGATCCTCAATATCCTCGCTGCCCTTCATATAGATGACGTAATTTCCCTTGCGTTCGGTGGATTTGACATTAAATCCGAACTCCCTCAAAAGCTCAAGCAGATCATTCATAAGGTTAAAATAAGGAACAGTAAATTCGAGATGGTATTCCTTAATCGGCTCGGCAATGCTTCCGCAGGATAGAAACGCTCCGCCGACAAATGCAAAGATATCGTTATTGTTTATATTTTCCCTTTGTATGCGGTGGATAAGGCTTCGACTTGATATATGGAAACGAAAAATTATTTCATCGCGATTTTTTTGCTCTCCTATGCTGAGGATATAAAGGACAGTATTGTTCTTCTTCTCGGTCTTTGAAACGGTAACAACTCCGCCACTGCCGAGGACATCGTCCGCAAGGCTACAAAAAAGGCTGCACACCATATCGTTTTCTGTTTGGAAAACGATACTTTCAGCATCAAAATTTTTGCAGAAAAGCAGCATACCGTAAAAGCAGGCATACTTCCTATCACGGTCGGTCATAAGCCCACATATTTCTCTTTTAACTGAATAGGAAAATGACATAACTATCTGCCTTTCACTTTTTCTTGCTTATATCCCTATGGCTTATCCTGCATTTAACGCCGTTTTCTTCAAGATGCTTATATATGCTTTCGGCAAAGGTTACTGAACGGTGTTTTCCACCCGTGCAGCCAAATGCTATAACGAGCTGGCTTTTTCCCTCATGATGATAGAGCGGAACAAGAAAATCTATAAGATCCTCCAACTTTTTCAACAGTTCCTTTGACTGTTTGAATTGCATAACATAGTCACTCACGCAACTTTCAAGTCCCGTATGCTCCTTAAGCTCAGGGATATAAAACGGATTCGGCAGACATCTTACATCAAAAACGAGGTCAGCCTCCCTTGAGCAGCCGAATTTAAAGCCAAAGGACATTACCTTTACAACCATTGAATCGGCGGGATTATCGAGGAAAAGACCATAAACCGTTTCTTTAAGCTGCGCCATTGAAAGCTCGGAGGTATCTATGTAATAATCCGCCTTTTCACGAACGGACATAAGCATTTCACGCTCCATTGCAATTGCACGCTGTATGCTTCCGTGACTCACCTCATCAAGGGGATGGCGGCGGCGTGTTTCCTTATATCGTTTAATAAGAACCTCATCTGTGGAATCAAGGAAAAGAATTTTATATTCAATTGCGTTATCCTTGAAATATCCGAGCCCCTTATCGAGTTCAAGGAAAAGCTCGCCGCCCCTTATATCGGTAACGATAGCAACATTATGGATGATTTTTTCAGATTTAAGACATATTTCGGCAAATTTCGGAATAAGCTGGGGAGGAATATTATCGATACAATAGTAGCCTATATCCTCAAGGACATTGATTGCGCCCGACTTTCCCGAACCCGAAAGGCCTGTTACAATGAGAAAATGCATCTTACGTACTCCTCCCTGTCCGAAATAATTTCAGGCTCGCATTCGAGCAGATAGCCTGTTTTTTCCTTAACGATTGCTTTAACCTCCGAAATAAGTTTCATCAGGTCATCAAACGATGCATTTCCCTTATTTATAACAAATCCGCTGTGCTTTGTACTTACCTCCGCCCCACCGACAGAAAAACCCTTAAGCCCGCTCTGCTCTATAAGCAAGGATGCATAGCTGCCCTCAGGGCGTTTAAACGTGCTTCCTGCGCTTGGAAAATCAAGCGGTTGTTTCGTGCGGCGCTTTTCCATAAGCTCATCCATTTTTTTTCTTATCTCGGTTTTATCCTTTTTCACAAGGGTAAATTCAGCCGTAAGCACAACCTCGTCGCTCTGAGTGAAACGGCTTTTTCTGTAAGACATATCCAGTTCCGAGCTGTCATAATACCTAACGCTTCCGTCCTTATCCATGGCTGCAACCGATGTTATAACGTCCTTTATCTCTCCGCCGTAAGCGCCTGCATTCATGTAGACCGCTCCGCCGATCGATCCCGGGATTCCATAGGCAAATTCAAGTCCGCCAAGTCCATTTTCAAGTGCAAAGCCACACGCCTTTACAAGAGAAATTCCCGCAAAACAGGATACCTTATTCTCCCCGCAAAGAGCCGCTTCTCCCCCGAAAATATGAAAGATTACGGAGTCAACCCCTCTATCGTCGACAATAAGATTCGAGCCCCTCCCAAAAATGCGGTAGGGTATTTTATTCTTTGCTGCAAAGGGAATTAACTTTACACATTTTTCGGCGCTGTCCAAATCAATTAGTATCGGTGTTTTTCCACCGATTTTAAAAGTTGTATAATTTTTAAGCTCCGCATTGCACACAAAATGACAGCCTGCACTTTCGGCTTCCTTTTCAAGTAAGTCGATTTTATCTGACATCATAACTGCTAAACCTCATTAATCAAAAATTTTGCCATGTCTGCTTTGGATATATGAATAAAGCTTATCCCAGTCGGCGTTTAATATGAGTGATTTTGGAAAATCAAGCTCCTCAATGAGCTTTTCCGACTCGGAAACATCCCCGACAATACCGCAAAAATGCGCATCGGTATTTATTACAACAGGAATTTCATATTTCTTACAAATTCTTATAATTTCACGATAATTCTCCCGAGTATTTTTCCAAAGAATAGTGCTTTCATTTATTTCCACAAGCTTTCCGTATTCCTTAAATTTTTTTAGGCACTTTTCATAGTCAAATGGACAAACTACCGTTGCGCAATGACCTATAACGTCCACATCATAATTCTCCGCAAGCCTGAGATACATATTCGTATGCTGTTCAAAGGTGCCCGGGGCGAGCATATCCTTATGGAATGAAGCAATTATCCAATCAAGCGCAGCGCATTCCTCATGCGGGAAATCAATATTGCCGTCATAATCAATTATACTCGATTCTGCGCCATATATGAGTTTTACACCCATAAGCTCTCTCGGGAGCGCTTTATGGAGATTATGAAAATGCCAAAGATGTGGGCCATCAGTTGAGGCAGGGGTATGGTCGGTTATGGCGACAGCTGTAAGTCCCTTTGATGCAGCCTCCTCAGCAATTTCCTTAACTGTTGAGTATCCATGAGTCGAAGCCACTGTATGAGTATGCAAATCCGCTGTAATTAGCACAACAAAAACCTCCGAAATTAATAAATATCCCACTTTCTGATAGTTTCTTTTCTGTCCATATCAAGTCCAAGGTTATCAAGAAGCTCCTGAGCGGCATTATAACCCATTTTCTTCTGACGGTTATTCATTGCGGCAACCTCAAGAATGACAGCAAGATTACGTCCGGGCTTAACGGGGATAGTGTTGCATGGCACTTTCACCCCAAGAATTGAAGTATACTCGCTGTCAACGCCCATGCGGTCGTACACTTTTTCGCTGTCCCACGGTTCAAGCTCGACTATCATATCGATTTTTTCGGTGACCTTAACCGAACCCATACCGAAAAGACGTCTTGCGTTAATTATACCGATACCTCTTATCTCAAGGAAATGACGGATATTTTCAGGAGAAGATCCCACAAGGCTTATATTGGAAACCTTTCTTATTTCAACTGCATCATCGGCAACAAGTCTATGTCCTCTTTTAATAAGCTCAACGGCGGTTTCGCTTTTACCTACACCGCTTTCACCGAGGATAAGCATTCCCTCGCCGTAAACCTCAATAAGGACGCCATGACGTGTAATTCTTGGCGCAAGATGCAGGTTGAGGAACGCTATAAGCGCAGCCATAAAGCTTGATGTGCTTTCCTTGGTTCTCAGTAAGGGAACTTCATATTTCTGGGCAATTGTCACCATCTCAGGGAAATAGGGAAGCTCACGGGAAATGATAAGGGCAGGAATATGCTGTGAAAAGAGCATATCAAGACGTTCGGTACGGGTTTCCTCATCAATCGTTGCAAGATAAGCAAACTCCATTTTGCCGAGAATCTGAATGCGAGCATTACTGAAATACTCATAGAAGCCCATAAGCTGCAGCCCCGGACGGTTGACATCATTCTCATCAATAAGAATTTGCGTGGCATCTTTTGGAAGATAGATAGCTTCGAGGCTAAACTCCTCAATAATAGATTTAAGATCAATTGTAAATTTTTTTTCAGCCATAATGAGTCCCCTTGCTCCGCCTATTATTTTTAAGCCGAAATTCCATTTAGCGGCGGTTCGGATTTTCAGCCACAATACAATTACTATCTATTATACTACATTTTCATAAAATTTCAAGCATACAACTGTAAAATTTGAAAAAATCCGCCCCCCTTTTTAAGGGAGGCGAACTAATTTTAGCATTTTTAAAGAAAACGGTCATCTGCGTCTGAGTTTTCTTGTGCAAAGGAGGGTAAGAAGTCCTGAAATTGCGGCAATTGCCGAAATAACGAGTAACGTAGATTTCTTTCCGCCCTTTACAGAGATGAGTTCCGGCTGTTCTTCAATGCCTGCGCCTGAGGCAACGTCCTCAACGGTGTCATCGTCATAATCAGTTGAGGTTGAAGGTTGGCTTGGCATAGGATTGCTTGGTGTTGTACCGCTTGGAAAAGTACCGCTTGAAGAAGTACCGCCGGATGTTGTGCTGCCTGTGTTCGTAGTTGGGATGTCATTGTCACTGTCATCATCATCAGGGTCGGTGGGGTTTGAAGTCTGAGTTTTGGTGTTTACACAGACGGGAATCTCGTTAATCGTATCACCACCGCTTGAAGCTCCAACTATGCTATAGCCTACCGTTCCATCCGAACCAACAGAACATCTAAACACGGTTGAGCTTACATCGTATCCTGTGGGTGCGGTGATTTCCTTTGTATAGTAGATTGTGCTTGTCGACAAATTCAAACCACTTCCCGAGAATGTTACAATATATTTACCGTTATCATAAACAGGACTTTGTGTGGCTATCTGCGCCGAACAAGCTTCATCGGAATAAAGTCCGAACAGTGCGCCCGTTAGATCTTCGACTGTACCGTTGCTTGTTGTTTTTTCAAGTTTAATGTCGGCTGAAGTGAGAGTTACTACCTGCGTTTTGGTGTTTACGCAAACAGGCATATCACCGTCTGCGCTATCACCGCTTCCGCTCGCCGAACTATATATGCTATAGGATACCTTTCCGTCAGAAGCAACAGTACATTGGAATACGGTTGTGCTTGCGGTATAACCGTTTGGTGCGCCGATTTCCTTTATATAGTAGGTCGTACCCGCCAACAAATCGGCTCCCGAGAATGTTACTATGTACTTATCACTACTCAATTCAGGGCTTGCTTCGGCTTTTTTGTATGCTTCCGTGCAAGCTGAATCGGAATAAAGTCCGAACACTGCATTTATAAGGTCGGTTGCTGTACCGTTTGAATCGGTCGTCTTTTCAAGAGTGAGGTCAGCGACAATGATTTTGGTGTTATTGCAGACGGGAATTGTGTCGATTTTATCACTTCCGCTTGCGGAGCCTTCTATGGTATAGCTTACCGTTCCTGTGTCACTAACAACGCATTTGAATACAGTTGTGCTTGCGGTATAACCGTTTGGTGCGCTGATTTCTTTGATATAGTAGGTGTTATCTGCTGCTACATTTGCGAATGTCACTATATATTTATTGTTATCATAAACAGGACTTTGTGTGGTTATCTGCGCCGAACAAGCTGAATCGGAATAAAGTCCGAATACTGCATTTACAAGGTCGGTTGCTGTACCGTTGGCGGTTGTTTTTTCAAGAGTGAGGTCAGCGGTTGTTACATTAGTAACCTTGGAATTAACAAATGTTGGACAAACGCTGCTTGAAAAATCAAGGTTTGCGTTAGATGCTGTTGCATCCGCATACATTACTGTGCCTGTGCTGTCGATTTTAAATGCAACAATATTGTTATTGCTATAGAGGGCGGGGCTTGCGCTTTCCTTGATATAGTAGGTTGTGCCAACATTAAGGCTATCGGTGCTGAATGATACTGTATAGCTGTCTCCGCTTTGAGTAAGACCAATTTCCTGTATAGGAGTTGTACTGCACGCATAGTCCGTGTAGATACCAAACTTTACTGTATTAACCTCGTCCTTTGTGGGAGTATCGCTGAATGTCTTTGTAACATCAACTGTTAAAACTTCATTTTCAACGGTAATAATGTTGCTGCCGCTTGTAATATCATTTTGAGTAAAGGTCTTAACCCTGTCAGCACTATATGAAATGCCTGCGCTATCCAAAACTCCCACCGCAGTTTTATTGTCATTGCCTGTGATAAGAAAATAATACGGTTCTGTATCAAGTTCATACTTTACACTGCCAACAACAGGCGCTTGCGTTTCAATAATTTTATAGAGATTATCCGATTGTAGGTTATCAAACAGATTATAACCGTCCGAACCGGTTGTAATCGTTTTTCCTGTATCAGTCCATGAGTTATCTGTTGCGCTAAAGCCGTAAAGGCAGAACACTGCGCCGGAAAGAGGATCTGTTCCGGATGTTTTGTAGACTTTAATTACATTATAATTACCCGTAGTTCCGCCTTGGCTGTATACAGGAGTAAGTGATTTAGATACTGAGTCGCTACCATTGGTGCTGTTAACACCGATAAGCTTAACCTCATTCTCCGCCGTGAAGTTTGTTTCACTTACAACGGTAAAAATGGCGTTATAGGTGACCTTAATAGGCGTTTCATCAGGCAAATTGCCGATTGTTATGGTTGTTGTTCCGTCTGAATTGCTAACAACACTCAGTGTATAGTTACTATAGTCGGCATAACTGCCCGATTGATAAGTCTGCACGGTAAGGTTGCTTCTGCTTGAATCGAACTTCATGCCTGCACCGAGGGTATCTTCCATTGTTAAGCTACCGTTTTCAAGCAGATTCATACCCGCTTTATTGGCTTCAATTGTAAAGCCAACGTAATCATTACCGCTGACATACGAATCCATTGATTTGGTGAGGATATTGTCGCAATTGGGGGTGACTGAATTTGATTCCACGGACAGAATATTAATACTGCCACTCGGATAGGATATAGAGCCTTTTATTGTGTTTGTATACGAGTTTGTACCTGAAAGGTAGCTTGAATATTCGTCGTCTGTTGGCCCTGTCAGGAAGGAAATTTTCACTGTGTCTGCTTTCTGTGCTTGGTTGAAAAGATTATCTAATTCAGTGCCGCTTATGGTGATTGTAAGGGTATTACCATTAACGGAAGTCCCTGCACTGCATAGTCCGGTCGCACTGTCGTAATTATCCCATCTTCCGCAAACAATAAGGCTGTCGGCAATGTATTGCAGCCCCGAAGGAATTGTATCTGTCAGGGTTAATGTAACGTCACTGTAGGAAGAAGTAATGCCGTGAGCAGACAATGATGATTTTATCGTGCTTATATCAAGTGGGATTTCCCAAAGTATATAGTTTTTCGCATTAATACCCGTGCGTGGAGTGCCCCATTTTTCAAGAACATCAATAGTTTCGGGAATATCAATTGCTTTAGTCGCAGTAACTTCGTCAGTAGCTGTTGAGCCACTGCTTTCTTTAACTGAAACCGTTGCTCTATTATTCAAGTCTTTTACAAGGCCATCATACTTGGTTTTATAGGTAATAACAATTGTTGCCTCTGAAATCAAATTGTTTACAAGATCAAGGTTGTCAACCTTAACATTAAAATAATCAGAATAATCCCCCGCATCTTCTGCCGGCAGGAGATAAAAGTCTACAGGATTACTCCAATATCCTCTATGAACATTATACCCGTCACTACCATTATATGTTATATTTATCGAATCCATTATGATTTCATGTCCATTATCTGCTTCATCGGTAATGAGGAATTCAGTAACGTTAAGTCCTGTGGGTACAGTTACGGTCGTTGTCCATGAAACCGTACCTTCTGTTTTATTCTGATCTCCCGCCTCTTTTTTAACAACATCAAAGGCGCTTTGGGTTCCCGTTACCGATGCATTGTCGGAAACAGAACCGCCATTTGCTGTGGAAGTTATTGTTGCGGTATTGGTGTAAACAGGCGCAGTTACCCCTGTTGATGTTGACGATGCCGTTGTTGAATATGTAACCACGATATAACCATATTTTCCATCAGATATAGTATCGGAGCTTAGAGTAAGGGTGATATCATCAAGACTTGATGCGTTACCCGAGGAATATTCTGTACCATCAGCTTTATATATGGTATACTGAATGTTCGATATTGCACCAAGACCATCTCCGAGGGTATCGGACAATTTCCAATCACCAAGGTCACTGCAATTGCCGTCAATTCTAACCGTCCAATCGATTGTATCTCCTGCCGCATTAAATGCACCCGATTTATCTATGGTTGGCACTCCAACCGATGAATTCAATGCGAGAGCAGACTTTTCCTCGGCAGTCACATCGTCATTTTTATTATTGATAAATGTAGCCGACAATGTATTGTTTATATTCTCTTTTATTGACTCAAAAACACTGTAACTTGCCCCGAGATACTTGGCAGCGTTTCCCTTCGACAATTTAAGCGTATATGTATACTCGACCGTTTCGTTTGAAGCAAGTGTAAAGCTATCAGACGTTACAGTATTGCCGCTTTGTGTAAAGGCAATAGACTGACTACTTGTAACACTGCCACTTACAAATTCAAGGTCACTGCCCCATGCATCTTTAAGGACAACATTTGTAACCTTGCCGTTGTACGCGCTTGCTTTTATGGTATACTGAATAAGAATGTCGCCGTTATTATCAACAGTAACACTGTTTACGTTTTTCTCTGTGTAAATATTGCTGTCCGCACCGCTGCTTACAACAACCACATCATTTACAACTTTTTCAGCCACTCCGACCTTTGCTGTTCCGCTGTAATCGGAAGCTTCTGTATCTACATCAATATGCCCGTAAATATTGATAAATCCGCTGATATTGGAATGAGCAGTGAGGTAGTCCTCATTGTATACAACTGTAAGCACACCATTGCTAATCGACCATGTTCCGACCGAGGTTGATAATCCGCTCGGAATAAGTGTTCCATCAGTTGTCACATCAAGAGTGATTCCATACGAAAGAACGTCAAGCGTATATGTAGTTGGTATAGTTGCGCCCGCGCTCACCTGTGAGCCGGTAAAAAAACGATCATTATTAATTGAAAAAGTAATGCCAACATGAACGAGCGAACCGTTCGTAACCGAACTTCCGCCTAAGCTATCAATGTCAGTTTCGCATACGCTATCACCATCTAAATCAATATATATTGAAGTACTTATGATTGAACAGCCCTCTGAATCGGCTGCATTTACCAAAATTGTAAAGGGCGTTACAGAAACAGAAATCAGCATTAAAGCTACAGCGGTAACAGCCGAAATTGCCCTGCTTAAAAAGCTATTTCTTTTCATTTATTTTACATCTCCAAATTATCCTATAAATTAACAAACATTTAATTCGCAATTAACTTCCCAGGTTAATTAAATGCATATTGATTATGATATCAGTCATACGTTACTGTTGTATGAATATTTATATAATTTTTCGTGTTTAGAAAAATTATTAATAAATTTATTACATTTTTAGTCAGAAAAAAGCCCTAAATCAGCAAAATTTGTTCAATTTCTCGTTATAATCAAATCCTGCCGCATTAAGTTTAGCTGTCAAGTCTTCTATCTTTACATCAAAGTCTTCACAAAGCTCCTCCAATGATGGATATTTATCCCTAAGCTGTGTGTTTACATAGCTTAGAAGAATAAATGGGTCATTTGGCAATGACATTTTTTACACCTCTTCTCTTAACATCAATTATACCATATCGTTACACAAATTGCAATATTTTAGGGGAGAATCTTTTGGATTTCAAACATATTATCAATCAGGAAATATGCCTGCGGAAAGGCTCTCATAAAATTCCAAAGACCTGCGCCCGCAATTCCGCTTCTATCCACAAGTTCAAGCTTGGATTTTATGCTTCTTACATCCTCAAACCAAACGATATGCTCCGCTCCGTCCTCGGCAATGTAGGTATAAAACGGACTTTGCGAACGCTCATCAAACTGTATCGGGACCTCATTCAGTACGGCACGTTCCACCGCCGTCATATTTCCGATCACCTGTGCCGCTGTTTCACCCTGAACAAACGGCAATTGCCAATCATAAGCATAATTTGGCATACCAAGGTAAATCTTATCCGCAGGAATTTCCGTAAGAGCATAATCAAGAACCGACGATACGTTATTTATGGGGGCAATTGCCATTGGCGGACCATACATATAACCCCATTCATATGTCATAAGAAACGCCAAATCCGCTTCTTCACCGAGGGCGGGATAATCATGCGCTTCATAGAGCGTTCCAGCCTGTTCAGCGGAGGTTTTTGGTGCAAGGTCTATGTTCAAGACATATCCGTTCGCCCGAAGCTGTGTGCCCGCATTGGCAACAAATGCAACAAATTCTTCTTTGTACTGTGCAGGAATATATTCCATATCTATATCCATTCCCTGCGCTCCCCTTGCCCTTATTTCATCTATCATCCCCGATATAACACGGTTTTGGAAATCAATATCGGTAAGGAGCAGCGCTGCTTTTGTTGTATTAAAAGTTCCGTTAGCCTCAATGAATGACAGGCTCAACAGCACCGCTGTTTGATTTTGGTGCGCAAGCCCTATTACATCGGCATCCTCGACTGTAATTATTGTTCCGTCCTCGCTAAAACCGTAACCGAAAATAATAAAATAGGTTATATAGGGAAGAATTTGCCTCAGCCTGCTTCTATTTATCCAGGGGTATGCAAAACCGCTGAACTTTATAGCTCTCCCCTTTTCTCCCCTATACTTTATAACTATATTTTCGTTTGGATAGATGTATTGCTGAACCGCAAGAAACGGATTGTTCCGTAAAAGCTGTTCATAGGAAACATTGTATGCTGCGGCAATCGTGTCAAGGGTTTCACCTTGCGTAACGGTATGTACTATTTCAGGGATAAGTATAAGCAGAGCCTGACCCACGGCGAGATTTTCGGGGGATGCAAGGCTATTGTTCGCAATTATTCTGAACGGCGAAACCCCAAACTGCTCGGCTATGGAAAAGACAGTGTCCCCTTCTCTTACTATATAGATTTCCAACAAATCATCTCCCTTTTGAATTTCACTATATTATATGCGCAATGTAAATTCAAAAAGGACAGAAATATTATAAAAAGTGGAAAGCATAGAAATGCTTTCCACCTAACGTCTTTAACTAATAGGGTCAAATTTAAAGCTCAGGAAATCAAAATCACAGCCCGGAAGAAATTCAAACTTTACAGTTCCACTGCCGTTAAATTCTCCAATTGCAAATGTTTTTTCAACATAGTCCTCGCTTTTGGAAAATTCGAGGATTTCACGCAGCTCTCTACCCTCGCCTGTTATTCTCATATGGACGGAGTCAGCGGCGTTATGGGTTCTTCCCTTTACAGTAATGCTCTTTACACCTTTCGTGAAATTGAAACCATCGAAATCCATGAAAACGTTGTTTCCAATATGTTCGACAGAATCCTTCTTTACTGTAAAGCTATCTCCCCTCACAGACGAACTAGCCGCTGCGCATATTTCCGCATAGGTTTCATCACAGCCCACAAATTTAAATCCGCCAAAGTAGATTCGTTTATTTGTTTCTTCAAAAAGGAAGCATATATCCCTCATCCCATTTATCTTTCGACTGACCTTAAAGCTGTTCCTAATATAAGTCTGCCATACAAAGTCTGCACGGTAGCTAAAATCTCCCAGCTTTACAGAACCGCATTCGTTCGGTATGCCGCTCCAGAGTGAGAATTTTACCTCATCATTATTATGCCAATTAATGATGCTTACCTCAAAGCTGTCCGAGCCAACCCTGCCAAAATCCACATTTTTAAAGCCGACAAGGTTTTTTCCGCCACACTCAATCTTAACACCGCCTTCGGAGACCTCGTCAAGCTGCGCATTGCTGATGTTATAAAGGCTTCCTTTGACTGTTTCGGCGTAAGGGTTTACAACAGCACTGCCCATTCCATCTATCTCCATTTCAAGCTCTGAAATAACCTCGGGGCTTGTTTTTCCATTTCTGCATGAGCAGCGTAGTCTAAATTTACCGTCACCGCAGGCGGTTACCTCCGCACTGTCATTATTGCCGCTCACTGTGGCAATATTGGTAACAACTCCCGTTTCAGTTACGGCTGACCATTCAATATCATATTCCGCACCTTCGGGGAGAATTTTCGCTTTTACCACAGCATTTTTGCGGCTTGGGTCGAGGCGCTGCACGGAGGATTTCAGCTCAATTTTGCGGACGGGTATTTCTGTAGTACAATCGGGGACGAAATTTTCTTCAAATGCATCGGAAGCGCCCTCAGGGTAATCAGCTTCTTCCGCAAAAAGCGTAATTTCGGCTGTAGGAAGTCCTTCAGAGGAAACACTCACATTTATTTTTCCCGATGATTTATTTCCCTTTATCAGTGCAAGGAGTTTTCCACTGAATAATTTTTTTGAGGTAGATTTATACTCGTCAAAATCTGTGCTGTCACCGCTGTCAAGACCGACAAGCCTACCTGCGCCGCTAACACTCACATTTACACGGTTCCTTGCGTTTGCCACGAAAATTCCGTTGCTGTCATAGGCGGAAATTTCGAGAAAAATCATATCCTCGCCGTCCGTTTTAAGGGAGATTTTGTCGGGAACAAGGCAAATTTCTGCCGTTTCTCCGAATGAACGAGTGCTGTCCTCTGCGGTAATATTCCCGTTTTTATCGTAGGCGACTGCGTGAAGCTCACCCTCCTCATAATTAAGCTGCCAATCGGCACTATATACTCCATCAACTGATTTTTTCCCCAGAGATTTTCCGTTAAAGAACATCTCGACAAATGGCTCATTTGTATAAACCATAACATCAATAAGCTGACCATCGTTAAAGTCCCAATACGGCATGATATGCAGCACGGGTTTATTCGTCCATGCAGCCTTGTAGAGATAAAAGCTGTCTTTGCGGAAGCCTGCGGTATCAATTTGGCCGTAATAAGCGTTTTTGGTGGAGTATGGACTCGGTTCGCCGATATAATCGCTGCCTGTCCAAATAAATTGTCCTGCAGAGAATGATGTATCTCTGTCTGCAATGATTGAATATTGGGCGGTACGCTCGGATATTCCCGCACGGCAATTTTCAAGCGATGAGCATTGCAGGTCGTCATGTGTAATATATGCGGCGGATTTGGGAAAATGATAAACTCCTCGGCTTTGTACTCTTGCCGCGGTTTCGCTGCCGTAGATGCACCAATCGGGATACTTCTTATGATGCTCGTCATAGAGTCGCTCGCCGTAGTTATATCCCGAAATTTCCAACTCATTCGCACATTTTTGGGCGCCATCCCACTCGATATAATTTGAGCCGATTGTTGTATATGCGTTATGCCTTGAATCATGCTTACGCACCTCATCACGAAGCATTTTTGTAACCTCAACTCCCCTATCGGAGACATGAGTATCGTAAATTTCGTTGCCAATGCTCCACATAATAACGGAGGGATGGTTTCGGTCACGTCTTATCCAGCTTGCAACATCCTTTTTATACCAATCATCAAAAAAGCGTGCATAATCGTAGTCAGTTTTTTTCAGCTCCCACATATCGAATGCTTCGCTATCAACTAATAAACCCAACTCATCACAAAGCTCCATAAATTCTTTTGCCGGCATATTATGGGAGGTTCTTACGGCATTTGCGCCCATTTCTTTCATTGACACAAGTTGACGTCTTGATGCTGTTTTATTAAACGCAGCGCCAAGTGCGCCTAAATCATGGTGCAAACATACTCCATTGAGCTTAATATTTCTGCCGTTTAGCCAAAAACCGCTGTTAGATTTAAACTCAACTGTACGAAATCCAACCTTACAACTAAGTTTGTCAATAACATTATCTCCGTCAAGAAGAGTTGTTTCAAGTGTATAAAGCGACGGCGAATCGACATCCCAAATTTCGGGATTTGTTACATTATGGGTAACTTCTTGATTTGGTACGGAGTCAACGGTACAGAAAAGATTTCCTTTGCTGTCCGACAATTTATAGCGTACCATTAGGTTATTTGCGTTTATTTCTTCGGAGTATAATTGGATGCTCCAGTTGTTATCTTCTGATTTTTTTGCTGAAAAATAAACGCTATCTGAGCAAATATAGGCACTTTCATGCACCGAAATGCTAACATTACGGAAAATCCCTGCGCCTGAATACCATCTTGAATTAGGTTCACGATGACAAATTCTTACAACAATCTCGTTTTCTCCCTCATTAAGAAAATTAGTTATGTCAAACTCAAATGCGGAATAGCCATACTTCCACTCCCCTACGATTTTTCCATTCACAAAAACTGACGAATCCATATAAACACCATCAAAGTGAATTATATGTACATTATTCAAATTGTTAACAGTAAATGTTTTTTTATACCAACCCATGCTTGTTTCATACAAAGCTTTAGTTTGCTTGATAAGCCAGTCATGGGGAATATCAACTCTCACCCAGCCTGATTTTCCCATAGCTTCCTCATAGCTACAATCAATATCCGTTTTTATAAAGCTCCAACCATCATTAAACAATCTTCTCACGGAAATACAACCTCCATTTCATCATTAAAACGAACGGCGGTATGCCGAAACATACCGCCAAAATCTGTTTTGTTGTTTTTCTTTCTATCGATTAACCCTTTACTGCGCCAAGAGTTACACCACGAATAATGAATTTCGAGAGGCAGAGATAAATGATAACAACAGGAACAATCGAAAGAGCAACTGCTAAATAGTTTACACCATAGTCAGTGAGCTTATCGTTGCCAAGAATTGCGGCAACCATCATAGGCATTGTTCTCTGTTCAAGTTTACCTGAAACAAGGAGCATCGAAGGATTATAGTAGTTATTCCAACTTGCTACGAAAGCGAAGATAGCCTGAACAGCAAAGGCAGGTTGGAATATAGGAAGCGCAATCTGCATAAACGTTCTGAACTCTCCGCATCCGTCAATACGGGCAGCCTCAACTATATCAAGTGGGAATGACGACCTCATATACTGCAACATAAAGAACACAACGGCAGGTGCAGCGATTGAGGGAAGAATCAACGGCAGATAATTATCCTGGAGTCCGATTTTTACCATGAACTGCAAGAAACCTGTTGAAACAACCTGCATAGGAATCATCATCATTGCAAGGATAAATGTTGTAGCAAATTTCTTGAGTTTGAAATCATAAACCACAAGACCATATGCTGTAAGCGCTGAGAAAAACACTGTCAATACAGTTGAACAAACAGCAATAATCAAGCTGTTTCTATAACCAATCAACAGGTTATACGCTCTTGTATAAGAACCGTTCTGTATAGTTTCGTCATGGAGATTTTTGAAATTCTGAATTAAATTTGTGCCGGGGATAAGTGACACACCGTTTGAAATGATATCACCGGATTTTCTCGTAGCATTCACGATAAGAATGTAGATTGGAAGCAAGCATATTATCGTAACGATTATGCATATGATTAATCTTACTATCGAATGAGCAGCTACATTTTTCTTATATCTATCATTTGAAGCATATGAAACAGCCATCTCCGTTACCTCCTTGTTTCGAATTTATGTTTTTTAGCGCGAGGTGCTGAAGGTTCTGTATTAGTTTTATAAATAATCAAACCAAGCACAGCGGTTATAACAAAGAGGATTACCGAAGCGGCAGCAGAATATCCATAGTTAGGTGACTGCTGGTGGAACTGTCCGTAAATAAATACCGCAGTCGTTTCGAGTGAAGGCCTAATTGTAGTACCCTCATGGAGCAGATAAGGAATATCAAACATCTGCAAGCCACCGATCATTGATGTAATAACTACATAAATAAAAATCGGCTTCAAAATAGGCATCGTGATTCTAAAGAACGTATTCGCACCGCTTGATCCGTCAATTTCAGCGGCTTCATAAATTGATGCATCAATACCATAAATACCGGACAAAAGGAGTATCATAGTATTACCGAACCACATCCATGACTGAATAAGCATAACAAGAACACGAGATGACCAAACATTATTAACAAATTTAAGGGGTTCGGAAATCCAACCAAGGTTCAAAAGCAAGGAGTTAATTGCTCCGTACTTTGAATTTCCGAAAAGCATAAGGAACATTGCGGCAACTGAAGTTGCTGTAATAATATTAGGAAGATACATTACAACCTTGAAGAAACCTGTTCCTTTAACTTTAATCCTGTTATCAGAGAACCAAACCGCAAAAAGCAGGGACAAAAGTATCTGTACAACGAAGTTTCCTGCCCAAAGAATTACGGTATTTCCGAGGGAAGAAACAAACTTGCTGTGAATTGCATCCGCTGCGCGAGTTTCTCCGCCAAACAATAAGTACTGGAAGTTTTGAAAACCTACCCAATCATCCACTGTACTACCGTTTCCTTTGAAGCTAAGGATAATAGTATTAATAAGCGGATAAATCATGAAAAAAGCATAAGCAATAAAAAACGGAGCTATAAATATATAACCGTATTTCGCATAGCTTACCTTTTGTTTATTACGTGCCACCTGCATAATTCACACCTTTCGAATTTGATTCAATCTCACAATATATGCTCATGGAGACAAGCTCCATAAGCATAATACTGCGGATGATAACCGGAAATCAAACTTCCGAATTATTCAACAATGAGTTCAGGGTAAGAAGCTGCAACTGCATCCTTGAATGCATTGATTGCATCTTCCTTGGTAGCGTATGTACCATCAAGGTAACCATTTACAGAATCGTTGAAGTGGCTCTTAATGATAGAATCATACTTTGTAACCTTTCCTTCGAGGTCGAGGTTAGCCATTACCTTTGTAAGGATTTCATAATGGTTCTGACCGTTGAGGAGGGGGTTAGAAGTTGTCAAAGTGCTCATAACTGTTGTATTGTTTACAAAGTCGCCTGTCTTTTCAGCATATGTCTTCATTGTATCAGCATTCTTGCAGAAGAATTCAATGAATTCCTTAGCAAGTGAAGCATCGTTGCACTTTGTGGAAACTGCGAGATAAGAACCGCCCCAGTACCAGCCTGTAGGTCCTTCGCAGATAGCCATGTTAGCACCGTTCTCTTCGCTGCCGTCAGTGAAGTTATAAAGGATAGAACCTTCGCTTGTTGTAAGACCCCATGTAGGAACGAAGTCACCGAGTGCAGTGCCGTCAAGAACTGCAGCATACCAAGCAGCATCCCACTGAGGAACGCCTGCGAGTGAATGATTCTCCTGCATTGCCATAGCAATATCATAGAATTCTTCAGCTGTATCCATAACAAGTGCGCCGTCAACTACCCAAGGCTGAGTTCTGTTGGACTGGAATACCTGCCAAAGTCCGCCCTCTGTAGCCTGGAGAGATGTAGCTCCGCCGGAAGCTTCATAAAGCTCTACACCTGTTGCCTGGAATGTATCCCAATCCTTTACCTTCTCCTGCATTTCTTCGGGAGAAGTTACGCCGAGATACTGCTCAGCAAGGTCAGCTCTGTAAACAAATCCGCCCGGTGTAGCCTGGAAGGAAGCTGCCTTGAATACGCCTGATTCACTTGTACCAACTGAAAGGGTATAAGAGAATGCTTCTGTGAAATCGTCCTTTGAAAGGCCGATTGTTTCATAAGCTGCAGTAAGGGAATCATCATTTACATACTGCTGTGTCCAGTCAGAATCCATGATCATAATGTCTGCATCGCCATCGCCCAAGAGGTACTGTGAATAACCGTCACGAGCGCCTTCGCCGTTGTCACCAACAGCAACGATCTGAACCTTGCTCTCATCATATCCTGTTGACTCGAGGAAGCAATCCACCATGTTTACAATGTCGGAGTTACCGTTCCAAGCGAGGATGCTAAGTACGCCTTCCTCATCGCCGGATGCTGTTGCATCAGCGGAATCATCTGCTGCATCATCCGTAGATGCATCGTCGCCACCCTCAGCAGCTGCTGTTGTTTCAGCAGAATCATCTGCAGTGGTGTCGTCTGTTGATCCACAACCTGCAAGCATAGTTCCAGCTAATGCCAATGCAGAAAGCAGAGCAATGTTCTTCTTAAAATTCTTCATTGATTTTTCCTCCTTAAAAATATATTATATTTAATAATAAATATAATAGCTTACTTATCGCCGTTAAAATTTTTAACAGACGAGCCTTCCAAAAGACTGCCTTCAACTATGATAGGTTCAATGTTTCCGGAAATCTTCTTTGTAATCAGCGAGATAAGCTGTTTCGCAGCCTCCGCTCCGAGTTTTTCGGTATCCTGCTTAAAGGTAGTCAGCTTTGGATTAAGCACCTGTGAAAGCATTATACCGTCATAACCCACAATTGAAATATCGTTAGGAACTGACATTCCCAACTTCTCAAACGCCGTAAGCGCACCGATTGCCGAAAAGTCATCGGGGAGAACTATACAAGTCGGCGGATCACTCATTTTCACGAGTCGTGCCGCAAGTTGTTCCGTAACGGCAGGGTCATGGTATTTCCCATGAAGAAGATAATCCTCTCTGATTTCTATATTCAGGCTTTTCAGCGCATCCCTGAAGCTCCCGATTCTTATGGAAGTAACAGACGCTTCATCGCCATAAATATACGCAATTTTTCTGTGCCCCTTATCATAAACGTATTTCACAAGCGTTTGCATACCCTGATAATTGTCCGAAATAACCGCAGGCTTATTCTCGGTTTTATAGTCGAGAGTAACAAGCGGAACGGAGCTTTCCAGAAGCTCGGTAACATGGACATCCTCATAGTCGTCAACATTGGCGACCATAACGCCGTCAACATTACGGCTTATACAATGCTCATAAAAAGTAAGGGGGTTATTTCCAATATTGCTACTTATAAAAGTTATGTCATATCCGTTTGCTTCAGCTTCATTTTTAAAGCTGTTAAGGACGGCGGCAAAATAACTGTGGGTAAGACCGCTCTGCGCTCTTTCCGCAAAGACAACGCCAAGATTATATGTACGGTTTGTTTTAAGCGCCCTCGCCTGATAATTCGGAAGGTAGCCAAGCCTTTTTGCGGTTTCACGGACGGCGTTTTTTGTAGCTTCGCTCACATCCTTATGATTATTCAGAGCTTTACTGACGGTTGCGATTGACACGCCGCATTCCGAAGCAATGTCTTTAATTGAAACCATAGCAAACTCTCCCGCAAGTTCATATACGCATCGAAAACCCAAACAAGTTTCCGACAGTCGGATTGTCTTTAAACGTTTTCGCCGTTTTCCTAACTTAAAATATACAACCGAAAAGCAAATATGTCAATGCTTTTTGTGTATTTCAGGTGAAAAATAGTCGCTTTGCACAATTTGTGCTTCAAATTTTCAGCATTTCATACAGTTAAAAATGTATATTTTATGATTTAATTTGCATATAATTCCATCTGTATAGTAAAAAGCAACAAGCATTTTTCCTGCCGCAAAACCATTTTGTTTAAAAAGCTCAATAAAACGTTTAAGCTAGCCTCATTTTTAACGTAATATTTACCTTTTTACGGGAAATTTACGTTCTATCGACAAAACCTGCCTTATGATAAGCTTTTGAAACAATTTTCCTTGAAATTTTAAAAGCGGCTTCATCGCCCCTTGTATAACATTCCTGGAGATACTTTTTATCGGAGATAATTCGATCGAAATTGTCCTTAACGGGTTTAAGATGATCGGAAACGGCTTCTCCCACGGCTGTTTTGAAGTCGCCATAGCCTTTTCCGTCAAATTCCCTTTCGATTTCGTCATAATTTTTGCCTGTAACAACGGAATAAATTGTCATAAGGTTATTGATTCCGTCCTTGCCCTCGGCATAACGCACTACTGTTTCGCTATCGGTTACAGCGCGTTTAAACTTCCTTATAATGGTATCCTTATCATCCAAAATGTAGATGCACCCGTTCTGATTTTCATCCGATTTTGACATTTTCTTTGTTGGATCGGCAAGTGACATAATCTTTGCGCCTTTTGGCGGTATATAGCCATCGGGAAGCGTAAAAAGCTCGCCATAGCGCTGATTAAAGCGTTGGGCAACGTTCCTTGTAAGTTCAAGGTGCTGCTTCTGGTCAACGCCCACAGGTACAAGATCGGCATTATATGCAAGGATATCAGCCGCCATAAGGACGGGATAGGTAAAAAGCCCTGCATTTATATCGTCGGGGTGCTTTGCGGATTTATCCTTAAACTGGGTCATCCTTGAAAGCTCGCCGAACTGGGTGCTGCAGGCAAGGAGCCAATTAAGCTGGGCATGGGTGGGAACATGGGACTGAATAAACGCAACGGAATTTTCGGGATCAACTCCGCAAGCGACAATTGCCGCATAAGCCTCCATGGTATTTTGTCTAAGCTTTGCGGGATCCTGCCTTACGGTAATTGCGTGCATATCAGCAATCATATAAAGGCAATCGTAATCATCCTGGAGTTTAGCCCAGTTTTTTATTGCCCCGACATAATTTCCGAGGGTGAACGCACCTGACGGCTGTATACCGCTGAGAATAACCTTTTTCTTTTCATTTTCGGGCATAAGAAGCACTTCCTTTTTCTAATCTTCCGCCATTCCGTGCGGCATAATATTTACAATTACACTATATAATTGATATAAGGTCAGTCAAACATTTCCTTTGAAAGCTTTCCGAGGATTTCGCAACCCTTTACAAGCTGTTCGTCGGTCGGTGTTGAGAAGTTAAGTCTGAACGAATGCGATGTTTCATTATCATCGATAAGGAAAGCTGTTCCGGGGACGACCGCAACCTTATATTTCTCAACCGCCGTCTTGCAGAATGACATCATATCGCAGTTCTCTGGGAGGGTTGCCCAAATGAACAAGCCGCCCTCGGGACGGGTGCAGGTAATCTTATCGGAGAAGTTTTTATCGATTTTCGAAATCATAAGTCCGCATTTATGGCGGTATATTGCCCTTATCTCCTCAAGATGGGCATTCATATCGTAATTTCTCATATACTCATCGCAGATAATCTGGGCCATAATATTTGTATGAACATCGGAAACCTGTTTGCAGACGACAATTTTCTGTATGATCGGTTTCGGTGCGGAAACATATCCCACCCTGAGTCCGGGCGCAAGAACCTTGGAGAATGTACCCGAATAGATAACGATTCCGTCCTTATCCATTGATTTAATTGAGGGGATATCCTTACCCGCAAATCTTATATCTCCGTATGGATTATCCTCAAGAATCATTACGCCGTACTTCTTTGCAAGCTCATAGACAGCCTTTCTCTTTTCGAGAGAAGTGCACAAGCCCGTTGGGTTTTGGAAATTCGGAATAATATAAATCAGCTTGGGTTTATTGGCGTTTTTCAGTGCCGTTTCAAGCGCTTCAAGGTTCATGCCGTCACTGTCCATTTCAACGCCTACGAGGTTTACATGGTAGGATTTGAATGCATTAAGGCTTCCGATAAAGGAAGGCGCTTCACAGATAAGGGTATCGCCCTCGTTAAGAAGGACTTTGCAGGAAAGCTCGTTCGCCTGTTGTGCGCCCGATGTAATGATAAGGTCATCCGAATCGGGGTTAAAGCAGCCGCTTGCAGCCATGCGCTCCTTCATGGTTTCACGCAGGGGTGTATAACCCTCGGTAATGCTGTACTGGAGGGCATCAACGGGGTTTGTTTTCAGAAGCCTTTCGGTAATTTCCGCAATTTCCTTAACAGGGAAAGCCTCGGGTGCGGGATTACCTGCCGCAAGCGAAATAACCGTCGGGTCGGAGGTGAACTTAAGAATCTCCCTTATAGCGGAAGGCTGAAGCCCCGTAACCTTATCGGAGAACTCATAATTCATTTATATCACACCTTTCAAGATTGTTTATACAGATACGATGTTATTATAACACACAAATTCAAAAAAGGCAATATTTAATTTTACAATTTGCCAAAACAGGAGTGTAGTAAACCGATGAAAAAACAAAGTTTTATCCAGGGCTCTCTTATACTTATAGCATCGGCGGCGGCGGCGAAGGTTATCGGCGCAATTTTCCGAATTCCCCTTGCTAATATGCTTGGCGGGACAGGGATGGGGTACTTTTCCTCGGCGTATGGAATTTTTATGACGATTTATGCTGTTTCGGTAACAGGTCTGCCTGTTGCGGCAGCAAAGCTTACGGCGGAACGTTCCTCCATCGGCGACAGGGCGGGCATGAGAAAAGTCAAGAACACAGCTCTGCTGCTATGCGTCATTGGTGGGCTTGCATTCATGGTGCTTATGCTTGTCCTCGCCTATCCCTTCTGCACCTTCATAAGCAAAAGCCCCGAATCGGTTTTTTCCGTTGCGGCAATAGCACCCTCTGTGCTTTTCGGCTGCATAACCGCCGTTTACAGGGGCTGCTACGAGGGGCAGCGCAATATGTACCCGACCGCCGTTTCACAGATAATTGAAGCGGTTGTGAAGCTTTTATCGGGACTTGCTCTTTGTTACGCTGTGCTTAATGCGTCCGATGAATTTTTTCTTTCGGCGGAGCGTTTTATAAAGACAGTTCTGCCGTTCAGTGCGATAAAAGCTATGACACCCAACGAGCTTGTTATGCCGTTAGCGGCGGCGGCGGCTGTTTCAGGGGTAACTATATCATCGGCAGCGGGAACGTTTTTTATTGTAATGCGAGATTTACTTGGTAAAGACGGTGGGGCTGCACAAAAAAGCTCTGAAAGCACGAGGTCGGTTGCATCGGCGCTTATTACTGTGATTATCCCCGTTGCACTCGGTTCGCTTGTAACGAATCTTACCTCGCTTATCGACCTTGCAACCATCATAAGCTCGCTTACGAAGGCGGTTTCAGCCGCTCCGCAATATTTTTCACAGTTCATAAGCGAAAGCGTTCCGCAATCAGCGCTTCCAAACTTTTTCTTCGGCAGCTTTACAGGACTTGCGGTGACGGTTTTCAACCTTATCCCCTCTTTTACGAATATGTTCGGCAAAGGCGCTGTTCCTGCGATAGCGGAAGGATTTGCGGGGAAAAACTCGGAGCTTGTCAAACAATCGACTATGAACGTTATTTTTACTTCCGCTTTTATAGCTGTGCCCTCGGGGATTGGAATTTCTGTTCTTGCCCCCCGTATACTCAATCTTCTTTTTCCGACAAGGGAGGCGGAAACGGCAATCTGCGTACTTCCTCTGCGCATTCTCGGTGCGGGAGTAATTTTCCTTTCAATATCATCTGTGCTTTTTGCCGTCCTTCAAGCGGCAGGACATAGCGATATTCCGGTAAAAACGATGCTTTGCGGAGTTGCTGTCAAGCTTTTGGGAAATCTTATTCTTGTATCGATTCCGCAGCTTAATGTAACGGGGGCTGCGATTTCAACAACACTTTGTTATCTGCTTATAATGATTATCTCGATAAGAAGCGCCGCAATTTACACGGGCATTAATGTAACCTCGGTTTACAAACTGCTTTTAAAAATGACTTTCTGCGGTGCATTATGTGGAGCTGCGGCATTTTTTTCGGAAGAGCTGCTGTTAAATCTTGCCAACAGCCGATTTACGCTCATTATTTCTGTCCCATTAGGTGCATTATTTTACATAATAAGCACACATTTAGCGGGCATTTTAACCAAATCTACGTTAAAATTGCTGATTTGCTGATTTTTTTTCAAAAAACCCTTGAAAAAAATAAAATAATAGGTTAATATATTAAGTGCACGTTGTTTCACGGAATTGTCTGTGCCGTGCAGACCACTAAATTTTACCTGTGGAGTAAAAAAATGGAATTTGAAATTAAAGATAAGTATGATATAAATGATTTGCTTGAAATAATGCGTATTCTTCGTTCGGAAGACGGCTGTCCATGGGACAAGGAGCAGGATCATCACTCAATACGCAAGGATTTCATTGAGGAGGTCTACGAAGCTGTTGAGGCCATCGACCTTGAGGACACCGAGCTTCTTCGCGAAGAGCTTGGCGATGTGCTCTTGCAGGTGGTTTTCCACTCAAGGATTGAGGAGGAAAAGGGTAGCTTTAATTTTGGTGATGTTGTAAATGAGGTTTGTCAAAAGCTTGTTATACGTCACCCCCACGTTTTCGGCGATGTTAAGGTCAATGACAGCGGCGATGTTCTTACCAATTGGAATAATATAAAACAGGAAACAAAAGGGCAGAATACATATGCCGAAACTCTTGACAGCATATGTACCGCTCTACCCGCTCTTATGAGGGCTCAGAAAATCGGCACAAGAGCTAAGCGTGCGGGGATGGATTACAAGAATGTTTTGTCCGCTATTAATGCTCTTGAAGATGAAATTGCCGAGCTAAAAAAGGCTATTGCCGAAAAAAGAAATATTGAGGAGGAAATGGGCGATGTTCTTTTCTCCGCAGTTAATGTTTCCCGTTTATGCGAACTGGATGCCGAAGAAGCGCTTACAAGGGCATCAGACAAATTTATTGTACGCTTCCGCAGGACGGAAGAACTTGTACGGTTCGATGGGATTGATATGAAATCCCTGAACATAGATGAGCTTGACGCATATTGGCAGAGGGCTAAAAAACAGTAAGAATGGCATTATTGCCATAAAATTTATGGAGGTTAACATTATGACAAAGGCAGATTTAATCAATGCGATTGCAGAAAAGGCAGATTTTTCTAAGAAAGATTCCGAGAAGGCTCTTAATGCTGTAGTTGCTTCAATCACTGACGCACTCACTAAGGGCGAAAAGGTTCAGATCGTGGGCTTCGGCACATTCGAGGTTCGTGAAAGAGCTGCTAAGGAAGCTACAAACCCCAGAACTAAGGAAAAGATTCAGGTTCCTGCAAAGAAGGCTCCTGCATTTAAGGCAGGTAAAGCTCTCAAGGACGCAGTTGATGTTAAGTAATTTCCTGCAAATCGGCTTTTAGCTTTTGGCAGCTTGTCCTTTTCTTGGGGCAAAGCTGCCTTTCGTTTTAAAAGGAGGAGAAATAATGAGGCTTGACAAATATCTTAAAGTGACTCGACTTATAAAGAGAAGGACGATTGCGAACGAAGCCTGCGATGCGGATAAAATCGTTGTAAACGGCAAGACAGCCCGTGCTTCATATGATGTAAAGGTTGGCGACATAATTGAAATAAATATGGGTCAGCGCCCGCTCAAAGTAAAGGTTCTCAATGTTACGGAATATGCGACAAAGGAAAACGCTGCCGACAATTACATCGTTGTGGAGGATTAAGATGGGGCCGTATGAATACAAGGTTCTCCGCATTGATGGGGACTATGCTCATCTTATCCAAACCGATAACTGCAGCGGAGATGAAATAACTGTTGCGATGGCTCTCCTCCCCGATGAAACGGACGAGGGCACATTACTGCGCTGGGAAAATCTTGAATACACCGTCATATGACGAAAAAAGGTCTGCCTACAACGACAGACCTTTTGTTTTCTACTTTGCCGATTCCGAGCCTGAGGTACTCATGGCAAGCACATTACGCACTTTTTTTATTTCCTCAAGCAACGCCTTATCAAACTCCGTTAGCTTATAGTGCTTTGGCATAATAAGTACATCCTTACCACGGTAAACAATATCGCTGCACGGTTTTTGGACGAGCCTAAAATGCGTGAGCTGTTCCTGAGTAAAGGGCGAAACCCACATAAACGAATTTGGTACGCCATCCAAGAGGTCGAACTGACTTCCTCTGTCATACACGAAGATACGGCTTTTATCGGAGGCATTCGCTTTTTTCAGGTAACGTGTGGAAAGGTATGGAACAGTGGTATCGCCCTGGACGATTTCGATATAATTTTCCAAATCCGAAGTAGTAAGCTCATCCTTTTGCGCAAGCTTATCCTTTTCAGCCATAAGAACGAGATAAGGGAAGTTCCAAATTTCCTCATAATAGAAATCCTTATCCTTAAGCATTGAGATAAAGAAATCCTCATATGCCTCCTCAAAGCGGATAATTGCGAAGCTATACTCCCCATCCGAAACGCCGTTAATGGAGTTTATAGCATTTGTTTCACGGAAATTAACCGAAATATGGTCATTTCTATCCAATGAATTTATGAAATAGGAAAACGCATTCGCCATATACGATGCTCTCGGAATAGCGATTTTCAAGGTGTTAAGTCCTGCATTATCGGGTTTAAGTATGTTCTCCATTCGTTCAAGCTGTTGGATAATGGTTTTGGCGCACTCAAGGAAAGCTATACCCTTTTCGGTTGGCTCAACGCCCTTTGAAATCCGCTTAAAGATTGGGGTTCCGAACTCATTTTCGACTTCCTTTATCGCCTTACTGAGGTTAGGCTGCCCCATAAAGAGATTTGAAGCGGCTTTGGTAATAGAGCCTGTTTTTTCAACCTCGACCATATATTTAAGCTGCATTAGGTTCACACACATCATCTCCCTGCACAAAATCTCAATTTCCTTTTATTATACCATATTCTACTCCATTAATAAATGAACGTTTTGATAACAAAAGATTAATATAACCGCTGCTGATTTCCCCTGTTTCTGGATTCAAGCTGAGCTTGGCGGCAGGTTCTGTCTTCACATCAATGTGGGGATACATGGGATGTATGTGGACTGTATTTTCCCGGAGGCAATTACTGTTTTTCTTTACGTTTAAAGCTCAACAGCACAACGCAGCCGTTGTCCTTTTCACCGTATATTGCCGCATCTCCCCCGTTTCTTACGCAAATTCGCTTCACCGAAGCAAGTCCGATTCCGCTGCCCTCATATTCACACTTATTATGCGCCCTGTTGAACAGACCAAAAAGGTTATCGGAATTATGCGTTTTAAATCCGACTCCGTTGTCACGAAAATAATAGGTTTTTTCTTCATTGTTTCTCATACAACCGACTGTAATGGACACTTTGCCCTTTTTTTGTGAAAATTTAAACGAATTTGAAAGAATATTTGTCACAGCGACACGTATCATAAACGCATCGGCATCAAGGGGGGCGAGATTGTATATCTCAAGTGAGCTTTCAATATCATGCGAAATTGCTATTTCATTGAAGCAATTTCTTACAAGCTGCTCCATATTTATTTCTTCAATGTTCAGCACCATATACCCTGCCTTGGCATAAATCATCATCTTTTCCGTCATTTCAAGAGTTTCGGCGCACACCCTACGAACCGAGTGAATATCCTCCACCGATTCCTCAAGCAATCTGCCCCTATTATCCTCCTCTATTATAGACATATATGTATCTATTTCACGCACGGGAGTTTTAAATTCATGGGTAACAGTATAACTGAACGATTCAAGGTCACTGTATGCTTCCGTAAGCGCTCTTGTTCTCTCGGAAACCATTTGCTCAAGTCCCTCATTAAGCGCAACTATCTGATTCTCAGCTTCGCGCTGCTGTGTCATATTCTTAGCAAACACGGAGATATTAATCACATCCGTACTTACCTTTACGGGATAGAAGCTCAAATCCAAAATAAGCTGTTCCTTTTCGGTAGTAAATTCCGCAAAAAAGTTTCCGATTTCAAGCACCTTGCGATAATACTCCTTTAACTGCTCCGATTCCTTTTCGGTAAAACAGCATTCAATTGAATCATTAATATCCACCTTATTCCCCGTTGTACGCTCAACATATTTTTTGAAGGCAATGTTGCATGACATAAGCCTGAAATCATTTCCGCTTACTACCCAGATAAGGTCCCTGTTGCTCTCAAATATGGCGTTGGTCAATGCGGAAAATTCCCGCCTTTTCTTGTCAGCATTTTTATAGTCGGAGATATCCCTGACGGTTATAACGCCTATGCTGCAGGCTACACCTGTCGGTTGGATTGCCTTTCCGAACACGAGAAGCTGATGATGCTGATACGGATAGGAGCTTACAAGCTCAACGTTACCGGTAGAACGGGATTCAAAAAGCTTTTCAACGAAACCATCTACCTTTTCCATATCCTCAAAAAACATTCTGAGTGGTTTTCCGACAACATATACCTGGGTATATCCCAATGTGTTCATTACCGATGGCGTTGAACAGGTTATTATTCCCTGCTCATCTATTTCGATATGGGTATCTATCATATTATTGAATACCATTCTGTATCTTTCTTCGCTTCTCGCAAGCTCCTCGCTTGACTTCATTGTTTTCATACTGTTGGAAATTATATAATCGCAGATTATAAGAACCACAGTAAACACCATAACAGACTTGAGCATATATCCCGTTTGGTTTGAAAGCACTGATATTCTTATCCCTCTTCCGTTGAAAAAGAAATCGTCCACAAGCTTATCTATAAAAAGATATGTCGCAAACACAGTAATAACAGTGAACACTATACGGGAATTTTTTTCGGCATACTGAAGCTTCGGGACACGGAACAGCGCCCTTACAGTCGGTATGCGCAGCAAAATCTTTGCCAAAACGGCAAGGGCGACAAAGGTGAGAATCTCATTCAAGGTTTTTGTACGTATTATAGTTGACGACATAAATCTTACATAGCCCTCACTGTTTGTTGCAATTATCATTGAAAATAATCCGTTCACTACAATAAAATATACCACGGAATAAATACTCAGGGTAAGATAAATATGGCTGTCCTTTTTCTTACCGTTTTCGCAAAAGAAGTATCCTATCATAAGCACAAAGCATACATAGAAGAAGGAACAAAGAAAGTTTCCGTTCCCATAGCTCTGCTCTGCGACAAACGGGACAAGGAAAAATCCGCCTAATGTCACGGCCGCCATGGCATAGCCTATTCCCCACGATTTTGCGATTATTATCGGGAAAATAAGTCCCCAGTTTATTTTCATATTGTATAATGTATCAACAGGTATTGCAAATTGGGTCAGCAGAACCGAAAGCCAACCCGATGCAACAGACAACACAAATTTAACTGTCTTTTCCTTTTTCATCAGCTTCCACCTTAATAAAAAATCACACTTTTCCGAATTCCTGCCTATAAGCAGAGGGTGTATATCCCGTATATTGTTTAAAAACCTTACTGAAATATTCTGTATTGGAATACTCAAGCTCAGAGGCAATTTCATATATTTTCACATCTGCGGCTGCAAGACGGCACTTGGCATACTCTATTTTTACCTTATTCACATAATCAACAAATGACATTCCAACCTCCTGGCTAAACAGATGACTCAAATACGCCTTATTTACGAAATGAAGCTCCGACATTCTCTGCAGTGAAATATTTTTTCCCACGTTATTAAGAATACAATTGCAGACCGAACGCACAATCTCATTTTTCGTATTGACGTTGAACTTATTTACTTCCTTTGATATAACGCGTATGCGCTCCGTAAATTTTCCGCATATATCATCCTCCTCGGCATAATCAAAGGAAAACACCTCATCCCCATTTATCAGAGAGGCAAGATATTCACGCTTCAAAAATATCTCCTCGCGCAACATATTAAGAAAGCTGTTAAGGGTATCTATCACTGCCAATCTGTTATCACGCGCTTTGATAATTGAATCTGCAATATCACCGCACATTTTTTCCGCATAATTATCATTGCTCATAATAAGCTGCGCAGCTTTTTCAGCCTGTGCCCTTGAAACCGTAAAGCTATCGCCCGCATTACCCGACAGAAAAATTTTCGTTCTATCCAAGAGCTCACTCAATTTTTCCTCATCTATGGGTTTTACGATGTAATCGAAGGCGCCAAGCACTATTCCTTGACGGGCATATGAAAAATCAGCATATTCACTGAGAAGGACGACACATCTGCAAAGATTTCTGCTTTTTATTTCTTCAAGAAGCTGTAATCCATCCATTATGGGCATTCTTATATCCGTTATTGTAAGATCCACATCATTGTTCTGCAATATTTCGAGCGCCTCTTCCCCATTTTGGGCTTCATATTTTATCTCAAACTCGGAATTATTCTTAAAAATTGAGAATCGCTTGAACTGCCTTCTGAATATTTCTCTGTCATCGACAATTAATATGCTGTACATATTACACTCCCCCTGTAATAAAAGAAAAAAGCGAAGCTATACTGTCAATAGCCCCGCTGTCATTGTGGATTCCGTTGCCAAAGCCGCATTTTAGCCATTTCTTTGGCATTTTTATTAATAAGTATTGAGGTAACGTTCAATTTCCCATTGACTTACCTGGTGACGATATTCATCGCACTCTGCCTTCTTCAAAGTCATAAATTTTGACAGTATATGCTCACCTAGTGTCTCCTTTATAAGCTCGTCCTTCTCAAGCTCTTTCAAGGCTTCCTCAAGTGACGATGGGATAGCCTCAATACCGCTCTGAGCAAGCTCATTCTCGGACATATCGAAGATGTTTTCCGTTATCTCATCGGGTGGTTCAATTTCCCTGCTTATGCCGTCAAGCCCCGCTTCAAGGCAGCAGGCAAGAACAAGGTACGGGTTCGCGGAAGGATCGGGGGAACGAAGCTCCACCCTTGTTCCGCTTCCTCGTGATGCAGGGATTCTTATAAGCGGACTTCTATTCTTGCACGACCATGCAATATGTATCGGTGCTTCGTACCCGGGGACAAGGCGTTTATATGAATTTACAAGTGGGTTATTTACGGCAGTCATTGCTTTTATATGCTTCATTATTCCGGCAATAAAGCAATATGCTTCCCTGCTCAAACCGTTCCTCTTGGGGTCATCGGGATCATAAAAAACATTTCTGCCGTTTTGCGAAAGGGACATATTTATATGCATACCCGAACCGTTAACGCCCTCGGTCGGTTTTGGCATAAAGGAGGCAAAAAGGTTATTTTTCTTAGATATTGACTTAACCGCAAATTTAAACGTCATAATATTATCGGCCGCCTTAAGCGCATCACTGTACTTAAAGTCAACCTCATGCTGACCTCTTGCAACCTCATGATGGGAGGCTTCGATTTCAAAACCCATTTCCTCAAGCGCAAGGACGATACGCCGTCTTACCTCACCGCCGAGATCCAACGGCTCGAGGTCAAAATAGCTTGATGTATCATGCGTTAGGGTTGTAGGTCTGCCGACCTCATCTGTATGGAAAAGAAAAAATTCGCATTCGGCTCCCACATTAAAAGTATAACCCAATTCCTCCGCCTTGTCAATAGCTCTGCGAAGCCTATATCTTGGGTCGCCTTCAAACGCATCGCCATCAGGGGTATGTATATCGCATATCATTCTTGCAACAGCGCTCTGCTTCGGACGCCACGGAAGAAGCGAGAATGTATCCATATCGGGACGAAGATACATATCCGATTCCTCAATGCGTGAAAAACCCTCCACCGATGAACCGTCAAAGGTCACCTTATTATTAAGGACGTTATCAAGCTGTGACCTTGTTACGGCAACATTCTTCATATGCCCGAGGATATCCGTAAATTGCAGGCGGATGAATTCCACATCGTTATCATTTATAATTTTTTCAATGTCTTCTATCTGAAAACACATAACCTAAAGCTCCTTTCGACGATTGGTATGCCCGCAGCCGATCTCCCCCTGCCGAACGCAGGGGCGGCGGCCTATTTATCTCATAACATATTCCTTTTTCACCTTTGCGACAAGGGAATAGAAGGTATCAACCATATTACCTACATACATTTCGCCGCACTGACTCAAAGCCTCATATGCTTCAAGCTCATCCCATCCGTATTCGCACATCCAATGGACAAGCTCGGTATAAGCAATTCTTGCTGCATCCTCCATTGGTTTTGCGCTGCCGACTGTCATAATATACTCATCATTTTCAATTCTCGGCCACTTTATTGTTTTTCCCTTTATAAGAGAGAATCTCAGGGTTGCTTTGCCGTTTATTTCAAGGGCAGTACCGTTAAGCTCTCCATCGCCTTGCCTTGCATGGCAGTCGCCGATATAAAACATCGCTCCCTCACAAGCTACTGGGAGATGAACCTTATTTCCCGGGCAAATATCCCTTACATCCATATTTCCTCCTTGATCGAAAGGTGTAAGCGCCGAAATACTTTCCATATCCGGGGCGGTTGCAATTGTTCCGAAAAACGGACGCCATGGATAGCAAAGCTTATCATTGCACCTCAGCATATCTCCTTCCTTTTTATATATCCACACCTTTTCGGGAAGAGGAGGATTAAGGAAACGGGTTGTCGGGGTTGTAACCAATCCGCCAAATTCGGGAATGTTTGCGCTCACCGCATAATCCCTATCAGCCTCAATATTTATTATTTCAACAACCAATGTATCGCCCGGTTCGGCTCCTTCAATATAAATTGGACCTGTTTGGGGATTGAGATATTTCCCGAGTATCTGTGTGGGTGAATCGGTTTCCTTCGATATTCTGTCCTCAAACGCATCAAGTGTATGGACGATTACCTCTTCTCCTGTGTTTACCCTTGCGATTGGCTCGATATATCTGCTGAAAGCATAAGAGTATGTACCGGGCTTTTGTCTGATTTCTACCATAATAATTACTTCCTTTCTTGAAATTAAACCGTAAGATATTGCTTTATAACATTGTTATCGTTAACCTCTTCCTTCGTAAGGGAAGCTACAATGCTGCCCTTATCAAGGACGTAGGAACGCTCTGTAACCTGCTGTATAAGACCCATATGCTGTTCGACCATAAGCACCGTAAGACCGATTTCCTTGCTTATCTTGAGCACAATATCGCCCATTTGGGAAACAACATTCGGCTGCACGCCTTCGGACGGCTCATCGAGCAGGAGTATTTTGGGATTCCCGACAAGTACTCTTCCTATTGAAAGCATAGCCTGTTCTCCGCCGCTCATACTTCCCGCCATCTGCTTCTTCCTTTCGGCAAGGCGTGGAAAATAAGTGTATACCATATCAAAATTATACTTCTCATTAGCGGAATTTATCATGCAGCCCATTCTCATATTTTCTTCAACAGTAAGTCCCGGGAAGATACCATGCCCCTGCGGAACATATCCGAGTCCGTTTTTGGCACGGTTATGCGCTTTCACGGCTGTAATGTCCTCTCCATCGAAAATAATGCTTCCTGAGGAGGTTTTCAGCAGACCCATAAGCGTTTTCATAAACGTTGATTTACCGACTCCGTTTCTTCCGATGATGGATACTATCTCTCCCTCACCGATTGAAATGCTTATATCATTTATTACCATAACCTTATCGTAGCCGGCGGTTACGTTTTTTGCTTCAAGCATCATAGTGATCTTTCTCCCTTCACTCACACATTTCCGAGATAGATCTGCTTTACACCCGCATGATTGCTTATCTCATCAACAGTACCCTCGGCAAATTTTTTACCGTAATGCATAACAGTGACCTCCTTTGCAATACTGCGCACAAAATCCATATCATGGTCGATGAAAAGTATTGTAAGTCCTTGGGCGTTAAGCTCCTTTACAAGCTCCGCTGTAAACGCTGTTTCCTCGGGACCCATACCTGCCGCAGGCTCGTCAAGAAGAAGAAGCTCAGGGTTTGAAGCGAGTGCCATTGCTATCTCAAGCCACTGCTGCTGACCATGCGACATATTCCTTACGGGAGGATTTCCAAGGGAATCGAGCTTCACCATTTTTATAAGCCTTTCAGTTTCCTCATCAAGGGAGGCTGCGCCGACATAATTTCCGGCCGCAATTCTTATATTTTCGCGAAGCGTAAGATCCTCAAAGACACCGGGAACCTGCATTTTTATACTAAGACCGTTCCTTGCACGTTTTGAAGCGCTCATTCCCGTTATATCCCTACCCTTGAATTTCACTCTTCCTGACGAAACGGGATAAAGACCTGTAATAAGCTTAAAAACTGTTGTTTTACCGGCTCCATTGGGACCTATGAGGCAGTGCAGAGCGCCCTTTTCGACCTTAAAATCAAAATTTTCCACAGCTTGTATGCCGCCAAACTGCTTTGATACCTTTACAAGCTCAAGAATAGTTTCGTTTTCACTCATATTTTTTCTCCTTTATCGGGTTCGGCTTGTTTTCTTCCGAAAAGCTTTTTAAACAATGCATCGATACCGTCAAAAACACCTGAAATTATGCCATCCGGGACGAAGAGTACAACAAGAATAAGCATAAGTCCGAGGATAATAAGGGCAAACTGACTTCCGCTTGAAGAAAGCTGATTTGCAATGTAGGAATAAATAATGGTAAACAGCACGGCGGCCGTTGCATTTTTTCTTCCTCCTGCGGCAACAAGCACAACAACAAGCGTTGATGCATCAAGGTTAAGGTTACTCGGCGTTATATAATTTCCCCATGCGGCATATAGGGCACCCGCCAGTCCGGCTATTGCCCCGCCCGCTGTGAAAACAAGCACCTGGATTTTTGGAACATTATATCCGAAAAGCTCACTTCTTGTACGATTCTCTCTTATTGCAAGGAGTGAATAGCCAACCTTTGTGTGCTTGAGCACCTTCAATGCAATAAACACCGCTGCAACAATTATTAATGTAACATAATAGAATGCTGTTTTACTGCATTTATAGCTTCCGAAGTAAAGTGTAGGAATCTTTGTAAGTCCATTGAAGCCGCCAAGGGAAACATTGCCGATTTTCCACTGGGAGCCTGCCGTTTGACCCATAAAGGTTGAAAGCGCTATGGTAAAGCACATTGTTATAAGGCCCACAAACACATCGTTTATTCCGCCGTAGAACATAAAATACCCGAGGATTGCGGCAACTGCTGCAGCAAGGGCTACTCCCGCCAAAAGAGCAATCGGTGTCATTGCGGTGTTTGCCGCAAGCTTGGCAATTATGCCATATGTATACCCACCTATTCCAAAGAAAGCCGCTTGACCGAAGCTGAATATGCCTGCAAAGCCCCATATAAGCGAAATACTCAGCACAAGAAGAACTGTTGTATAAAAGTATGAAAAGATACCCACACGGTATTGACTGAGAAATGCGGGAACGATAAGCGCCGCAGCCATCATAAGAACCGCCAGTATGTTTTCGGTGCAAATAAAGCCTGATACCTTCGATGCGATTTCAGATCTTTTCATTCTTCTTCACCTCAATTCTTTTTCTTATATTTTCAACAAGTCCCGAAAAGCCCTTTGGTACGAGCCTTATAAATATAATTGCAACAATCAGCAGACCGACGCGTCCGACAAAGGTTCCGAAGCCTATTTCAAGGAAACTGCGGACCAATCCGAGGACACCGCCCGAGATAACCGTTCCCACAAGCGGATTTGTTCCTCCGACAATTACGGTTACAAAGCTCTCCATCATAAAGTTGCTTCCCATATCGGGAGTTATTGACACAGTCGGAGCATAAAGCCCGCCGCAAAGCCCCGCAAGGGCAGAGCCAAAAGCAAATGTAAGCGCATACATCCTGTTTGAATTTACTCCAAGGCTGCTTGCTATTGCGCAATTCTGCATTGTTGCGCGGGCATAAAGACCGATTTTCGTGTGCATAAAAATGAAGTAGACCGCAGCCACAAGAACCAATGAAATAGCTGCGAGAACCATTCTGTAGACGGAGAATTTTCCGCCGTTTACTGTAAACGAGCCAAGTGGAGTTGATGTTCCCACAATGGACGAGCCGAAAAGAACTCTCATTCCTTGGCACATTACAAGGCTTATTCCCCAAGTTGCAACAACTGAATCAAGCGGTCTGGAGTAAAGCCTGCTTATTATGAGCCTATCCATAATGAAGCCGAAAACTCCCGTTCCCACTGCGCCCAAAGCAACAGAAATGGGAAGGGGCACATTACGGACTGCAAAAAAAGTCGTTATATATGCTCCGAGCATTATAAATTCCCCGTGAGCAAGGTTTATTATTCCCATCATCCCGAAAATAATCGACAGACCCATTGCCGAAAGTATCAGGAATGAAAAGCTATCACAGAATTGATACAAATAAGTCATTCGTTTCTGCCTCCTGAGACATTTTGCCGTTCTGATTAAATATAATACCGACCGTATACAATGCTAAACCGAATTACGTAGTCCTGATACGGTCGGTACATTACTTATCCTGTGTCACCAAATTAAGAGACGCTTAGTCAAGTGGTGTATACTGCTCGTTGGGGGCATCCGTTCTGAGATCAATTCCCTTTGTTACGGAAAGCCAATCGGGCTGAACAGCATTCCATGTTTTTTCGAGGTGGAGCGTATGGGATGCGTCACAGCTGAAGAGGTATACATCACGTACAGCATGGTGAGTTGCGCCGTCAACCGTAACCGTTCCGCCGGGGCCGTCATAGCTTATTTCACCGGATTCCAAGGCTGTAATTACAGCTTCGACATCCGTTGTACCTGCCTTTTCCACTGCGGCTTTGTAAAGGTATACTCCCGTATACTCAGCTTCCGCTTCCATACCGATATAAGGCTCATCGGGGAACATTGCGTGCCATCTGTCCTTAAAAGCGTTTGAAGCGTCGGTATCAAGTTCTTCAACATAGGTTGCTGTTACATACATATTTTCAAGGGCGGGCGGATTAAATCTGAGGTGTTCATAGCCCTGAGCGATATTTACTGTTGTTGCCATGGGACATCCCTCAATTCCCGAAGTACCCCACTGCTCATAGAATGAGGATTGTGCTGTACCTACAAGAAGCGTTACAAGCACATCCGGCTGAGCTGCCTGGATATTTGCGATTGTGCTTGAAAACTGCGAAACCTCAAGAGGAATAAATTCCTCGCCAACAAGCTCGCCGCCGTTATTTGCAATTTCCTGTTCAACCCACATTGCACTTATCTGACCGAAATTATAATCGGCTGCGATAATGTAAACCTTAGGACCATATTCCTCAATCATGCCCTGCATAAGTGTCGTAATCTGATGCTCGGGGATAGCGCCGGTGCAGAATACATTATGCGATGCAACGCCGCCCTCATACTGATTGTTGTAGAAAAGGAGCGCATTGTTTTCCTCAACTATTGGACGAACCGCTTCTCTTGAAGCACTTGTATAGCAGCCCATAATGGCATCCACTTCATCCTCAAGAATAACCTTATTGAACATTTCCTGATATACATTATTATCCGACTGACCGTCACAGAAAATCATTTCAACCTGCTTGCCGAGGATTCCTCCTGCCTCATTGATTTCACTTATAGCAAGCTGTGCGCCGTGATATTTCTGGGTACCGACAAGCGAATTATCGCCCGAAATATCCTCAATAACAGCAATCTTTACCGTATCTCCGCCATCGGATGAAGCGGATGCGGAGCTGTTGTCGGCGGATGAATCACCGCTGTCCGATGAGCTGCTGTTTGAGCATCCCATCAAAGCTGTTGATGCAGCAAGGCACGCAAGAGCCATACTCAACACTTTTTTCCATTTCATAAAAATCTCTCCTCTCAAAACTTCCCGTGATTCCTACGTTATCTTTTATTTAGCCTTAAAAGCAAACTGCTTTTTGCTATGGTTTTATTATATTTCAATAATGTCGAAAAGGAAATGAACTATTTTTACTATTACCTGAAAAATTTTTTAATTTACGAATTTTATAACTCAAAAACTTGCATTTTTTGAAATATTGAATTTGTACATTATAATGTGAATTCATTATTAAATTACACGTATTTATGCCAATTTCAAGAGATTTTACATAACAATCTATATATTTTACAGTTACATTTTTGCAAGTTAGTGATACAATAATATTCAGAATTATTTGAAAGGTGTGGTGTAAATGTCAGGTAAAATCAAATGTGGGGGCAACAGCATTCCTAAATTCACAAAGTACAAAACAGCCTCCATAAACTGCGATCCTATACTTTTTAAAAAGGACGAAAACATAGCTCATGAGCTTGCTCTTGTTGAGGAGGCTGCCAAGGACGGCGCAAAGCTTATCGCCCTGCCCGAAATGGCTACAACAGGATATTGCTTTTACAGCAGGGATGAGGCTGCCCCGTATGTTGAAACAATCCCGGGAAAAACGACAGAACTTTTTACAGAGCTTGCAGCAAAATACGATTGTTTCATAGTTACGGGAATTGCCGAAAAAGATAAGGATACCGACCTTTACTACAATTCCGCAGTCCTCATCGGGCCAAAAGGAATTATCGGAGTACACAGGAAAACACATCCATATATCTCCGAGCCAAAATGGTCGAAGCAGGGCGATTATGATCATCAGGTATATGAAACTCCTATTGGCAACATCGGTATGCTTATATGCATGGACATACACTTTATAGAAACCGCACGTCTTGAAGCGCTTAGAGGAGCAGACGTTATTGTACACGTAAGCAACTGGCTTGCCGAAAAGACTCCTGCCCCCTATTGGATAACCCGCGCTTTTGAAAACGGATGCTATGTTCTTGAAAGCAACCGCTGCGGATTGGAGAGGACTGTTCAATTTTCAGGCGGAAGCTGTCTTATAAATCCGGATGGAAAAATCGCTTCATACTCCGATAAAAATGATGAAATATGCTACGGTGAAGTTGACATTTCTGCCGCAAGGAACAAAAAGCTTGCCGATGGCACAGACAAAATAAAGTCAAGGCGCCCCGATATGTACAAGGAGTTATGTTCAAACCCATATTTATGGAACCCTCTTGATTTTTTTACGCTTTACGGTTATGACCCACTTCCGACAGGAAAACGCTCCAAGGCTGCAGTGGTTCAAATGAATCCAAATCATGGCAATACGGAAGAAAATCTAGGCAAAATTATAAAAGCCGCTTCGGAAGCTGCGGAAAAGGGTGCGGAGCTTGTTGTTTTCCCCGAACTTTGCATTACGGGAACACCTGAGTCATACGAAGAGGCACTGTCATTTTCAGAAAAAATGGATTATATTACAGACAAACTTATTGATGCATCGATGCTTCATCATATTTATATATGTGTCGGCACAATCGAGAGGGAGGGCGAAAAGGTTTTCAACTGCGCTATGCTTACAGGCCCCGAGGGAGTTGCCGCAAAATATAAAAAAATCCACCTCAACGTTTCTGATAGGAGGTGGAACGCTTCATGTGGTTCAGAATTTGTTTACGCAAACACCCAGCTTGGACGTGTAGGTCTTATGATCGGCTCCGATGCATTTATACCTGAAACAGGGCGCTTACTTTCGCTCAGAGGTTGCGACATACTCCTATGTCCGTCAGCTGTAGATTCACCCCCGCCATACAGCCTTGCTTCAACTGAGGCTCCGCACAATTACCCAATACCGAGAGGTTACAGTTCCATACATTGGCATCTTTGGAGGGTAAGGGGCGGCGAAAACAACTGTTACATGATATTTTCCAACCGCACAGACGGCAATTTCTTCGGAAGGAGCGGCATATTTGGCCCGGACACCTTCAAATTCCCGAGGGATGAGGTCATACTCCCCTCTGACGAATGCGGCATTGGATACATGACAATAGATACATCCAATTCAAAGGATTCGGTTTATCCGACAAATGTTGTTCGGAGAAAGGATCTTGTTTGTATGCGCCAACCTATTTGGTACAATCTGCTCACCAATGAAAATCCGCCTGTTCTATCGATTGAGGGTTAACTCCAATTAATAAACAGCCCCATCATTAAATACGTCAATACGCAATCTTATTGCGATTGTAACTTTTCCCCTTAAAATAAATAGTCGCTGATGCAATTATGCTGTCAGCGACTATTTATTTTAAACATATATGGCTTTGAGGCAGATGTTCATGGAAGTATTTCGGCAAACAAACAAGCCTTGGTTAAATCATTACTTTCAAACAATAAAAATAGACTTCCGTATTTCTACAGAAGTCTATTCTCGCTGCGGATTATTGCCCGCTGGTTGGGGTGCAGGGATTTGAACCCCGGAAATGCCTGAGTCAGAGTCAGGTGCCTTACCGCTTGGCTACACCCCAGTATACAGCCGCCGACACGATGAATATGGACGGCAACTGTCTTTTTGATGGTTGGGATAGATGGATTCGAACCATCGAAATGACGGAGTCAAAGTCCGTTGCCTTGCCGCTTGGCTATATCCCAATTTATCGGATTTAGGCAAGCTCACCGCTGAACGACTAATATATAATATCACAATCAACTGAATTTTACAAGTCTTTTCACTCTTTTTTGGAGATTTGCATAAATAAAATTATCAAACATATGCATTTTATACAAAATTACATTTCATTTCTATTTTCCAAAGCTTTATATAGCGTAACCTTATCGGCATATTCAAGCATTGCGCCAACGGGCAATCCAAACGCTAGGCGTGTGACCTTAACTCCGAGCGGTTTAAGAAGCTTGGAGATATACATTGCCGTTGCTTCACCCTCAACAGTTGGGTTCGTTGCCATTATTACTTCGCTCGCCTCACCCTGCCCTACTCTTGTAAGCAGCTGCTTGATACGTATTTTATCGGGCGTTATTCCGTCCATAGGTGAAAGCAAGCCGTGAAGAACATGATAGACACCGTGATACTCATTCGTATTTTCGAAAGCGGCAATGTCCTTTGGTGCTTCCACCACGCAAATTGTACTGTGATCCCTCGTATCATCATTACAGATAGGGCAAAGCTCATTTTCCGTAAAATTCTCGCACACTTTACAGCACTTAACCTTATTGTGTGCATTAATTATCGCATCCGCAAAGTCCTTAGCCTCCTCATCGCTCATAGTCATAACGTGATAGGCAAGCCGCTGAGCCGATTTCATACCTATTCCGGGGAGCTTTGCAAACTGTTCCGCCAAAATCATCAGAGGGAGGGCTGTATTAGCCATAAAATCACCTTTTTTAAAATAAATTTAAGAGCCGATTAAGTCTTGTCCTTAATCGGCTGCTTATACCCGTTCTCAGAATAAGCCGGGGAAAGAAACTCCGCCCGTGATTGCTCCCATCTCCGTTTCGGAGGTGTTTTCAATCTGATGAACGGCATCATTAAACGCACTTATTATAAGATCCTGCAGCATTTCAACATCGTCCTTATCCACCACCTCGGGTTTAATCGTAAGGCTCTTAATCTCCTTTTTACCCGACATAATAACCTCAACGGCTCCGCCGCCCGATGTTGCGGTAAACTCTCTGCCCTCAATGTCTTCCTGCAAAGAGGTAATCTGAGCCTGCATTTTCTGAGCCTGCTTAATCATTCCGTTCATACTCTGGGCACCGCCGCCCATTCCCTGTGGTAATCTTGCCTTCATTTGACTTATTCTCCTTTAAAAATTAATTATATTCATATTCTAAGCTGCATGACTCCGTCAATCGGACTCCGTTGGAATTCCGCCTGTCTGCGCTTTTTTGAGAAGCGATTCAACAGGACTTTCCTCGTTATCCTTTTTGGCGGTACACCTTGCTCTTATACTGTAAGCTCTGCCCGTAACCTTCATCGCCGCTTCCATCAGCTTAGCCGCATTATCCTTATTTCGGAGAACGTTCATAAAGAATGAATTTTCCGAAAAGACGAGCATATAGCCTCGATTTTCAAGAGCATACGACCCAACCAGGGCGCCTGAACCCGATGGACAAATTTTTGTAAATTCCTCAAGAATTTCAGCCCATTGCCGGACGGGCTTAAAATCGGCGGGGTTGAGATCCTTAAATTCAACGGGACGTTCTTCTGTTTGCACCGCTGTCCGTGCAGTTTGAGCAGGGCGGCTTGTCCCGTTATAATCGCAGGGTGGCTGCGCATAGTGGCTTGGCGGGGCGGTATAGCCTTGTAACGGACGAACCGTTACGTCAGACAGCTTCTTCTCTAACATATCAATTTTAGCATAAATTTCAGAATTGTCAAGTACCGAATCGTTATGTTGTTTTTCTCCCGCACGGCAGAGTCTAATCATGCACATTTCTATCTCAACACGCTTTGCCGAAACCCTTGCGACTCTCTCATTTGCATTTTGCAAGGCATCGAGCTTTGAGAAAATCTCCTCCATAGTAAGTTCATCCGCAAATCCTTTTATACGCTCTATTTCTGAGGGCATACACGCAAGAGCATCGGTATTATCGGGAACGGTTTTGGCAATCATTATATCACGGAAGCAGGAGATAAGTTCATCGCAAAGCTTTTGCATATCCTTTGAAAGCTCATAGAGCTGTCTTATAATCATTATTGCCCCTGCGGCATCGTGCTTAATTATTGCAGAAACAAGAGAAAAGATGTAATCCCCACCTGCAATCCCTGCGGCGTTTGCCACAACCTCGGCGGTAACATTATCCGAAAAGGCTATGCATTGGTCGAGCAGTGAAAGCGCATCACGCATACCGCCGTCAGCTGTTTTTGCGATAAGCTCTGCAGCATCCTCATTAAGGGAAATGCCCTCATTCGCCGCTACATACATAAGCCGCTTCTTTATATCATCCGAAAGTATTCTTCTGAAATCAAAGCGCTGGCATCTTGAGAGAATCGTTGGGAGAACCTTATGCACCTCAGTTGTTGCGAGGATAAATTTAACGTGCGAAGGGGGTTCTTCCATTATTTTAAGCAGGGCATTGAACGCTGACGAAGAGAGCATATGAACCTCGTCAATGATATACACCTTATATTTACATCGTTCAGGGGTATAAACCGTACCCTCCCTAAGATCCCTTATATCGTCAACGCTGCTATTGGAGGCTGCGTCAATTTCTATAATGTCGCTCAGTGCGCCCAAATCGGCATCACGGCAGATTTCGCATTCAAGGCAAGGGTTCCCGTCCTTGGGGTTAAGGCAGTTCATTGCCTTTGCAAGAATTCTTGCGCAGGTGGTTTTTCCCGTTCCCCTTGAACCCGTAAAAAGGTAAGCATGGGCAGTTTTCCCACTTACAAGCTGATTCCTGAGGGTCTGCGTAACCTGCGGCTGCGACACGACATCATCAAAGCTGAGAGGACGATATTTTCTGTATAAGGCTTTGTACAAAGCAACTCACTTCCTTAACAAAATCGGGTTAAAGTCCGCTGTTTGCATACTCACGGGGTTCGGATTCGGCAGCTTTCTTCCTAATATTCTCATCAATAAGACCAAGGCAGCCGTTAGCCTCAGCCACGGAGCAATAATACTGACGGAAGCCATCAACATCGTTAATATTATTGATGAGCGCCTTTGAAAAGAACTCCTTGCTTTTATCAATATCCTTTTTCATAAGATACGCAAGGGAACAGCCACCCAAAGCGAAGGAATAATTCTTCCCCTCGGCAATAGAAAGCTTGAAATATTCGAGCGCCTTATCGGGGTTTTCACTTTTAAGGGCGCACATTCCCATATCGGTATAAACATACTCAAAATATTCATCTTTTCCAAGCAGTAGGTTATAAATCTCCATAGCCTTTGCATAGGAACCATTTGAAACACAGCACCTTGCGGCAAGGATATACACATAGTCGGAGTCGATATTATTATCGATAGACTTTGAATAATAATTCGCCGCATTAGTCGGGTATCCCATATATCGGTAACAGCTGCCTATATAAAAGCAGAGGACAGCACGTTCCCTTTCGGAAATATCCATATCCTCAATTTTCTTGAAATCCTCAAGCGCATCATCGAGCATATTTTTTTTAAACGAAGAAAAACCCGAGGAAAAAAGTCTTGATTTTTTTGAAAACCCGCTGAAGCAATCGCCGATAATTTTTGCATCAGCAGTTCTTCTGCGCAGTTCCCTACAGTCGCCGAAAGCCCCTGCCCCCGCCGAAAGATAAAATATAACCGAGCCGCCAAGTATAAGCGCGGCTGTAGTATTCACATCCGTTTCAAAATACACGCAGACAATGCAGCACACGAAGATATAGAAAATCTGAAGCGGCAAAATTGCTCTTACAAGCTCCGCAAATCGTTTCATGAAGTACAACATCATCACATCACCATAAATAAAAAATCCGGTACATAGGTGTGCAGGCTTGCTGCGGCACACAGAGCGATCCGCTTAATGCTGCTCGGTTCCCCGCCTGACATGGTTCACAGCGTTCTGTTGCACAGGGCCCGCACACCTATATATCGGACAAAATCCATATTATTCGATAAAAGCCCTCAACTCGCTTTCACATTATACCATATTTGAAAGAAAATTGCAAGGGGTATTTTCAAAAAATATTTGCAGGAACAATAACTCGTTTTCCGCTCTTTCACAAAGCCGTTTTCATTAATTTGCACAGAAATATAATGTTTTTTTTTATGTTTTAATTTTTAAAATTACTTGCTATTAAACGTTTAATATGTTACAATTAGGTGATGATGTACTACGCATTATTTATAGTGTATCAAGCATTATTACATTATTAATAGTATGCAGTGCGTTAAGCATAATTATAATAAGTGAGGTTATATGAATGAAGTACGGTTTTTATGACGATGCAAACAAGGAATATGTCATTAACTCCCCCAAAACCCCTTACCCATGGATCAATTATCTCGGAACTCAGGACTTCTTCGGTCTGATTTCCAACACTGCCGGCGGATATGATTTCTATAAGGATGCCCGCCTTGCCAGGATTACCCGTTATCGCTACAACAACGTTCCCGCAGATGCAGGCGGACGTTATTTCTACATCAATGACAACGGAACGGTATGGAATCCCGGTTGGTCGCCGGTAAAAACCGATCTTGACTCATATGAGTGCCGCCACGGCATGGGCTACACAAAAATCTCAGGCAAAAAGAACGGTCTTTCGGCTGAGGTTACTTTCTTCGTTCCCCAAAATTTTACCGGCGAAGTTCAGAAGCTTGTACTTAAAAACGAAAGCGGCTCTTCAAAGACATTTAAGCTTTTCTCATTTATTGAATGGTGTCTTTGGGATGCAAATGACGACAGCACCAACTTCCAGCGTAACTTTAACACAGGTGAGGTTGAACTCGAGAGGGACGGCGCTGTTATCTACCACAAAACAGAATACAAGGAAAGAAGAAATCACTTTGCTTTCTACGCTGTAAATGACACTGTTGACGGATTCGACACCGACCGTGAAACCTTTATGGGCAGTATTTACAATGATTTCCACAATCCTCAGACTGTTATGGACGGCAAGCCATGCAACTCTATTGCAGACGGTTGGTCTCCTGTCGCATCTCATTATAAGGAAATCACTCTTGCAGCGGGTGAAACCAAGACTCTTGTTTTCATACTCGGATATGTTGAAAATCCTTATCCAGAAAAATTTAACGCCGACGGTACAATGAACAAGTCCGGGGCTTATGCTATGATGGACAAATTCAGCACTGCCGAAAAGGTTGATGCCGCTCTTGACGAGCTTAAAGAAACATGGGATGCGCTTCTTGCTAAGTACAACGTTAAATCCAAGGATGAAAAGCTCAACAGGCAGGTTAACATTTGGAATCAGTACCAGTGTATGGTTACATTTAACCTTTCACGTTCCGCATCATACTTTGAGAGCGGTATCGGCAGAGGTATGGGATTCCGTGATTCCAACCAGGATCTTCTCGGTTTTGTTCACCAAATTCCCGAACGTGCAAGAGAAAGAATTCTTGACATTGCCGCTACTCAGCTTGAGGACGGCGGAAACTATCACCAGTATCAGCCGCTCACCAAAAAGGGCAACGATGCTGCCGGCACAAACTTTAACGATGATCCGCTTTGGATGATTCTTTCCACTGCGGCTTATATCAAGGAAACAGGCGATACGGGAATCCTTGACGAAATGGTTCCTTACAAGAATGATGAAAAGCTTGCTCAGCCGCTCCTTGATCATCTTAAGAGGTCATTCTACCATGTTGTTAACAACAAGGGTCCCCACGGACTTCCCCTTATCGGAAGAGCCGACTGGAACGACTGCCTCAATCTGAACTGTTTCTCAAGAGTTCCCGGTGAAAGCTTCCAGAACACCGCTTCCAACATTGCCAAGGAGGTTAACCCCGAAACGGGCGCACCGCTTAACGAGGAAACTGCCGAATCGGTTATGATTGCAGGTATGTTTACATATATCGGACCTGAGTATGAGAAGCTCTGCCGCATTAAAGGTCAAACAGAAGAAGCAGACAAGGCTAAGGCTGAGATAGAAAAGATGAAACAGGCTATTATTGACTTCGGTTGGGACGGTGACTGGTTCATCAGAGCATATGATGCTTACGGCAAAAAGGTTGGCTCAAAGGAGAATGAAGAGGGCAAAATCTTCATTGAACCGCAAGGATTCTGCGTAATGTCCGATATAGGCGGAAAGGAATTTACCGAAAAAACTATGGATAGCATTGACAAGTACCTTGGCACAAAGCATGGTCTTGTTCTTAACAATCCCGCATTTACAAAATACGTTGTAGAATACGGTGAAATTTCGACTTATCCGGGTGGCTATAAAGAAAATGCAGGCATTTTCTGCCACAACAATGCATGGATTATGTGTGCTGCCGCTCATGCGGGAATGGGTGACAGGGCGTTTGATTACTACACAAGAATTGCTCCCGCATACCAGGAGGATGAACAGCTTCACAGAACTGAGCCTTATGTTTACGCCCAGATGGTTGCAGGAAAAGACGCTAAGCGTTTCGGTGAAGCAAAGAACAGCTGGCTCACAGGTACTGCAGCATGGAATTTTGTTGCAATTTCGCAATACATTCTCGGAATTATACCCGACTATGACGGCTTAAAAATCGACCCATCCATTCCTAAGGACTGGGATGGCTATGAGGTTTCACGTACATTCAGAGGTGCTGTATACAACGTAACGATTGAGAACCCGAATCACATTTCAAAGGGTGTTAAATCTGTAACGGTTGACGGAAAGGCTATCAACGGCAACATTCTTCCCGTATTTACCTCCGGAACTCATGAGGTTGCAGTTGTAATGGGATAAAACATTGATTGTTTCTATCATATGACAACATCTTTCTAAAAGGAATCCGAAAAGAGGTTTTGCTTCTTTTCGGATTCTGATTTTTATTAATAAAACTTAAATTTATACCCCTGTTGCAATTTAGGCGGGATTATGGTATAATATTCTTGTAATAATTTGTTGGAGGTTGACACTATGGCTGCTGAAATCGACACTGCCGTGCGCAAGCTTATTTGCTACGGTCTTGAAAATAACCTTATCACTGCGGAGGACAGAATTTTTGCCGCAAACTCTATCATACATAAGCTGAAAATGGACGAATATAATCCCCCCGAGGAGAATTTTGCAGATGTTAGTCTTGAACCCGTTTTGAAGGTCATTCTTGACTATGCTGTGGAAAAGGGAATTATTGAGGACAGCATTGTATATCGTGATTTATTTGATACGGAAATAATGGGCTGTCTAACTCCGCGTCCGTCCGAAGTCATTGCAAGGTTTCGCCATATCTATCGTGAAAAATCGCCCGAAGCTGCGACTGATTTTTACTACAAATTCAGCTGCGACACTGACTATATTCGCCGCTACCGCATTGCAAAGGATGTTAAATGGACTTCCGAAACGGAATACGGCACTCTCGATGTCACAATCAATCTTTCAAAACCCGAAAAAGACCCTAAGGCCATCGCAGCCGCACTTAACGCAAAGCAAAGCTCCTATCCGAAGTGCCAGCTCTGCGAGGAAAATGTTGGCTATGCGGGACGAGTTAATCACCCTGCAAGGGAAAATCATCGCATCATTCCTGTGAAAATAAATGGTGACCGCTGGGCATTGCAATACTCACCATATGTATATTACAACGAGCATTGCATTGTTTTCAACTGTTGTCACACACCTATGAAAATCGACCGTTCCGCTTTTGCAAAGCTGTTTGACTTTGTTGAGCAGTTCCCCCATTATTTCGTGGGTTCAAATGCGGATTTGCCCATAGTTGGCGGTTCAATTCTCACTCATGAGCATTTCCAAGGCGGACATTACACCTTTGCTATGGAAAAAGCACCCATTGAAGAATATTTCTCTTTCAGCGGATTTTCTGATGTTAAGGCAGGTAGAGTTAAATGGCCTATGTCGGTAATAAGGCTAAGCTGCTCCGATTATGAACGGCTTGTTGAGCTTGGGGACAAAATTCTCACAGCATGGAGGAGCTATACCGACAAGGATTCCTTTATTTTTGCAGAAACAGGCGGCATTCCGCACAACACCATCACTCCGATTGCAAGGAAACGCAATAACAATTATGAGCTTGACCTTGTTCTCCGCAACAACATTACCACCGAAGAGCATCCTCTCGGCGTTTTTCACCCTCATGCGGAGCTTCACCACATAAAGAAAGAAAACATTGGTCTTATCGAGGTTATGGGGCTTGCGGTTCTTCCTGCACGTCTTAAAGGAGAAATGGAGCTTCTTGCCGATGTACTTGTGAACAAAGGAATTGACGCTGTACGTAACAACCCTGTTCTTGAAAAGCACGCTGACTGGGCGGAAAAATTTGCTTCAGAGCGCAGCGTTACTGCAGAAAATGTTGACGAAATTATCAAGGATGAAATAGGAAAGGTCTTTGCGCAGGTTCTTGAACACGCAGGTGTATTTAAGCGCACCGAAGACGGAATGGCTGCATTTAGCAGATTTATTCAGTCCGTCTAATCATCAAAATAAAAAAATCAGAGCGGATTTTGTTCCGCTCTGATTTTTCGGGAGGAATTTTATGATTGATATAAACAAACTTACGTTGTCTGCCTTCAAGTATGACTGCGGCGACCCTAAACGCATTCAGCATTTTATCAAGGTTCATTCCTTCGCAAGGCTTATCGGCTGCATGGAGGGCCTTTCCTCGGAGCGGCTTAATCTCCTTGAAGCGGCCGCGGTTCTTCATGACATTGGAATTCACAACTGCGAGAAGAAATACAACTCCTGTTCGGGGGTTTATCAGCAAAAAGAGGGAATTCCCGTTGCAAGGGAGATTCTCTCAAGTCTTAATGCGGAAAGCTCCTTCACCGAGGAGGTCTGCTTTCTTATCGGACATCATCACACCTACAGCGGAATTGACCGCATAGAATGGCAAATTCTTATCGAAGCGGATTTTCTCGTCAACGCTTACGAGGATAACCTATCCGATGATTCGATTAAATCAGCTTATGCGAAAATATTCCGCACCGAATCGGGAAAAATGCTTCTCTCCGAGCTTTTCGGCATAACAAGCTGAACCTATTTCTCCGAAGCCTTGGAAAAATAGCCGAGCGCACTGCTTCTTTGAGTATGCTCCTTGAGCCATTCTTTATACTGTTCCTCTATCCAATCAACCATTTCGTGATAGCCGCTTCGGCTTTGTTCAAAAACGTGTTCCGAAACCGTTTCTGACAGGTCAAAGTACTTTACATCATACCATATTTGTACAGTAATTTCTTCCTTTGGAGTTATACGAAAGTTGAAATCATCGAAGTTCATTCCCCTTTTTGAACCACTGTACTTTCCGCCCATTTCAAAATATTCATACTCGGGGATTTTGAAAGCTCTTTCTTCTTTATTCATGGGGATTTTTCCGTCCTTTCTTTTTTATCGTTAACTCATAGCTGCAAAGGGTCATAGTCTTGATTTCATCATCGGGGACATCGGAGCTGAGATAAACCGAATTCCAGTGTGTTTTATTCATATGATATGCGGGAATTACGCCGCTATAGACACTCCGCAGGAAGTCGGCATTTATCGGCTCACATTTAAGGTTGACTATATCTCTGCCGTTCAAATTCATAATAAGGCCGAACCATTTTCCCGTGTCCTTGTGCCGCAGAACTGTGCTTTCAAAATCAGCCTCAAAGGGGCAGTCAGCAGCCACATCCGACAGGGTAAGGGCATATTGGATTAGCTCATCCTTGGTCATTCTGTCACTCCCCTACATTTTTTCAGCAAATTTTAAGTTTTCACGCTTCATATTCTCTAAGCTCGCAGTTTCCCATAAAGAAATTTAAGAACTCCTCCGTTGTCATGTTGTGAAAATAGGTTTCGATAACCCTGCAAACACCGCCGTGACAGACGAGGAGTACATTTTTATCGCTGTATTTTTCCCTCACCTCATCAAGGACGGTATAAATTCTATGGGCAAGCTGCAAAAGGGATTCGCCGTTCTCACCCATTTTTACTCCAAAAGCAACCTTCGAATCCGCAAAACCCTCGGCAGTTCTGTGTTTACCCTCATAAAAGCCATAGTTCCACTCGGTAAGCCTTTCATCAATGATTATGTCCTTATGGATTTTATCTGCAACAGCCTGTGCGGTTTCCCTTGCACGTTTAAGCGGGGAGCATAATATTACATCTATATCGCCCTTTGCATACGCCTTTTCGGCAAGCTCAAGGGCTTGCTTTTTGCCTTTTTCGGTTAAATTTATGTCTGTAATTCCGCATATAACATCCTTGCTGTTCCACTCGGTTTGTCCATGTCTTGCCGAATAAATTTTCATATGCGTTCTCCTTAATCCATTCCTACCGAGAGCTTCTCTTTTTGCGGCTTATTTGCAAATTTTATCATAAAGTATACAGCTGCGGCGGCTATAACCAATCCAACGACTGTGCCAACGGACATAACTCTGTCTGCTGTGTCATCACCTAAAAGGGTTAAGAGGCAGGACATAAGATTTGCCGTAAAATGGAACACAAGGCAAAGCTTCCAATCTCCGAATTTATACCGCAAAAACATAAGAACCAAGCCAAAAAGCAAGGCATAGCATTTCATATTTGCCGAATGAAGAACCATAAACGCCGCCGTTATTGCTATAACAGAAAACGGAGTTGAAAAATATGTCCCGAATGTTTTCACCATAAGTCCACGGAAAACAAGCTCCTCAGAAAAGGGGGCGGTAAGGGCAATTATGAAAGTGAAAAGAGTTGATGACGCAAGCATTTCTTGGGTGGAGTCCGCTTCGGTAACTCCCATAATGCCGAGAAAAGCGGCATTCGCTGTCTGCAGCACGAAAAATGCGCCAATTGTGAAAACAAATGCAAAAATATAGACCTTTTTATTTTGATTCACAGGGGAAATATCCTTAAATTTCAGCTTACGAACCTTAAATTCAATTAACGCCGCAGCAATGCAGGCTATATTTGCGACAACGGAAATAATCAGCACAGACTGCGAAGAAAGTATGCTTTCGGTAAGGTCGTTTGGGTCAATATTCCCCGATGGGGCGGCTTTTGCTATCTCAATAAAAGTGAGTATTATTGTACCGACAGTTGAAACCGCAAGCTGGATTCCGACAAAAATCCAATACGGAATTGCTGCGACAAAAAAATTACCTATTTTCCTCAAAAATTTCATAGTAAATACACCCATAATACACAAATAATAAACGCCGTGCAAAGACCGAATAACAGCTTTGCACGGTCAAGGGTTCGGGAAAATTCGTTATTCCATAATAACCCATTTGCCATTTTGCCTTTTCATAAAAAAGCAAACGTTTGAATTCTCATGTTCCTTTTCATTATAAACCGTCAGCTTAACGGTCACATTATACCCTTCCTGCGCTTTTTCTCTTGAAAGATATTTCACGGAAAGGCTGAAGTCCTCTCCCCAATTCCGCTCGTAATCGGAGCAAAGCTCGTCAAACTGCTTCTCGGAGAGATAATCAGAACCTGCAGCAAAGCATTCCTTATAATCATCATATATTCCGTGGGACACCGCTGTATAGATGCTGCTTATAGTTTTAATCTGACCTCCCGTATAGGTTTTTACCCCAATCAAAACCGCAAGCAGACATACCGTCAGGGTACAGAAAAGGATGCTTATGATTTTCGCTGTACCGATATTTTTATTTTTATTCATAGGGTAATCCTTTTAATTGAGAATTGCTCCGTCAGCAGCGGAGGAAACACTCTTTGCGTAACGCTTGAGGTAGCCCTTGAGTTCCTTTTTCTTCGGAACAAAGCTTGCCATACGGCGGTCGATTTCCTCCTGCGGAACATCAAGGGTAAGGCTATAATTGGGGATATCAACGGTAATCATATCGCCGTCCTCAACGATTCCAATGATGCCGCCTTCGGCAGCTTCAGGTGAAACGTGTCCGATTGATGCGCCCCTTGATGCACCGCTGAAACGTCCATCCGTGATAAGCGCAACGGACGAGCCAAGTCCCATGCCCTGAATTGCGGAGGTGGGGTTAAGCATTTCCCTCATTCCCGGTCCGCCCTTAGGTCCTTCATAGCGGATAACAACGACATCACCCTCTACAATTTTTCCTCCGAGGATTGCTGCCTGAGCATCCTCCTCGCAGTCGAACACCTTTGCAGGGCCTGTGTGCTTAAGCATTTCGGGAACAACTGCGCTCCTCTTCACAACGCAGCCATCCTTTGCAAGGTTTCCCTTAAGAACAGCAATTCCGCCCGTTTCACTGTATGGGTTATCGATAGGACGAATAATATCGGTATTTTTATTAACGCAGTTCTTGATGTTCTCCCCTACGGTCTTTCCCGTAACGGTCATAAGGTCGGTATAAAGCAGACCCTTTTTATCAAGCTCGTTCATAACGGCATAGACACCGCCCGCCTCATTAAGCTCCTCGATATAAGCATGACCTGCAGGGGCGAGGTGACAGATATTCGGGGTTTTTGCGCTTATTTTGTTGGCAATATCAAGGTTCAGCTTAACTCCGCATTCGTGTGCAATTGCAGGAAGGTGGAGCATACTGTTCGTTGAGCAGCCGAGAGCCATATCAACCGCAACTGCGTTATGAAAAGCCTTTTCCGTCATAATGTCGAGTGGGCGGATATTCTTTCTGTAAAGCTCCATAACCTGCATACCTGCTTGCTTAGCAAGACGTATTCTTTCGGAATAAACTGCGGGAATTGTACCATTGCCCTTAAGGCCCATGCCGATTGCTTCGGTAAGGCAGTTCATCGAATTGGCTGTATACATACCCGAGCAGCTTCCGCAGGTGGGGCAAGCCTTATTTTCATATTCCTCAAATTCTTCCTCTGTAATTTTTCCTGCGGTATATGCTCCGACAGCTTCAAACATACTTGAAAGAGAGGTTTTGCTGCCCTTTACATGACCTGCAAGCATAGGACCGCCCGAAACAAATATTGTCGGAACGTTTACCCTTGCGGCAGCCATAAGCAAGCCGGGCACATTCTTGTCACAGTTTGGAATCATAACAAGCGCGTCAAAATGGTGGGCGAGAGCCATGCATTCTGTTGAATCGGCAATAAGTCCCCTTGTAACGAGGGAATATTTCATTCCCTCATGTCCCATTGCTATACCATCGCAAACTGCAATTGCCGGGAACACAACGGGCGTACCGCCTGCCATTGCAACTCCCATTTTTACAGCTTCCACAATTTTGTCGATATTCATATGTCCGGGGACAATTTCATTATATGAGGAAACTATACCGACCATGGGTCTTGACATTTCCTCTTTGGTAAATCCCAAGGCGTTGAAAAGCGAACGCTGGGGCGCTTTATCCGCACCCTCACAGAAGAAATTACCGCAATCTTTACATTCCATTTTAATCTATCCTTTCAATTTAAAAATTCCATAATTTGTTTTTTGCCAAGTCATTAATCGCCGAAATATTTTTTATAGCTCAAAATATATTTTCCGGCAAGATTATCGAATTTTGATTGGTCAAAGGCTTCGAAAAATGCCCTATCCGCATCGTCAAAGGCCCCGTTGGAGCGAAAATTGATAAAATCATCAATGCTTCTGCCTGTCGGCTTTACTCCGCTGTCGAAATGGGCTTTAAGCGCAAGCTCAACAGCATCAGCGGTTTCAATGCAGCCGATTGCACGAAATCCCTCCGCCGCAGCCCCTATAAAATCCCTTGAGGTATTGAAGAAAGCCTGAGAAAATCCCCCGTTCAAAACCTCCGATTTGACATAATCGGCGCAGTAGACATTCATGCATGGGGTAGGCAGAGAATTTATCTTCTCGCACATATCAGACCAGTCCTCGGAAAATTTGCTCTCGATCCAAGCCGTTACAGCAGGAACAATTTCATCCTCGGGCAGGCTGTCAAGCTCATCTCGTTTAAGGTGGGCATAGCTCTTCTGTTTCATGAGAAATTCTTCCGCATTAAACTCCGAGTCAAAATTGAGAAAATCAAACTTACCCATTATTTACTCCGCCTTGCCGAGAAATGCCGCGCCGATTATTCCCGCATCATTGCCAAGCTTAGCAACGGTTATTTCAGTGTTGCAGTCGAGCATTCTTGTATAAACCTCCTGTTTTACAAGATCCTTCATCGGGAGCATGAGCGGGTCGCCCTCATTGCAAACTCCTCCGCCTATGCAGAGAATATCGGGTTGGAAGATGTTAATTACATTTGTAATTCCCGCCGCAAGGTACTTTATGTACCTGTCAACAACTGCTTTTCCGGCTTCATCACCTGCTCTCATAGCATTGAACGCATGACGCGCGGAAACCTTTCCGTCTGTCTTCTCATATTCGGCAATGAGAGATGCAGGATTCCCCTTTATAGCCTGCTTCGTCATATTAATAAGCCCCGTTGCGGAGGAATAAACCTCGAAGCAGCCCTTTCTTCCGCAGGTACACTGTGGGCCGTCAACGGAGATTACCATATGCCCGATTTCTGTTCCGGCAAGATTTCTTCCCGTAAAAATTTTCCCGTCAATAATAACTCCTGCGCCTACACCCGTTCCAAGGGTAATGCAGACGGCATCGGAGGCACCCTTTGCCGCTCCCGCAACATACTCACCGTAAGCGGCTGCGTTTGCGTCGTTCGCAACATAGACGGGTTTATTGATATGCTCCTGTATATACTTTCTTATGGGAACATTATTGAACCCGAGGTTATTGGAATAGGGAATAGTTCCGTTAACATTATCGGCAATTCCGGGAGTTCCTATGCCGATCCATTCAACATCATCAATAAAAATCCCCGCATTTTTTGCGGCTTCGATACTAACGGCAGCCATATCGTCCGCAATCTCCTTTGCCGGGCGTGGACAATTCGTTTTGGTCGATGCCTTTGCAATGATTTCGTAATTCTCGTTGACTACTCCCGCCTTAATATTTGTTCCGCCAAGATCAATTCCGATATAATATTTCATAATTTATCAGCCTTTCATTTCAATAAAGCGGCAATCAGTCTATTCTTGTAAGAATAGCTTCGCATTTACCCATGATTGTATATTTTCCGCACCCTGCGGGTATAAAGGCAGTTTCGCCCTTTTCGAGAGAGATTTCGTTATCCCCACAGACGAGTTTTATGCTGCCCTCAAGGTTAAGCAAGCACTCAAATGAGGTATTATCGGCATTGAAGTCAGCCGAATCATCTATGTTAAGCTTATATACCGTGAAATACTCGCACTTTGAGAGAAGCTGTTTCGTACAGCCGTTCTCTGTCATGGGGGCGACTGTGGGGTAAGGTTTTGCGGGGCAAAGCTTTGTTACATCGAGTGCCTTTTCTATATGTAGGGGTCTTGTTTTTCCATCCGCACCGACACGTCCGTAATCATAAACACGGTAGGTTGTATTGGAATTTTGCTGAATTTCCGCAATAAGTATGCCTTTTCCGATAGCGTGTAGAGTACCCGATTCGATAAAGAAAACATCTCCCTTTTTAACGGGAACGGCATTTGTTATTTCAAGCAGGGTATTGTTTTTGATACGCTCGGCAAATTCTTCCTTCGTAACGTTGTTCTTAAAGCCATAAAGGAGTGTCGCCCCCTCATCGCAGTCAACGACATACCACATTTCGGTTTTGCCGTACTCCCCCTCAACCCGCATGGCGTACTCATTATCGGGGTGAACCTGAACGGAAAGATTGTCCTTTGCATCAATAAGCTTAATAAGCACAGGGAAATTCTCGAAACGCTCGCAATTTGTTCCGAGGATGGATTTACCCTCCTTCACTATATAATCAGAGAGGGTCATTCCCGCACTCTCGCCGTTTGCGATAACGGAATTGCCGTCCTTATGGCATGAAAGCTCCCAGCTTTCGGCAACCTTATCAAAGTCACATTTTTTGCCATAATCATCACGAAGCCTTGTTCCTCCCCAGAGATAGTCCTTAAAGGCAGGGGTCAATTTAAGCGGATACATTCTTTTTCCTCCATATCATAAAAAAATAAAATCCTTCTTTATTATACAACATTATATTGGTTGTGTCAATGAAAAAACTTTTTTAAAGACCGCTCCGCAAAACAAATCTCCGCAAATGCTTAAAGCCAAAGCCATTTGCGGAGATCACTTAACTATGTTTATGCACTGCATGGAAATAATGAATATCACTCACCGTCATATAACTCATTAAGACGTTCGAGAAACATATTTCCGATTTTTTCGTATTCCTCATCACTGTCGATGGTTACAAGGGTTTCCTCGTTATTCTCGTCATACTCGGACTTAAGAACAACAAGCTCGGTATCAGCCTCAAGCTCCTTGGTTGGGTCGTCATAATAAGGAACAAGGGCATAATAATGCTCATCACCCACATCCATCTCATCAATTTTTTCAAATGTCTGCTCAACGTTATCCTCATCCACAAGAGTGAAGAGGTCGGCGCCCATATCAAAATTATCAAAGTTATCTGCCATAATTCGGTACCTCCTGCAAAAAATATATTCGGTATCAGATTTTCAGACACCCAACATTTTTTATTTTACTACTTATATATAGAAATGTCAAGATGTAAAATAAATAAAAAATCAGCACAAAATATGTGTAAGATTAATTTAAAAAACTGTTGACTTTGTACAAATAATGTGGTATATTATACTCAAGGGAAGGATAAGAGGCAAGGGTAAAGAAAATCCGAACCGAATCTTCTCCCCAAAGTCTTAAATCCGAATTCTCGAATAAATTCAATCATTGTTTTATGCTACAGCAGGATTTATTCAATGGGAGCGGAACTTAAAGTAACACTTGGAAAGGATGGCGAGTCCCATGGAGATGACAGAGCAGCAGTTTTCAGAGAGCATTGTGTGTGGCTCGTGCGAAGTATAGCTTTAAGAAAGATTGCGGAGTTTAAAGGAAAAGCCCAAGCGCTTCACTCCGAACCCGATCTTATCGGAAAATAAAAACTTAGAGCGAAAACAGCCGTAGCCGCATATCTCGGATAACACCAACGGGATATACGGATTTTTTATACCTAAATTTCGGTGTACTTTCTCCGAAAAGCCCGGAATACGCTCCACATCGAGAATGCTCTCTCCACTGAATTGAAAGTTTTTACGCCTTTAGGCTTTACATAAAAGGCAAAACGCTTAAAATTTCACGGAAAGGCATGATAAAAATGCGTTAGATGTCATTAATCTCGGTGCTGAAGGTGAAAGGAGCGGTGACTTATGAAAAGTTTGAAACGTTGCTACTACATTCTGAATCTTTAATAAATTCTGCAAAGGAGTGAGTCCGACAGTATAGGTAAGACGGCTTTATGTCGGTATCGGATAAATATTATACCTCCCAAAAGGTGTTGATTCATTATGAT